>UQMY01000024.1 GCA_900542325.1 uncultured Collinsella sp. | reverse complement strand
GTCTGATGACTTGAAGAAGGGGGAGGCCTCGCGGCCTCCCCCTTTTTTGCGTTTTATAAAGAGCTGTAATACAAGAACTCGCCTTCTTTTAGCTTGTCTTACTGTTTGGCTGTATTTTGAGTCCTTCTTTTGTATTTGCGCGATAATAACTCCCATTGGCGTTAGGGAGGACTTGATGTTTACCGTTTTTGTCTTGGGCAATATTGCTTCGGGTAAGTCGACTGCCTGCCGCTATCTCGAATCTCATGGCGCCATGCTTATCGATCTGGACGAGCTTGCCAAATCGCTGTATGTGCCAGGCTCCGATATCGTCAATGCCCTCGCGGAAGAATTTGGCTGGGATATTTTGGATGAGGAGGGCGGCATTCGCCGCAGCATCCTCGCTTCTCGAGCTTTCGCTTCTCCTGATTCGGTCGCACGGCTCAATGACCTTGTGCACCCCGTTCTCATTGAACAGCTTTCGCTTAGGATTCTCGATCCGGTTTGTTGTACGGTTTCGTCCCCCCGTTATCTTTTTGCGGTTGTCGAGGTTTCTGCCCCGACTGGTTTTGAGGATGCTTTTGGCCTGGCTGATGAAATTCTGGTTATCAGCGCTCCTTTAGCAGTTCGTCGCGGGCGTGCTATTCATCGTGGTATGGAGCCCTCTGATTTTGATGCGCGTTCTGCATGCCAACCTGATGAGGCTTCGCTTTGCAATCTCGCTACGACGGTAATCGATAATGCGGCGGGCGACAACTCGCTCTTTGAACAACTGGACGCTTGGCTTGTGCGCCATGGCTTCGGGGATGTAGTGGATAAGGAGGAGGCCGATGCCTAGGACACGTTTCTTTACGTGGTATCGCGTGGCGCCACTTGCCGTTGTGTTCGTCTTTGGCCTTATTTCGCTCGTCTACTCGTATGCTCCTGCCGCTTTCTTTAAGCCTTTGTATCCGATTGACTACGAGGCGTACGTAAAGCAATCGAGCATTTCGCACAATCTTGATCCGTATCTGGTGTGTGCTGTCATAAAGTCGGAATCGAATTGGGATCCTGAGGCCGAGTCGAATCAAGGCGCTCGGGGATTAATGCAGCTGATGCCCGAGACTGCCCAGGATATGATTGCCAAAGGTCTTGTCGATGGTAGCGAGTATTCAGCCGACAACCTTAACGATCCCGCTACGAACATCGAGTTTGGCTGTGCGTATCTTTCGTATCTTCTAACGTATTTCAACGGGTCGACGGATAGCGCTATTGCCGCATATAACGCCGGCATGGGCAATGTGGATGGTTGGGCGCAGCAGAGCACCTCGCTTCACAATGCGATTACCTTCCCCGAGACGCAGGCTTATCTGATTCGCGTCAATAATGCCTGGGTTCGCTATAAGACGCTCTATCCCGATCGGTTCGTATAGGACTAAGCCCACCTCCTGCGTATACTGCAGATGTATGAGTTAGGAGTATCCATGACGGAATTTGAAGTAGAACGCGTTGGTGGTGAACTTAAGCGCTTTGGCGTTGAGGGCGCTGAGGTGCCGTTTGAAGTCGTTTCTCCCTATGAGCCTGCAGGTTCTCAGCCTAAGGCCATTGAGTCGCTTGTGCAGGGTGTGAGGGACGGAGATCGCTATCAGGTTTTGCTGGGCGTGACTGGTTCGGGCAAGACCTTCACGATGGCTAAGACTATTGAGGCCCTGGGGAAGCCGACGCTGGTCATGGCTCCCAATAAAACGCTCGCCGCTCAGCTTGCGAGCGAGCTCAAAGAGTTCTTTCCCAACAACGCTGTGGTCTACTTTGTCTCGTACTACGACTACTATCAGCCCGAGGCGTATGTGCCGCAAAGCGATACATATATCGAGAAAGACTCCTCGATTAACGAAGAGGTCGAGATGCTGCGCCATCAGGCGACCGCGTCACTGCTCTCTCGACGCGATGTGATCGTTGTCGCATCGGTCTCGTGTATCTATGGCATTGGCTCTCCTGAGGACTATGCGGGTCTGGCTCCAAACGTCGACAAGAAGGTGCCGCTCGAGCGCGATGACTTTATCCATGCACTTATCGACATTCAATATGATCGCAATGACTATGACCTGGCGCGCGGCACGTTCCGCGTGCGCGGCGATGTTGTCGACGTGTATCCGCCTTATGCCGAGCATCCGTTGCGGTTTGAGTTCTTTGGCGACGAGGTCGAGCTGATTGCCGAGATCGATGAGGTTACCGGTGAGATGCTTCGTGAGTACGAGGCCATCCCCGTATGGCCGGCATCGCACTACGTGACCGAGAAGCCGAAGGTCAAGGCGGCTCTGAAATCGATCAGCGAAGAGTGCGAGAAGCGCGTGGCGGAGCTCAAGGCGACCGACAAGTTGCTCGAGGCGCAGCGTCTGCAGCAGCGCACCGATTATGATCTTGAGATGCTCGAGACGATAGGTTTTTGCAACGGCATCGAGAACTACTCGCGTCATCTGGACGGTCGCAAGCCGGGTGAGCCGCCGTTTACCCTAATCGATTACTTTCCCAAGGATATGCTCTGCATCATCGATGAGAGCCATGTGACGGTGCCGCAGATTCGCGGCATGCACGAAGGTGACCGCTCGCGTAAGGTGACGCTGGTGGAACACGGTTTTCGTCTGCCCTCGGCGCTCGATAACCGCCCGCTTCGTTTCGATGAGTTTGAGGCGAGGATTCCCCAGTTCATCTATGTTTCGGCCACGCCGGGCGACTATGAGCTGCGGGTGAGCCAAAACGACGTTGAGCAGATTATTCGTCCGACCGGTCTGCTCGACCCCAAGATTGATGTGCGTTCGGTTCGTGGGCAGATTGACGATCTTGAGGACGAGATTCGCGAGCGCGTGGTGCGCAAGGAGCGCGTACTGGTGACCACGCTCACCAAGCGCATGGCCGAGGACCTGACCGACCATCTGCTTGATGCCGGCATTAAGGTCAATTACATGCACTCCGATACAGCGACGATGGACCGTGTCGAGATCCTGCGAACGCTGCGCGAGGGAAAGATCGATGTTCTCGTTGGCATCAACCTGCTTCGCGAGGGCTTGGATCTCCCCGAGGTCTCACTGGTGGCAATTCTCGATGCCGATAAGGAAGGCTTCTTGCGCAACCGCCGTTCGCTGATTCAGACGATTGGCCGCGCGGCCCGTAACGCCGATGGCGAAGTCATCATGTATGCAGACGTTATGACCGATTCGATGAAAGAGGCCATCGAGGAGACGCAGCGCCGTCGCGAGATTCAGATGGCATATAACGAAGAGCATGGCATTGTGCCCAAGACGGTGCGCAAGGCCATCAACGACATCTCAAGTTTTATTGCCGAGGCCGAAAAAACCGTGGGCTCGAAGGGACGCTCGAAGGGCGACTCTCTTGGCCATGGCGCATTCTATACGCCCGATGAGTCGGGCGAGGGTGGCGTGCCGGAAACGGTGGCGCCCGAGCAGACACTTGCGGAGCAGTTGGAAGAACTGCCGCATGACGAGCTTGTGCGGATCGTCGAAACCATGGAAGAGGATATGCGTAACGCTTCTGCTGCCATGGACTTTGAGGAGGCGGCGCGCCTGCGCGATGCCGTCGTTCAGATTCGGGCGATGCTCGAGGGTGCGTCTGAGGACGAGACGATCGAGCGCTTACGTTCGCAGGCCCGCAAGGGTTCCACGTTCGCATCGGGCAGAAAACGCCAGGGTACACGGTTTAAGAAATAGTGAACAGGCCCCGAGTTCCCTGTGGAGCTTGGGGCCTGTGTCTTTTGCGCGCTGGAATTCGTGCGTTAGAGGTCTGCGATCAGGGCTTCGGCACAACGGATGCCGTCGGTGGCTGCGCTCATGATGCCGCCGGCATATCCAGCTCCCTCACCACAAGGGTAGAGGCCCGGGGTCGACACGGCATGGCACGTTCGGTCTCGGGTGACAGTGACCGGTGAGCTCGAACGAGTCTCCACGCCGGTAAGAATGGCATCGGGGCGGTCGTAGCCGCGTAGCTTTTTTCCGAGTAGGGGAAGTCCCAGGCGGAGCGACTCGACGATATGCTGCGGCAGGGCTTCGTCAATTGCCGTCCAGGTCACACCGAGCGGATAGGTGGGCTTTACCTTTCCGGGCGCCTTGCTGGCGCGTCCTGCGAGGAAATCTCCGACGAGTTGTGCCGGTGCGTTCCAGTTGGAACCGCCCAGGCGATAGGCGGCCGCCTCGCAGGCACGCTGGAGCTCGACGCCGGCGAGCGGGTCATCGTTAGGAAGGTCCTCAGGCGTGACGTTAACGAGTAGGGCGGCATTTGCATTGCGTCCGTCGCGGGCATTGAGACTGGCGCCGTTGACGCACAGGTGGCCCTGCTCGGAAGAGGCGGCGACAACCTGCCCGCCGGGGCACATGCAAAACGAGAACACGCTGCGGCCGTTGGGAAGATGGGCGACGAGCTTGTAAGGGGCTGCTCCGAGGGCAGGATGTCCCGCCGAGGCTCCGTATTGGACTCGGTCGATGTTGCGCTGCGGATGCTCGATGCGAACGCCCATGGCAAAGGTCTTTTGTGCGAGGGCCACGTTGTGGCCCTTAAGGAGCTCAAAAATATCGCGAGCAGAATGCCCGCAGGCGAGGATGAGGTGCTTTGTCTCGATTGGCTCGCAAGCGGCGTCTTGGGACGATTGGACATCAATACCGGTGATGGCGCCAGACGCGTCGATGCGAATGTCGACGAGCTTCGTTCGATAGCGGACGACACCTCCGAGCTGCTCGATGCGCTGGGATATAGCGGTGACGACCGTGGGAAGGATGTCGGAGCCAATGTGCGGCTTGGCATCCCACAGAATATCGCGGGGCGCACCCGCTTCGACGAAGGTTTCGAGGATAAGGCGATGGGCGGGATTTTTGGTTCCCGTATTGAGCTTGCCGTCCGAGAAGGTCCCCGCGCCGCCCAGGCCAAACTGGATATTGCTCTCGGGGTCGAGGATGCGCTCCTTTAGAAAGAGGTCGATCGCCTGCGAGCGGCGAAATGCCGGGTCGCCGCGCTCGATGAGCAAGGGCTTAAGACCTGCTTCGGCGAGCGTAAGCGCAGCGAAAAGGCCGGCGCATCCGGCGCCGACAACGACAGGGCGTTCTTGAGGCGCGTCGGAGGCGGGGGAGGGGAATGAAGGCTCATCGTCTTCTATCGCGCGTACGCGCGAGCGGTCACGCTCGGCAACGCTGTCGACCGCTTCTCGCTCGAGGTGGGGACTAGTCAGCTCAACACGAAAGCTCAGGATAAAATGGACGTCTCGTTTTTTGCGAGCGTCGATTGACTTGCGGTGGAGCTCGATGGACTTGATCTCGGAGTCCTTGCAACGTAGGACGCGCTTGGCGACTCGCTTGCCAACAATGAGACAGGCATTTTCATCGCCGGCTTCATCGAGCGACGCGTTGACTTGGGTGATTTCGATCATCGAGGTCTCCTTAGAGGCAAGAAAGAGGCCGTCCGGTATCCCAGACGGCCCGAATGTGTTTTTGATTATAGACTGCGCGGCTACAGGCTGCTTGCAGCGCGAATGCCCGAGAGCCAGGCCCACGCAAGGTTAAAGCCTCCGCAATCGGCGTCGATGTCGAGCGCTTCGCCGCAGACGTAAAGCGGGGCGTCGACAACGCTGCGCGCGCGTAGACTGGGTGTTGAGATGCTCTCGACAGATACGCCACCACGCGTGACCTGCGCCGAGCGCTCATCGGTCGTCCCCTCGGCAAACAGCTTAAAGTGCTTGAGGATCGAGACCAGATGGATGACATCGTTGGAGCCTGGATGGCACTGCTCGAACGCTGTGCAGACGACGCGGGAGAGTTGCGGGGCGAGCATGCCGTCGAGCCAACGGGGATCGCGGGGTGAAAAGTCACCGAACAGCTCAACGCGCCGGTTGAGCATATCGAGCAGCTCGTCTTTGGAGAGGTCGGGGAAAACGTCGAGCAGGATCGTATCGCCGTGCTGGATACGACGAGAGAGGTTGAAGACAGCGACACCCGAGATACCGAAGGTTCGAAACAGCACTTCACCGTCTTCGTGCCAGAGCTCATTATGATTGCGGGCGAGCGTCAAGCGGGCGCGGACGCGCAGGCCATCCAACGTCTTGAGCGCCGCCCGATCGCCAAAGACCGTTGCCGATACGGGGCAGAGGATGGGGCGCAGCGAAGTGAGGGGGAGGCGAAACGTATCGGCGATACCGGTGGGGTTGCCGCCCGTGGCGATAATTACGGCATGTGCCTGCAGGGCCTCGTTCTTGCGAGGGACATCGGCGAGCGCTTTCCGAAGCGAGCGGAGCTCCGATTTTCGGTCGTCGTGCTTTTTTGCCTTGAGTGCCCGCGCCGGACGGTCTATTTGGAGTGCCCAGCCTTCGGAAGCTTTGTGCGCCGAGGCAACGTTGGCTCCGCAGATTAAGGTGATACCTAGGCGGTCGCAAACGCTGAGAAGCGCGTCGCGCACCGATTCGGCGCGAAGGGAGCGCGGGTACAGCCGGCCTTCCTCGGAGGTTGTCATGATGCCCAGCGAGGAGAAGAAACCCATAAGCTCTTGTTCGGGCTGGGGGCCCATGACGGATTCGACGAATGCGGGGTGGTTATACCGCTGAGGATCAATCGATTCGTTGGAGAGGTTGCAACGGCCGTTACCGGTCGCAAGGAGCTTGAGGCCGCAGGCGACATCGCGCTCAACGATGCAGACGCTTTTGCCAGCGCGTGCGGCCGTAATGGCGGCGGCGAGGCCTGAAGCCCCGCCGCCGATTACCAAGACGTCATAGAGGGCGCTCGCGTTCACTTAGGCCTCGTCGGTCTCGTGCGGGGTAATAGCCTCGACGGCAGAGACTGCCTTGGGCAACATGCCATCGGGCAGCGCAGTCTCGACCTCGCCCTTATCGCAGGCCTCGGCGAGTGCCGGATTAATGGGAAGCTGGCCCAAGATGTCGAGGTTATAGCGCTCTGCGACCTCGGGGAGCTTGCTCTTGCCAAAGACCTCGATCTTCTTGCCGCAGTCGGGGCACTCAATATAGCTCATGTTCTCGACAATGCCCAGAATGGGGACGTTCATCTTCTCGGCCATGTTGACCGCCTTGGCGACGATCATCGAGACCAGATCCTGCGGGCTCGTGACGATGACGATGCCGTCGACCGGCAGCGACTGGAAGACGGTGAGCGCAACGTCGCCTGTTCCCGGAGGCATGTCGACCAGTAGGTAGTCGATGGGGCCCCACGAGGTCTCGCTCCAGAACTGCCTAATAGCGCCTGCGATGACCGGACCGCGCCAAAGGACGGGGTCGGTCTCGTTTTGGAGCAGCAGGTTGGAGCTCATGACCTTGACGCCGTGCTCTGAGATCTCGGGCAGCATAAGGTTGCCAAGGGCATGGACGTGGCGTCCGCTCATACCGAACATCTTGGGGATGGAGGGACCGGTAATGTCGGCATCGAGAACGCCGACCTTGTGACCGTGGCGGGCGAGCTCGGTGGCGATGGCACCGGTGACAAACGACTTGCCGACACCGCCCTTGCCGGAAAGCACGGCGATGACGCGCTTGACCTCGGACAGCGTGTTCTCCTCAAATTGCGACGGCGACGTTTGTCCGCCGGCGGCCTGTGCGTGTTCGCAACCCATGTATGACTCCTTTGTATATGTTGGGGCCGGGGCCCCGCGATGTGACACGAGCGTCATTGTACCCTCGTTTGCGAGCGGGAGTCATTTGTGATGCGCGGCGGGCGATCGATGGCATTCGAAAGCATGGGTCGGGTATGCGACGTGCGCGTGTCAGATAAAGCAAAAGGTCTGAGAATCTTGTATTACGAACATCTGTGCGCGTTGAGTGCGCTAAACTCATCGACGGTGTGATTTGAAGTTATAGGAGGCAAGGAGCTTCCATGTCTGATTCTTCTATCGTTATTCGCGGCGCTCGTGAGCACAACCTCCGTGATATCGATGTTTCCATTCCGCGTGACCAACTCGTGGTCATTACCGGTCTTTCTGGCTCGGGCAAGAGTTCGCTGGCATTCGACACTATCTATGCCGAGGGCCAGCGTCGATACGTCGAGAGCCTTTCGAGCTATGCGCGCCAGTTCTTGGGCCAGATGGACAAACCCGACTTGGATTCAATCGACGGCCTTTCGCCGGCGGTGTCGATCGACCAAAAGACGACGTCTAAAAACCCTCGCTCGACGGTTGGCACCGTAACCGAGGTTTACGACTATCTGCGCCTGCTGTTCGCCCGTGTGGGCACCCCTCACTGTCCCGAATGCGGCCGCGTCATTGAGCGCCAGACGACCGACCAGGTTGCCGACAAGGTCTTGGCCGCGGGGGAGGGTCGCCGCGCGTTTGTGCTGGCACCGGTGGTGCGCGGGCGAAAAGGCGAGTACACAAAACTGTTTGAGGACCTTCGCGCCGAGGGCTTTAGCCGCGTGCGTGTCGACGGTGAAGTGCGCTCGCTCGACGATCCGATCGATCTGGACAAGAAGTTTAAGCACGATATCGAGGTCGTGGTCGATCGCATCGTGATCCGCGAGAACTCTCTGGGCCGTATCGCCGAGTCTGTTGAGCAGGCGACCGCGCTGGCTCACGGCAATGTAAACGTGTACATGCTGCCCGATCGTGATGCTCCCGAGGGGACCGAGGGCGAGCTGCTGGAGTATTCGTTGGCCTTGGCGTGCCCGGAGCATGGACACTCCATTGACGATCTTCAGCCGCGTGATTTTTCGTTCAACGCGCCCTATGGCGCGTGCCCCGAGTGCGATGGCCTGGGCTTTAAGAAGACGGTCGATGCCGAAGCGCTAATCGAAGACCCCTCGAAGTCGATCGCCGACGGGGTCTTTGGCAGCCTGTTTGGCAACTCTAACTACTATCCGCAGATTTTCGCTGCGGTCTGCAAACACTTTAAGGTGAGCGTCGGTACGCCGTGGGAGGATCTGCCTCCGCGGGTGCGTCGCGCGTTTTTAGACGGCATGGGCGACCAGAAGATTTCGGTCGACTATCAAAAGCTCGATGGGCGTCGCAGCCAGTGGGACACCAAGTTCTCGGGCGTGCGCAATATCCTGTACGAGCGCTATAACGAGACGACGAATGAGAACACCAGGGCGCGCTTGGAGAAGTACATTCGCGAGGAGCCGTGCTCGAGTTGCCATGGTGCTCGTCTGCGCCCCGAGATGCTCGCCGTTACCGTAGGCGGTAAGTCCATTTACGAGGTCTGCTGCCTGTCGTGCCGCGAGTCGCTCGAGTTTTTTGAGGGCCTGGAGCTTACCGAGCGCCAACAATTTATCGGCGGGCGCATTGTTAAGGAAATCCTGGAGCGCCTGCGCTTTCTGGTCGATGTCGGACTCGACTATCTGACCCTCGACCGTGCCTCGGCGACGCTTTCCGGAGGCGAGGCCCAGCGCATTCGCCTGGCAACGCAGATCGGCGCCGGTCTCATGGGTGTCCTGTACATTTTGGACGAGCCATCGATCGGCCTTCATCAGCGCGATAACGAGCGCCTGATCAAGACACTTGAGCGCCTGCGCGATATCGGCAACACCGTCATCGTCGTCGAGCATGATGAGGATACGATTCGTGCTGCCGACTATGTGATCGACATGGGCCCCGGCGCGGGCGTGAACGGCGGACACGTGGTCGCCGCGGGAACGCCTGCCGATATCATGGCGTGCCCCGATTCGATGACGGGTGCCTACCTGACTGGCAAGCGAATGATTCGGGTTCCCGACAAGCGCCGCAAGCCCGGTCGCGGCTGCCTTAAGATCACGGGCGCCCGTGCCAATAACCTCAAAAACGTTACCGCCAAGATTGAGTTCGGTACGCTTACGGTCGTTACCGGCGTGTCGGGATCGGGCAAGAGTTCCCTGGTTACCGACACCATCGCGCCTGCCCTTACGAATGCCATTCATCGCTCGACGCGTCCCGTGGGCCCGTACAAAAAGCTCGAGGGTATCGAGTGCATCGATAAGGTGATCGACATTGACCAGTCGCCGATCGGCCGCACACCGCGTTCCAATCCCGCTACGTACATTGGCCTGTGGGATGATCTGCGCGCGCTGTTTGCGAGCACACCGGAGTCGAAGGCGCGCGGCTACTCGCCCGGACGTTTCTCCTTTAACGTGAGCGGCGGCCGCTGCGAAGCATGCAAGGGCGACGGACAAATCAAGATCGAGATGCACTTCCTTCCCGATATCTATGTCCCCTGCGAGGTCTGCGGCGGCAAGCGCTATAATCGCGAGACGCTTGAGGTCACCTACCGTGGTAAGACCATCTCTGACGTGCTCGACATGAGCGTCACCGAGGCGCTGGCTTTCTTTGGCAATATTCCTCAGATTAAGCGTAAGCTCCAGACTCTGTATGATGTGGGCTTGGGTTATGTGAGCTTGGGCCAGCCGGCAACGACGCTTTCGGGTGGCGAGGCACAGCGCGTAAAGCTCGCCAAGGAACTCCACCGCCGTCAGACGGGTAAGACGTTCTACATTCTGGATGAGCCGACGACCGGTCTCCATTTTGAGGATGTCCGCCAGCTGCTCGACGTGCTGCAGCGCCTGGTCGATGCGGGCAACACGGTTCTGGTGATCGAGCACAATCTCGATGTCATCAAGGTTGCCGACCGTCTGATCGATATGGGCCCCGAGGGCGGCAATGGCGGCGGAACTGTCGTGGTCTCGGGTACGCCAGAGCAGGTCGCGGCATGTTCACAGAGTTACACGGGCAAGTTCTTGGCCCCGCTGCTCGAGCGCGACCGCGAGCGTCAAGCACAACTCGACGCCCAGTAAAGAGACGCCGTCATGCGAGAAGCGCCACCGATTCCTTTCGATTCGGTGGCGCTTCTGTGTGTCGAGATGACGTATGCGGCTACATTGGACATATACTTAGGCGTTACGTTCGAATGCGAGGGAAGGGACATGCCATGGCAAAGGCTGCAAAGACGCCGAAAACCAATGCGATGCGCGAGCTGGAAAACGCCGGTATCTCCTATATTCTCCATACGTATGAAGACGATGGCGATGAGTCGGCGGGTTTAGGCGTTGCAATTTCGGAACAACTTGGCGAGGAGCCTGGCCAGGGTTTTAAGACCTTGGTTTGCGTGGCGCCGTCCAATGAACACGTTGTGTGCTGTATTCCCGTTGCCGACGAGCTTGACCTAAAGGCCGCCGCGCGCGCCGCTGGCGAAAAGTCGCTGACCATGATGCATGTTAAGGACTTGCTTGCCGCGACGGGGTATGTCCGGGGCGGCTGCAGTCCAGTCGGCATGAAAAAACGCTTTCGGACGCTGATCGATGAGACATGCGTCCTTTGGGATACCATTTTTATCTCAGGCGGTAAGCGTGGCTATCAGCTTGAGCTTGCCCCCGACGACTTAGTTGCATTTTGCGGGGCGACGGTTGCCCCGATCACGAGAGAGGACTGAACGATGCCGCAGGAAGAATCGAAGCGCGGGGCTCACTTTGCAAAGCGTTCGGCTTCTCAGACGCCCGCGCCTGAGGCTTCTTCGTCGCGAGATGACACTGACGACATGGGCTCGTCGGACTACTCCACGGTTGGTCGTTCCGCCGGGCTTATGACCATCCTGACCATCGTGTCTCGCGTCACCGGTTTTATCCGCACGTGGGCAATGGCGGCAGCTATCGGCATGTCGCTACTCTCGTCCTCCTATCAGGTCGCCAACAACCTGCCCAATATGCTCTACGAACTTGTGATGGGCGGCATGCTCGTGACGGCTTTTTTGCCCGTGTACATGGGCGTGAGGCGTGAGCAGGGTCGCGAGGCCTCGAACGAGTACGTGGGCAACCTGCTTGGTATTCTGCTTTTGGTGCTGGGTGGCATTTCGTTGCTGGGGACTGTGTTCGCCCCGGGCTTTATCTGGACGCAATCGTTCCTTTCGGGTGACGGCGGCAGCATGGATACCGCTGCGTTCATGTTCCGTTTCTTTGCCATCCAGATTCTGTTTTATGGTTTGGGCTCGGTGTTCTCGGGCGTTCTCAACGCACACCGCGACTACTTCTGGTCGACGTTTGCCCCGGTCCTCAACAATGTGATCGTCATTGCGAGCTTTATGGGTTTTGCGCCCGTGTCCGCACAGCTTGGCGAACGTGCCGGCATCATCTTGATTGCGGCCGGTACGACCCTCGGTGTCTTTGTTCAGATGGCATGTCAGATCCCCGCGCTTGGTAAGCACGGCGTGCATCCCCATATCCATATCGACTTTAAGGACCCCGCACTGCGCCAGACGATTGCGCTCGGTATCCCGACGCTGCTCGCCACAGTGTGCATGTTTGTCTCGACTTCTATCACCAACGCTGCCGCGCTGGTGGTCCAGCCCGAGACTGGTCCTTCCGTCATCGCCTATGCGCGTCTGTGGTACACGCTGCCCTACGCGCTGATTGCCGCCTCGCTTTCGACGGCGCTCTATACCGAGCTTTCTCACGACGCACAGGAGAAGGATTACGACAGCGTTCGCACGGGCATTTCGCGTGGCGTCGCCCAGATGCTGTTCTTCCTGATTCCGTTCACGCTGTACCTGATTGTCTTCGCGCGTCCGCTCAACATGATTTACTGTGCCGGCAAGTTTGATGAGTCCGGCGTGGCGCTGGTGTCCGAGTTCCTTGTCTACCTGGCGTTCTCGCTGCCGCTCTACGGCGTGGTCGTATTGATGCAGAAGAGCTTCTCTGCCTTGCTCGACATGAAGCCCTATAGCCGCTATTGCCTGTATTCCGCCATCGGCCAGGCCGGCTCGGTTCTGCTGTTTGGCGTTGTGCTGGGCTTCGGTATGCCGGCAATCGCGCTTTCGTATGTCGTTGACTACGTGATCTTGGTCGGTTGTTCGCTGTGGTGGCTGCGTCGTCGTCTGCGTGGCCTTCAGGTCAAATCTATCCTGCATGGCGGTTTCTTTGGCCTTTTGCTCGGTGGCCTGGGTGCTGCCGCAGGCGCCGGCGTCATGTGGGCGCTTGAGCACTTTGTCGGGGCACTTGGCGGCTCGATTCTGATTACTCTTGGCTACGTTTGCGTTGCGGGTGTCGTCTCGCTTGCTGTTACCTTTGGCCTTGCCGTCGTTCTTAAGATGCCCGAGGTCTCGGCGCTGCTTCGTCGCAAGTAGGTGCGCATGGTCGGTCACGACAACATTCCAACGCTTGCCGAGCAGGTTTCGCGCGTTCCCACGCAGCCCGGCTGCTACCTTTGGAAAGACGCCAAGGGCGATGTCATCTACGTGGGCAAGGCGAAAAACCTACGCGCCCGCATGCGTCAATACGTGACACTGCAGGATGAGCGTCAAAAGATCCCGCTGATGATGCAGCTGGTGGCGAGCTTTGACTATATCGTGGTGGAGACCGAGCATGAGGCGTTGGTGCTCGAGCGCAATTTGATTGGTCAGTACCATCCGTACTTTAACGTCGACCTCAAGGATGACAAGAGCTACCCCTTTATCGCCATTACAAAGGGCGACCTGTATCCCGCTATCAAATACACGCGTGAGCGTCATAAGCCGGGAACGCGCTATTTTGGACCCTATACCGATAGCCGTGCGGCACGTGAGACGATAGATACGCTGCGCAAGGTTATTCCCATTTGCTCCGCATCCTGTGCGGAGTGGCGTCGTTGCCGCCGTATCGTCGAGTCCCACAAGGGCGAGGAAGACATCGTCAATATGATTTGCGCGCAAAACGGGCGCCCCTGCTTTGACTACCATGTCGGGCGCGGACCGGGTGCGTGTGTCGGTGCGATTTCCCCGGCAGACTATGCCAAGAACGTCAAGCGTGTCGAGCGCTTTTTGTCGGGCCATCGCAAGGATGTCGTCGATGAGCTGACCTCCGAGATGACGGATGCCGCCGAGGCGCTCGACTTTGAGCGCGCGGCACGCGTCAAACGTCGTTTGGAGGTCATCAGGGGTCTGGACGATCGTCAGCAAGTCGTTTTTCCCTCCAGTGTCGATATCGATGTCATCGGTTTCTATCGCGAAGAGACCATCTCCGCCGCTTGCGTCTTCGTCGTTCGCGAGGGCCGAACAGTTCGCACCTGCGAGTTCATTCTCGACAAGGGTCTTGATGTTGACGAGGAAGAGCTCCAGTCGGGCTTTCTTAAACGCTATTACGATGAGACGGCTGATATTCCAGCTGAGGTCAACCTCTCCGTCGAGCTTGAGGATGCGGAGGCGCTGGGGGAGTGGCTTGCAGGCAAGCGCGAGCGTTCCTGCCATCTCCATAGGCCGCAGCGTGGCGAAAAGCACCGTTTGCTCGCTATGGCATCCAAAAATGCGCGCCATGCCCTCATGCGCTACATGATGCGAACGGGGTACGCTGACGACCGCACCAATCAAGCGCTCCTGGAGCTCGAAAGCGCGCTGGCGCTGCCGGCGCCGCCGATGCGTATCGAGTGCTTCGATATCTCGACGCTGCACGGAACCTTTACCGTCGCCTCGATGGTAGTGTTTACCAACGGGCGCGCTGACAAGAGCCAGTACCGTCGTTTTAAAATTCAGGCCGAATTGGACGAGGCAAACGACTTCGTGTCGATGTCCGAGGTTTTGGGACGACGCTACGCTCCCGAACGCATGGCCGATGAGCGCTTTGGCTCGCGGCCCGATCTGCTTGTTGTCGACGGCGGCAAACCGCAATTGACGGCTGCGATCAAACAACTTGAGGCCCTGGGGCTCGATATACCAGTTTGCGGCTTGGCAAAGGCCGATGAGGAGGTTTTCGTGCCTTGGGACGAGACGCCCGTCGTGCTGCCGACCGGGTCTGCTTCGCTCTATCTAATCAAACAGGTTCGCGATGAATCGCACCGTTTTGCAATTACATTCCATCGCGAGCTGCGCGATAAGGCCATGACGGTTTCGATACTCGATGACGTTCCAGGGGTGGGACCCACCAGAAAACGTGCCATTATGCGTCATTTTGGCTCGATGAAGCGTTTGCGCGTGGCGAGCGAGCAAGAGATCGCGGAAGTTCGAGGCATTCCTGCCGATGTCGCCAAAGCGGTTCACGAGACGCTCGTTGCGTGGGATGCCGAGCGTTCCGGGGCGGCGGCAAAGCAATCCGAAAACTAAACACGAGCCTAAACAGCTGATATACATGATTGCGCGATTTTCAACCATTTATTTCGCCATGATTGCCTGCTGGTTTCGGGTTTAATTAACGCTAAAACGTTTGACTAACCCAAGTGAAAACCCTGCTATCCTGCGGGTTGACGAAGACTGATATCTCACCTCGTCGATACATACTGTCTGGCGAATCATTTGTCAATGAATTCGGTGAACGGTAGTAAATACCGTTCAAGCGGATGTATGTATCGGTCGCCGAGCGCGGCACCTCAGTTGGGTTCGTCGGTAGGTAAGGTATATATCGTCCGCAAGTTGCGCGGGGGCAAGTCTAGGTGCTCCCGAGTAAGATTCTCTACTGATAGGAGAAGACATGGCCATCATCAACAAGGGTATGTCCAGGCGTTCGTTCCTCGGCCTCACCGGCAGCGTCGCTGCTGTCGCCGGCCTTGGTCTCACTGGCTGCGGTGGCAGCTCAAGCGACGAGGGTTCCGCTTCCGGCTCCACCGATTCCGCCAACCGTGGCGGCGGCGTGATCACCGCTGGTTCCGCTTACGCTCCGTCCAGCTTCGATCCCGCCACCACCGGTTCCGCTGTTGGCCTGGGTGCCAACTGGCATGTCATCGAGGGCCTCTACGGCATCGATTACCACGACTACAGCACTTTCAACGAGCTCGCTACTGACGATCCCAAGTCTGTGGATGACACCACCTTCGAGGTCACCATCCGTAAGGGCGCCAAGTTCTCCGATGGCACTGAGGTCACCGCTGACGACGTTGTGGCTTCCTACAACGCTTGCGCCGCTTCCGCTACCTATGCTCCGTTCTTCCAGCCTTTCGAGTCCATCGAGGCCAAGGACGCCAGTACCGTGACGATCAAGACCAAGGTCCCCAACTTCTCCCTGCTCAAGGATCGTCTGGCCATCATCCGCGTTACCCCGGCCACCCAGGCCGAGGAGGATCGCGCCAAGCAGCCGATCGGCTCCGGCCCCTGGATGTACGATGCCATCTCCGACACCGAGATCACCCTGGTTCCCAACCCCGAGTACAACGGTGAGTATGCTGCCGAGGACGAGAAGATCCAGTACAGCATCCTGACCGACCCCACCGCTCGCGTCACAGCTCAGCAGGAAGGCTCCACGCTCGTCATGGAGCTCGTTACCGCTGACGCCGTCGATCAGCTCGAGAGCGCTGGCTGCAAGATTGACAACGTTCAGGGCTTCGGCACCCGCTTCATCATGTTCAACGTCGCCAAGGCGCCTTGGAACGACGTCAAGGTCCGTCAGGCCGTTATGTATGCGCTCGACACCGAGAAGATGATCAGCAACACCTTCGCCGGCCTTGCTACCGCCGCCAGCTGCTACCTGCCCAAGAGCTTTACCAACTATCATGAGGCCTCCACGGTGTACAAGACCGACGCCAAGAAGGCTAAGAAGCTCATCGAGGAGTCCGGCATCACCCCGGGCGCCATCACCCTGCGCACCACCGATAACGAGCAGATCAAGGGCATGGCTGCCCAGGTCAAGAACGACCTTGACGCTCTCGGCTTCGATGTGACCATCCAGACCGATACTTCGCCGGCCACCTACGCTGCCATCGACGGCGGCGAGGCTTACGATATCCTCCTTGCCCCTGGCGATCCTTCCTGCTTCGGCGCTGACCCCGACCTGCTGCTCAACTGGTGGTATGGCGACAACGTCTGGATGCAGACCCGTTGCCCGTGGAAGGAGTCCGCTGAGTGGGAGAAGCTCCACGGACTCATGGACGAGGCTCTTGCAGCCGAGGGCGACGAGCAGCAGAAGAAGTGGAACGAGTGCTTCGACATCATCGCCGACAACGCCGTTCTGTACCCCGTTGTCCACGTCAAGACCGTCTCCGCTTCTTGGGACGATCCGTCCACCGCGCCCAACGGCGAGGCCCTCGATGGTTTCAAGGGCATCGGCACGACGAGCATGTCCTTTAAGGGCGTCGCGACCGTCAAGGCGTAAGACTCGCTTGAGTCTATATGCAGGATACCGGTCGTTGAGACCGTATCCTCATAGTTGAAACAAAGACCCGGGCGGCAACGATGTCGCTCGGGTCTTGTAATGAGTATCCGTACTCATATACCAGTTGGTCCTACCGACAAAAGAAAGGGGAGAGAACGTGAACAACTTTCTACGTTTGATTGGAAGGCGTCTTGTCGCGCTGCCGATCATGGCATTGGGCGTCACCGTCCTGGTGTTCTTCCTTATGTCGTTCTCCAAGACCGACCCCGCCTACACGGCGTTGGGTGACGGCGCCTCGCCCGAGGCGGTTGCCGAGTACCATGAGAAGTATGGTCTGGACGACCCCTGGCCCGTGCGTTATGTGCGCTATATGGGCGACTTGATCCACGGCGACATGGGCACCTACGGCGCTGCTCGCAACTCTGTTGCCAAGCGCATCTCCACGGCCCTGCCCGTCACGATGCAGCTGACCTTTATCGGTCTTGCCATCGGCGCGGTCGTTTCGTTTTTGCTCGGCGTCATCGCGGCGCTGTATCGCGATAAATGGCCGGACCAAGTGATCCGCGTCTTTTCCATTGCCGGCTTGGCAACCCCGTCGTTCTGGCTTGCCGTTCTGTTGATTTTGTTGTTCTCTTCCTACCTTAAGGTGCTCCCGGCATCGGGCGCCCTGCCTCACTTCACCACGAATCCGGCTGGTTATCTGGGACGCATGATCATGCCCGCCATCGCCTTGGCATTTCCGCTGACGGGCCAGATGACTCGTATCGTGCGTACCGCCATGGTCGAGGAGCTCGATAAGGACTATGTCCGTATGGCTCGCGGTGCCGGCGTTCCCGAAAAGGTCGTCGTCGGTATCAACGTTCTTCGCAATGCGCTGATTACCCCGGTCACCACCCTCGGCCTTAAGATCGGCTACCTCATGGGCGGTGCCGTCGTCATTGAGGTTATCTTCAACCTCCCGGGCATGGGTACCGCGATTCTGCAGGGCGTTCAGGGCAACGAGGCGAACTTGGTTCAGGGCGTCGTCATCGTCGTTGCTCTTGCCTTCATCATCATCAACATCGTGGTTGACATGCTCTACCTGCTCATCAACCCGCGCATCAGGACGGTGTAGATTATGGTAAAGATTCGAGAGAAGCAAACCGAGCAGCTCGAGAAGGCTGCTTCCAAGGGGCTTAAGCTCGGTGGCTGGAAGAAGATGGCGCTATCTTCTAAGATTGCCGCCGTCGTGCTGGTGCTGGTCGCCCTGACTGCGATCCTGGCACCCCTGCTTGCCCCCTATAGCCCGGTCGATATTTTCACCGCGCGCCAGGCGCCTGGTGGCGGCTTTATCTTCGGTACCGACGACAAGGGCCGCGACATCCTTTCGCGTATGCTCTACGGCGGCCGTTACTCGCTGATCATCGGCTTTGGTGCTACCGCCATGGCTTTGGTCTGCGGCTCTGTTGTCGGCGCTCTTGCGGCGGTTTCGCGCAAGTCTGTCTCTGAGGCGATCATGCGTATCCTGGACATCATCATGTCCATCCCGGGTATCGCCCTCGCAGCCGTCTTCGTTTCCATCCTGGGCAATTCCGTGCCGTCGATCATCTTTGCGATCGGCTTTATGTACACCCCGCAGATCGCCCGTATCGTGCGCGCCAACATCGTGTCCGAGTACGGCGAGGACTATGTCCGCGCGGTCATCGTGTCCGGCGCCAAGGCTCCGTGGATTCTGATCAAGCATGTTCTGCGCAACTGCATCGCCCCGATCATGGTCTTTACCGTCACCCTGGTCGCAGACGCCATCATCTTCGAGGCTTCGCTGACCTTCATCGGCGCTGGCATCCAGGAGCCCACCGCTACGTGGGGCAACATTCTTGCCGACGCCCGCGGTGGCGTGCTCGCCGGCCGTTGGTGGCAGGCGCTGTTCCCGGGCCTGGCCATTATGATCACCTGCCTGGCACTCAACATCCTGTCCGAGGGCATTACCGACGCTATGGCCGCCGCTCCCTCCGCTGCCCTGGATCCGACCGATTCTTCCAAGCGCCGCGAGGCCGACCTGCTGGTCTCCGACCCCGTTCGTGCCTACAAGGAGCAGGCTCAGTCCCTCTCCGCTCGCCTTGGCGCCCTGCGCGATGTCGAGCTCAAGCGTAACGACCGCCACGTGCCCGATGAGTCTGTCGAGCCGATCCTTTCGGTCCGCGATTTCTGCATCCAGTTTGAGCACCACGGTGATATCAACGTCGTCGACCATGTCAACTTTGATGTTCGCCCCGGTCAGACCATGGGTCTGGTGGGCGAGTCCGGTTGCGGTAAGTCCATCACCACGCTGGCCATCATGGGCCTGACCGATGAGGACGAGCATCTTTCCGGCGAGGTCCTCTGGGAAGGCCGTGACCTGCTCAAGATGAGCAAGAAGGAGTGGTTCGGCCTGCGCGGTACCGATATCGCCATGGTTTATCAGGACGCTCTGTCCTCGCTCAACCCCTCGATGCTCATCTCCGCTCAGATGAAGCAGCTCACCAAGCGCGGCGGCACCCGCAGCGCCGAGGAGCTCCTGGAGCTCGTTGGCCTCGATCCCAAGCGTACGCTCGAGAGCTATCCGCACGAGCTTTCCGGCGGCCAGCGTCAGCGCGTCCTGATCGCTATGGCCCTTACCCGCGACCCCAAGCTGGTTATCTGCGACGAGCCCACGACCGCTCTGGACGTTACCGTCCAGAAGCAGGTCATCAAGCTGCTCAACGATCTTCAGGCCAAGCTCGGCTTTGCCATGATCTTCGTCTCGCATGACTTGGCTCTGGTCGCCGAGGTTGCCCATAACATCACGGTTATGTACGCCGGTCAGGTTATCGAGCAGGCGCCCACCAAGGAGCTGCTCACCAACCCGATCCACGAGTACACCCGCGGTCTTCTGGGCTCCGTTCTGTCCATCGAGAGCGGTTCGGGCCGCCTGCACCAGGTGCCCGGCGCCGTTCCGAGCCCGCGCGATTTCCCCAAGGGCGATCGCTTCGCGCCCCGCTCGAGCCATCCGCGAATTGGCCTGGACACCCGTCCGGTCTTCAAGCGCGTACCTGGCACCGAGCACTTCTATTCCGAGCTCCCCGACGAGGTGCTCAAGGCAAATGGTTTGACCCCTCACGCGGAGGCGATGTAGATGAGCGAGACCGCAGTTAACGGCGTCGAGCCGATCATCTTCCTTGATGATGTTCACGTCACCTTTAGGACCCGTACCGGCTCGATTCTGCACCCCAACCTGGTTCACGCCGTCCAGGGTGTAACGATTAAGCTCATGCCCGGACAGACCATCGGCATCGTCGGCGAGTCCGGTTGCGGCAAGTCCACCACCGCCAACGTCATGTGCGGCCTGCAGGCCCCCACGAGCGGCAAGGTCTACTTTAAGGGCAAGGACGTTACCAAGCGTACCGCCGAGGACCGTCGCCACATGGGTCGCGTCATCTCGGTCGTGTTCCAAAACCCGGCCACGGCGCTCAACCCTCGCATGGTCGTTCGCGAGCAGTTGCTCGACCCCATGCGCGTCCACAACCTGGGCACCGAGGCAGAGCAGGAGAAGCGCGTCAAGGAGCTCCTGGAGCTCACCGGTCTGCCCAGCTCTGCCGCCGAGGTTCTTCCCGGCCAGCTTTCGGGTGGTCAGCGCCAGCGCGTGGCAATTGCCCGTGCCCTGTCGCTGAACCCCGACGCTATCATCGCCGATGAGCCCACCTCGGCTCTGGACGTTTCGGTCCGCGCGCAGATTCTCAACCTGCTGACCGACCTTAAGAAGGAGCTCGGCCTGGCCATGGTGTTCATTAGCCATGACATCCAGACGGTCCGCTATATATCCGACGACATCATCGTCATGAATGGTGGCAAGATCGTCGAGCAGGGCGAGGCCAAGCAGGTCTTCCAGCACCCCCAGGACCCCTACACCAAGATGCTGCTCGGCGCTGCGCCGTCGCTGCTGCACCCCAAGCTCGGCGAGTAAGTTCGCTTTCCCTCCCGTGCGCCCGGTTCCCTTGCCGGGCGCACCTCCGTTGCGATTTCGAAAGGTTGGGTTCACGAGGCATGCCAAGTGCTCAGGAGCTACAGCAGCAATTTGGTGAATATCGAGGCGCCATGCCCCGTCCATCAGATTTCGATTTCTTTTGGAAAGATCGCATGGCCGAGGCCGACGCCGTTGGGCTTGACTATGCGATTGAGGCGGCATCGGTCGCCGATGCTGTGACTTGCCAGCTATTCGACCTCTGGTTTACCGGTATGTGCGGCGCCCGCCTGCATGCCAAGTACCTTAAGCCCGTCTCGGACGAGCCCGTGCCATTGGTGCTTCAGTTCCATGGGTATCCGGGTGCAAGCCGCAGCTGGTTTGAGCAGGCGTCGTTTGCTGGTATGGGCATGGCGCTGATCGCTCTCGATTGTCCTGGCCAAGGAGGTCCCTCCGAGGACATTGGTGGATTTGAGGGCACAACGGTCGCGGGCCATATCGTCGCCGGTATCGACGGCGACCCGGCCAACCTCTACTATGTCCGCTTGCATCAGGACATCCGCATCCTATGCCGTATCGTTCGCGAGCTCGAGGGCATCGATTTTGCCCGCGTATTTGTGAATGGCGCATCGCAGGGCGGCGGCTTGGGTATTGCGACCTGCGCGCTTAACAGCGAGCTTATCAATCGCGCCGCCATCCTCTATCCCTTCCTGTCGGATTTCCGCCTGGTCTGGGATTTGGATGCCGATGATATTGCCTACGAGGGCCTTCGCTATTGGTCGCGCTGGTTTGATGAGGACTCGACTCGTATTGATGAAGCCTATGCAAAGCTTGCGTACTTCGACTCCAAGAACTTCGCCCCCATGGTCAAATGCCCCGTGCTGTTTGGCACGGGAACTGCCGATATCGTTTGCCCGCCGGCAACGCAGTTTGCGGTCTACAACAACCTGACCTGCGAGAAGCGCCATGAGTTCTTTGAGGGCTTTGGCCACGAGGAGATTCAGGACTTTGACGATCTGATCATTCCGTTTTTCTGCAAGGGAGGGGAGGCTCATGTCTAAGTGCGAAAGCAATGTCGATGAGCTGATTGTCCCCGAGCTTACGGGGATTCCCGGGACGGTTTCGTCAAAGCTCTCCGATTTCCGGGATTGGCGCGGCGATACTTCGGTGGATATTTCCGATTTGTGTACAGCCGTATCGAATCCTGAGGTTTGCGGGTTGACCGTTACGGCGATTGATTTCGTCAATCCGTGCGCGCGCTACTCCGAGGTCTCCTTTGAGGTCGGCGGGGATGTCGTACACGGCCGCCTGATTGAGCCCGCTGGTCGCGCCCGGACATCCGAGCTTGTGCCGCTGTGCCTGATGTTCCATGACATTGACCGGCCCGTGCGTGGATGGCATCACATGACGAGGTTTGCCGCCATGGGATATGCCGTGCTTGCGCTGGACGATGATGTGATTGGGTGCAGCGATCTGCAGCAGGGGATCACCTCGCCTGCTTTTGTCAAACGCATCCGTTGGGGCTGCGCGTTGTCGAAGGTCGCACGCAATCTTGACAGCGTGGATCCCGACCGCATGTTTGCATGGGGCGAGGGTCTTGGCGGAGGAGTCGCGCTGGCGGTTTGTGCTCTGGACGAGCGGGGCCTTGCCTGCGCGGCAGTTGCCAATCCGCTTCCCGGCGGCCTCGAGGCACTGTCGTCTCGGGTGCGCGGATCGGTACTCATGGGCACATCGCTCATGGATGCCGTGAGTGCTCCCAAGGGCCAGTTTGCCGTATTCAACGGTCTTGAGTGTGACCGGAGGCATATCATCTATGCCAAATACGCTCATGAGCGCATCAATGCGTTCGAAAACGAAGTCGTCGACTTCTTTAACCAAACGTTCTACCCGTGTTCTTTGGCCTAGGCGGCCTGGACACTGCCAACAAGAGTGGGTGGCATAGGGCCGCCCGCTAGACAACTAAGGAGATTCTTGTGGCAACTCAGCAATTCACCGGCGTTATTCCCCCCGTCGTTGTTCCCGATACCGAAGACCATCAGCTCGACGTTGCCTCCTTTGAGCGCAGCATCAACCGCATGATCGACGCCGGCGTCGACGGTCTGTTCTTCTTGGGCTCTTCGGGCGAGGTCGTATTCTCCACCGACGAGCGTCGTCGCCAGATCATCGCCGAGGCCGTCCGTATCGTCGACCACCGTGTGCCTGTCCTGGTCGGCATCATCGATACCGAGACCGAGCGCATGATCGAGCACGGTAAGGTCGCTCAGGAACTGGGCGCCGATGCCCTCGTCGCCACCTGCCCGTTCTATGCCCTGCAGGGCATGACCGAGGTCGAGGAGCACTTCCGCATCCTGCACGAGGAGCTCGACCTGCCCATCTTTGCCTATGACATTCCCGTCTGCGTTCACACCAAGCTCCCCTGGAAGCTCCTTGCCAAGCTCGGCGCCGAGGGCGTCCTTGCTGGCGTTAAGGATTCCTCGGGTGATGACATCTCGTTCCGCTACCTCGTTCAGGAGAACGAGAAGAACGGCCATCCGATGAGCATCCTCACCGGTCACGAGGTCGTTGTCGACGGCGCTTACCTTGGTGGCGCCGACGGTTCCGTCCCGGGTCTCGCCAACGTTGAACCCGAGGGCTACGTGCGTCAGTGGAAGGCCGCTCAGGCTGGTGACTGGGCTACCGTCAAGGCCGAGCAGGATCGCCTCAATGAGATTTCGCACATCTGGGATGTCACCTCGGGCGTCCAGGGCTATGCCGGTGGCGTCGGCGCCTTCAAGACCGCTATGAACCTCATGGGTATCTTCGACAGCCCGACCATGCCGCGCCCGGTGAAGGCCATGACCGGCGAGAACGTCGAGGCGATCAGGAAGGTTCTCCAGGACAACGGTCTGCTGTAGTGCTTTCCCAGGCGCCCAACCTCGCGCCTCAACCGTGCGGCCATGACCCATTAGGTCAATGGCCGCACGGTTTCTCGGCGATCTCGGGCACCTGGAAAACCTTTACCGCGCTGTGACGGCTAGCCTGCCGGCGCATTTCCTGTAGTTGTTTATATCTCCTAAGGAGAGCGACATGGAGAACAAGTACGTTTGCTCCGTCGATATCGGCGGCACCAAGATTGCGACTGCCATTATGGAGTATCCGACTGATGGCGGCGTGCCCCATCCGGTCTTTGAAGCTGAGGTTCCCACCGAGGCCCAAGAGGGCGGCGAGGCCGTCTTCCAGCGTATCGAGGCGTCCATCAAGGCTGCTCTCGAGGCGAATCCCGATGTCGAGGTCCTTGGCGTCGGTATCGGTGCCGCCGGCGTCGTCGATCCCAAGACGGGCGCCATCGCGTATGCCAATGAGATCATGCCCGGCTGGTCCGGCGTTCAGTTGGGGCCACGTCTGCGCGAGGACCTCGGTCTTCCCGTTGCCGTTGTAGGCGACGTGCAGGCTCATGCTCTGGGCGAGGCCCACTGGGGCGTCGGCAAGGGCAAGTTCTCCGTCTTGTGTCTTGGCATCGGTACGGGCATCGGCGGCGCATATGTCGAGAACGGCCGCGTGATGCAGGGCTTCCATGGTGCTGCTGGCCATATGGGCCACATCGAGTGCTCGGCTGCCGCCGGCATTCCCTGCGCCTGCGGGCGTTCTGGCCATCTGGAGTCGGTTGCTTCGGGCACTTCCATTGGTCGAATGTATGACGAGCGCTTTGGTCGCGTTGACCCCAGCCGTCCTTCTGTCGGACGCGACGTAAACGACCTGTGCCGTGCGGGCGACGCAAAGGCGACCGAGGTCATCCATGACGCCGGCTTTGCGCTGGGTGCCAGCTTGGGCTCGCTCGCTAACATCCTGGACCCTGAGGTCATCGTGCTTTCGGGCGGCGTGATTCACCAAGGTCCCGATTGGCGTTCGCAGACATGGAAGGATTCGGTGCACGAGGGCTATGCCAGCCAGGCGCTCGATCCGCTTCAGGACACGCCGATCCTCATCGGTTCTCTGGAGGGCGATGCTCCGCTCATCGGTGCCGCTGAGCATCTTCTCGCCTCGTTGAAGTAAACGTATCTGCTGTAGGAGCCTCCCGAGACAACACGCCTCGGGAGGCTGTTCTGAGAAAGGTTGCAGCCTTATGACCGTCGATCCTTTGATTCAATCCCTGAAGGGCAAGCTCGTCGTGAGCGTTCAGGCGTATATGGGCGAGCCGCTTCGTACGCCCGAGACCATGGCGCAAATGTCTCGCGCTTGCGAGCTCGGCGGAGCCGCCGCTATTCGCTGCCAGGGCCTTGCCGACATTGCCGCCATTAAGGGTCGCTGTGAGGTTCCCGTCATCGGCCTGTGGAAGGATGGGCATGAGGGCGTCTACATCACGCCGACGCTGCGTCACGCCCGCGCCTGCGTCGCTGCCGGTGCCGATATCGTGGCGATCGACGCAACCGATCGTCCGCGCCCCGATGGCAAGACGGTCGAGGATACCTTCCGCCCGCTGCACGAGGAGGGTGTGCTCCTGATGGCGGACTGTGCCACCATCGAGGACATTCGCCGTGCGGTTGATATGGGCTTCGACCTGGTATCCACCACGCTCTCTCATGGTGTCGCCGCCATCGACTGCACCATGGCCGATGGCCCCGATCTGCCGCTCCTGCGTCAGGCGACCGAGGAATTCCCCGGCCTTCCCATCATTTGCGAGGGTCGCGTGCATACGCCCGAGGAGGCTCGCGCCGCGATCGATGCTGGCGCCTGGGCCGTTGTCGTCGGCACCGCCATCACGCACCCAACGAGTATTACGAGTTGGTTCAAGGCTGCGCTTGAGGCGTAAGACAGGCCTCGTATCCGCTCGGGGCGGTATACTCAATATAGGCAATTGACCGCGCGGGATCCGGGTTGCTGGGTCCCGCGCTTGTTTTTAGGAGGCAGCACATGCAAAAGGGAGATGCCATGGATGCGGCGGAGCGCTCGGAGCGCATCCCCGATATCGTCATCATCACCGGAATGTCCGGATCGGGCCGAACGCAGGCCATGCATGTGTTCGAGGACATGGGTTACTTTTGCATCGACAACTTGCCTCCGCGTCTGATCGCCCAGCTTGCCGAACTCGTCGGCATCAATACGGGCGTGGGCAGGCATCTTGCCGTCACCTGCGATTTGCGTAGCCAGGGACTGTTTGACGAGTTACTCGATGCGGTCGCTGCGCTCGAAGAGCGCGAGATGAGCTGCGACATCGTGTTCCTGGAGGCTTCTGACGAGGTGCTGATCCGTCGTTATAGCGAAAACCGCCGCCGCCATCCCATTGCCAAGCCGGGGGAGACTACGGCCGACGCGATTCAGCGCGAGCGCCTGCAGCTGCAGGGTGTGCGCGATCGAGCCGATATGATCATCGACACGAGCCGCCTGCGCACCTCTGCCCTGCGCAACAAATTGCGCATGGCGTTCTCCGAGTTGTCCGACCAGCAGCTCATGGACGTTCACGTGTTCTCGTTTGGCTTTAAGCACGGTATGCCCGTCGAGGCGGACATCATGATCGACGTTCGCTTCCTGCCCAATCCGTTCTACGATCCCGAGATGCGCACCATGACCGGTCTCGATAAGAAAGTCTCCGACTTTGTTCTGGACCATCCTAAGACCCAGGAGTTCTGGAAGGCCTGGACGCAGCTGCTCGATACGGTCATGCCCGGCTATATCGCGGAGGGCAAGCCGCAACTTTCTATTGCCATCGGTTGCACGGGCGGCCAACACCGCAGCGTTGCCATCGCCGAGGCCACGGCACGTTATTTGGAAGGTGCCCAGTATCACGTGAGCATTTCCCATCGCGACCTGTCGCGCGCGAACACGAAAGCATAGGCCTGCATGTCGTTTACCGCGGAGGTGCGTGACGAGCTCGCGCGCTGCGAACCTGAATGTGAATACTGCGATTTGTCGACGCTTGCCGCCCTGACGCGCGTGAGCGGTACACTTTCGCTGGCCGGCTCCGGGCGGTATCGTTTGACGGTCGCGACCGAGACGGGCGCCGTCGCGCGCACGATGATCACACTGACGCATCGCATCCTTAAGCTCAAAACGGAATTCACCGTTCGTAAATCGGTCTTGCATAAGGTCCGTAACTATCTCATTACCCTGCCCGATCAACCCGACCTGGACAAGGCTCTGGTGCTGCTGGGCATTCTCGACCGCAGGGGAGGGCTCGTCGCCGGTGTTCCCCGGCACATCGTTGCCCGTCCCTGCTGCAGGCTTGCCTACATCCGCGGCGCGCTCATCGCTGGCGGTTTCGTGGCCGATCCCCGCGGCGACTTTCATTTGGAGATCGCGGTGCAGGGCGAGCAGTATGCCCGGGGACTCTGCGATCTATTGGAGCAGATCGGGGTCCATGCGCGCGTTAACGCGCGGCGCGGCTCCTTTGCTGTCTACATTAAGAGCGCCGAGGAGATCGAGCATCTTTTAAAGCTGATTGGTGCCAAGCGCAGCGTTGCCGAGATTGAGGAAGCGCGCGCGGTCAAGTTGGTTAAGAACGATGTGAACCGTCGCGTGAATGCCGAGCTCGCCAACCAGACCAGAAGCGCCGGTGCTGCCCAACATCAGCTTGCGTTGATCGATGAGCTCGAGCAGCGTGGCCTTCGCGATGAGCTTCCGGATGCATTGGCGGTCTTTTGCGACTTGCGCGAGCGCTACCCCGATCTGTCGCTGCGTGATTTGGGGGAGATGGCTGACCCTCCCTTGTCGAAGTCGGCCCTCTACCATCGAGTTTTGAGGCTTGAAAAGCTCATTGAAGCAAACAGGTAGTTTAAAGTATCGACTTATATACGGATTTAGCTGCTATTTTATTCTTTAAAACGTTTTAACGTAAATTTGATTTTCAATTTCGACCATTCTCGTGAAATTCAAGTCCAAAAAAAGGTATATTAGGCGAGTGGTTAGTTTGTGGGCCTCAACGGCAGGCGCTGTAGCTTGCGGGGGCCTTACGAAAGGAGACACAATGGCAGTAAAGGTTGCTATTAACGGCTTCGGTCGCATCGGTCGTCTGGCCTTCCGTCAGATGTTCGGTCATGAGGGCTCCGAGATCGTCGCTATCAACGACCTCACCTCTCCCGACATGCTCGCTTACCTGCTGAAGTACGACTCCACGCAGGGCAACTACGCTCGCGATCACGAGGTCGTTGCTGGCGAGGATTCCATCACCGTTGACGGCAAGGAGATCAAGATCTACAAGGAGGCCGACGCCAACAACCTGCCTTGGGGCGACCTCGACGTCGACGTCGTTCTCGAGTGCACCGGCTTCTACACCAGCAAGGCTAAGGCTCAGGCCCACATCAACGCTGGCGCCAAGAAGGTCGTCATCTCCGCTCCGGCTGGCAGCGATCTGCCCACCATCGTGTACAACGTCAACCACGAGACGCTGACCGCTGAGGACAACATCATCTCCGCTGCTTCCTGCACCACCAACTGCCTCGCCCCGATGGCCAAGGGTCTGAACGACTTCGCTCCCATCGTGTCCGGCATCATGACCACCATTCACGCCTGGACTGGCGACCAGATGCCGCTCGACGGCCCGCAGCGCAAGGGCAACAAGCGTCGTAGCCGCGCCTGCGCCGTCAACATCGTCCCCAACTCCACCGGTGCTGCCAAGGCTATCGGCCTGGTTCTCCCCGAGCTCAACGGTAAGCTCATCGGTGCCGCTCAGCGCGTCCCGACGCCGACCGGCTCCATCACCAACCTCTACGCTGTCGTTGACAAGAAGGTCACTGTCGACGAGGTCAACGCTGCTATGAAGGCCTACGCTGCCACCATCTCTGAGACCTTCGGTTACAACGAGGACGACATCGTCTCCACCGACATCATCGGCGAGACCCACGGCTCCATCTTCGACGCCACTCAGACCATGTGCTCTGACCTCGGCAACGGCCAGACCCTCGTTCAGGTCACCTCTTGGTACGACAACGAGAACTCTTACACCTCTCAGATGGTCCGCACCATCAAGTACTTCGAGAAGTTCGTTGCTTAATTTAGCTTTTAGCGAATAGCTCGTTGAGCGTCTAAAGAAGGGCGCGGCCTTATAGGGCTTACACCCTAAGGTCGCGCCCTTTTTATAGGAAATCGTCTGCCGTAATGGAAGGCAGACACGTACGAAAGGTAGAAGCAAACATGGCCTTTACCAAGAAGACCGTCCGCGACATCGATGTCGACGGCAAGCGCGTTCTCGTCCGCGTTGACTTCAACGTGCCTATCAAGGATGGCGTCGTTGGCGACACCACCCGCATCAAGGCTGCCCTGCCCACCATCAACTATCTCGTTGAGCACAATGCTCGCGTCATCCTCATGAGCCACCTCGGCCGTCCCGAGGGCACCGGCTTCCAGCCCGAGCTGTCCCTCGAGCCCGTCGCCAAGAAGCTTGCTGAGCTCTCTGGTCTCGACGTTGCCTTTGTCGCCGACACCTACGGCGAGAAGGCTGCTGAGGCTGTCGCCGCCGTCGAGCCGGGCAAGGTCCTCGTTCTCGAGAACGTCCGTTTTGACAAGCGTGAGAAGAAGAACGATCCCGAGATCGCCAAGATCCTCGCTTCCTATGGCGACGTCTTCGTCCTCGATGCCTTCGGTACCGCTCACCGCGCCCAGGGTTCCGTTGTGGGCCCCGCCGCTTACCTGCCCGCAGTCGCTGGCTTCCTGCTCGAGAAGGAGGTCGACACGCTGACCGGCATCTTCGCCGAGCCCGAGCGCCCCTTCGTCGCTATCGTCGGCGGTTCCAAGGTTTCCTCCAAGATTGGCGTTCTCGATCACCTCATCGACTCCGCTGATACCCTGATCATCGGTGGCGGCATGGCCTACACCTTCTTCCTGGCTCAGGGCCTGACCGTCGGTCAGTCCCTCAAGGAAGAGGACTGGGTCGAGCGCGCCGGCGAGATGCTCAAGAAGGCCGAGGAGAAGGGCGTCAAGATCCTGCTCCCCATCGATAACCGCGTTGCCGATCACTTTGGCGAGGACGCTGTCCCCGAGGTTGTCGCTTCCGACGCTATCCCCGATGACCGCGAGGGCATGGACATCGGCCCCAAGACCGAGGAGCTCTACGCCGAGGCCGTCAAGGGCGCCAAGACTGTGTTCTGGAATGGCCCCATGGGCGTCTTCGAGTTCGACAACTTCGCTCACGGCACTCAGGCTATCGCCGAAGCTGTCGCCGAGGCCGACTGCACCTCGATCATCGGCGGCGGCGACTCTGTCGCAGCTGTCAACAAGTTCAACCTGGCCGACAAGATGAGCTGGATCTCCACCGGTGGTGGCGCTTCCATGGAGCTCGTCGAGGGTAAGGCCCTGCCCGGAGTGGAGGCGCTTCTCGATGCCTAATCGCACCCTTCTTATCGCTGGTAACTGGAAGATGAACAACGACGTCGCCGAGGCCGCCAAGCTCGCCGACGAGCTGGCTCAGGCTCTGCCCGAGGTTCCGGCTGGCGTCGAGGTGCTCGTGTGCCCTCCGACCATCGACATCACCACGGTTCATGACCGCATTCAGGCTGCCCCCATTGCCCTCGGTGCACAGAACGTGTACTGGGAGGCCAAGGGTGCCTTCACCGGTGAGTCCTCTTGCGATATGCTCAAGTCCGCTGGCTGCACCTACTGCATCATCGGTCACTCCGAGCGTCGCGACTACTTCCACGAGACCGATGAGGACCAGAACAAGAAGGCCAAGGCTCTCGTTGCCGCTGGTCTTGTTCCCGTCTTCTGCTGCGGCGAGTCCCTCGAGGTCCGCGAGGCTGGCACCTATGTCGAGCACGTCGTGAACCAGGTCAAGGCTGGCCTTGCTGGTCTTGAGATCACCTGCCCCAAGCAGGTCGTCATCGCTTACGAGCCCATCTGGGCCATCGGCACCGGCAAGACCGCTACCGCTGAGGACGCTCAGGAGGTCTGCGGCGCTATCCGTGAGACCCTCAAGGAGATGTTCGGCGAGGAGCTCGCTAACGGCATCCGCGTTCTCTATGGTGGCTCTGCCAAGCCCGGCAACATCGCCGAGCTCGTCGCCAAGCCCGACGTTGACGGCGCCCTCGTGGGCGGCGCTTCGCTCAAGGCTGCCGACTTCGCCTCTATGGTCGTCAAGGCAGGCGAGTAGGACATATGGCACAGCGTCACCTTCCTGCACTCCTGATCATCATGGATGGCTGCGGACTGGCTCCGGCCGATGGCGAGAACGCCGTCGCCGCTGCCAAGACGCCCTTCCTTGATAGCCTGTACGAGAAGTATCCTCACACCACGCTCGGCGCTTCGGGCGAGGACGTGGGCCTTCCCGACGGCCAGATGGGCAACTCCGAGGTGGGCCACCTCAACATCGGTGCCGGCCGCATCGTCTTCCAGGAACTTTCGCGCATCAACAACGCCATCAAGGATGGCTCCATCGCCAAGAACGAGGTTTTCGTCAAGGCTATGGACGATGTCAAGGCCGAGGGCAAGACCCTTCACCTTATGGGCCTTATGAGCCCTGGCGGCGTTCACTCCCACATGAACCACGTCGAGGCTCTGGTCAAGATGGCTGCCCAGCATGGGATCAAGACCGTTCGCGTTCACGCCTTTATGGATGGCCGCGACGTCGATCCGCAGTCCGGTGCCGGCTACATGAGCGAGTTCTGCGCCTTCCTGGCTAAGATCTCCGAGGAGACCGGTTGCGACGCTCGCGTTGCCACCGTCTCGGGCCGTTATTGGGCCATGGACCGCGATAATCGTTGGGAGCGCATCCAGCGCGCCTACGACGTCATGGTCAACGCGTCCGATGCCGATACCGACCCCGTTGCCGGTATCAAGGCCTACTACGAGAAGGACCCGCGCGGCGACGAGTTCGTCGAGCCCTTCGCTGCCCACAACGAGGGCATCCACGAGGGCGACGCGGCCATCTTCTTCAACTTCCGTCCCGACCGCGCCCGTCAGATGACCCGCGTTTTCACGGACAAGGAGTTCGACGGCTTTGAGCGTGAGCAGATCAAACTTTCGCACTTTGTGACGATGACCGAGTACGATCCGACGTTTGACGTTGAGGTCGCCTTCCCCAAGACGTTCCCCGAGAACGTCCTGGCCGACGTCATCGCAGCCAATGGCCTGAAGCAGCTGCACACCGCCGAGACCGAGAAGTACGCCCACGTGACGTTCTTCCTCAACGGTGGCATCGAGGAGCCCAAGGAGGGCGAGGAGCGCGTGCTCGTCGCTTCCCCCAAGGTTGCTACCTACGATCTGCAGCCCGAGATGAGCGCTCCCGAGGTTACCGAGAAGCTCGTCTCCGCTATTAACGAGGATCGCGCTGACTTCTACATCGTGAACTTCGCGAACTGCGACATGGTTGGTCACACCGGCGTGTTCGATGCTGCCGTCAAGGCTGTCGAGGCCGTTGACGAGGCTCTCTCCAAGGTTGTCCCGGCGATTCTCGCCAAGGGCGGCTTTGCGCTGATCACCGCCGACCATGGCAACGCCGACCACATGTTTGACGTCGCTACCGACGGTTCTAAGCATCCGTTTACGGCTCACACCACCAACCGTGTGCCGTTCATCATCGTTGATGAGAAGGCCAAGCTTACCGGTATCGAGGACGGTCGTCTCTCCGATATCGCTCCGACCATGCTCACCATTGCTGGTCTCGAGCCTTCCGCCGAGATGACGGGTCGCGTGCTCGCCACCGAGGCCTAAAGAAAACAACTAACGTTTTCTTGTAAGGGGGTTGTCCACGTCCGGGCAACCCCCTTTTGCGCTATTTCTACCCCGTCCCCAAATGGCAGATGGGGGAGTGCTTGAGGTTGTGGTACAGTACTGGAGTTTGAATTGTTCTATTAAGGAGCTTATCTATGGGTCCGTTCCAGATTCTTCTGTTTGTCGTTTGGGCTGTGTCTGCCGTGGCGCTGACGATTCTCGTTCTGATGCACTCCGGTAAGGGCACCGGTGTTTCGGATATGATCGCCAGCTCTCTGTATAATTCCACCTCTGCCACGGGCGTTATGGAGCAGAACCTGGACCGCCTGACCGTTATCATGGCTGTCGTGTTTGCCGTGTGCGTCGTGCTGTGCATGTTCTTCTTCCCCCAGGGCATCGTGGGCTATTAAACTCGAGTCGCATATACGCTTGAAAAGGGTTCCGCAAGTGCGGGACCCTTTTTGTTTACATGTTTGTAACAGGGTCAAAATATCCCCACATACTTCGCCTAACTAAAGAAATTCTCGACCGTTAACCGGAATCAGCGCCAAATTGTGCATAAAATGCGCTACTGTATTGCAAACGTTGGCCCGCATTGCATAACCAGCCATAACGGCGGACCGCGTTTGAATGGTTCGATCGGGTTGTCTCGACGTTGCCCGATCGAATTCACTTTGTCCTATCTCATAAGGAGGATGGCATGGCTGATTCTATGTTCCACCAGCCCGTTATGGGTCGTCGCGCCTTTGTTGGCGGCACCCTCGCTGCGAGCTCCATGGCTTTTCTTGCCGCATGCGGCAAGAAGGGCGGCGACGCTTCCGGTTCTGAGTCCGGTTCGACGCTGAACTTCTACATTAACAACCCGGTTTGCATCGACCCCTACAACGTCCAGGAGGATCAGGGCACCCAGGTCAACTACCAGCTGTTCGACGCTCTGACCACCTACGACAACGAGAAGGGCGAGATTGTCCCGCTGGCTTGCGAGTCCTTCGAGGCCAACGATGACGCCACCGAGTTCACCTTCAAGATCAAGAAGGCCAAGTTCCACAACGGTGACGACGTTACCTCCAAGTCCTTCAAGCTCGGTTGGGAGCGTCTGGTCAACACCAAGTCGGCCATCGCTACCGAGTATGGTCCTTCCGAGGTCTCCTATCACCTTTCCATGGTCGAGGGCTATGACGATCTGCTTGCCGGTAACGCTACTGAGCTCAGCGGTGTTACTTGCCCCGACGATGAGACCCTCGTCGTCAAGCTGTCTTCCGCTTACGCCGACTTCCCCTTCGTCGCATCTCACCCGGCTCTGGCCCCGGTTCCCGAGTGCGCCGAGTCCGATGTCAAGAGCTTCTACCTTGCCCCGATCGGTAACGGCCCGTTCATGATGGACGGCAAGTGGGAGGATGGTCAGGAGATCAACCTCAAGAAGTTCGACGATTACTATGGCGACAAGGCCAAGATCGATGGCATCCACTTCCAGGTCATCAAGGACATGGAGACCGCTTACAAGGAGTTCCAGGCCGGTAACCTCGATGTCTGCGACGTTCCCGTTGCTCAGATCGACGCCGCCAAGAAGGATCGCGGCGTGTCCAAGGACGGCTACACCATGGGTGACGGCGAGCGCATGCTGCTCGGCGCCGAGCCTTCCACGTACTACCTGACCTGCAACAACACGGCCGAGCCGTTCAATAACGCTGACCTGCGTAGGGGCATCTCCCTGGCCATCAACCGTGAGGCCATCTGCAAGACCATCTTCAAGGGCACCCGTACCCCCGCTGACGGCATCGTTCCTCCGGGAATCGCCGGCTACAAGGAGGGCGCATGGGAGTTCTGCGAGTACAACGTTGATAAGGCCAACGAGTACCTCGACAAGGTTGCTCCTGCCGGCGCCAACGGCGACCGCGGCATCAACGTGACCCTGTCCTACAACCAGGACGGTGGACACAAGGAGATCATGGAGTCCATCATCGGTGACCTCGCCAAGGTGGGCGTTACCGCTACTTCCGATACCCCTGAGTGGTCTGCCCTGCTCGAGCAGTATCAGAACTTCAACTATCAGTTCGGTCGTCTGGGCTGGATCGCCGACTACCCGATTATGGACAACTTCCTGTACCCGCTGTTCCACTCCGACTCCCTCGGCGGCGACAACCGTTCCGGTTACAGCAACCCCGAGTTCGACGCTAAGGTTGACGAGGCTCGTACCACGGTTGACGACGATGAGCGTATCGCCAAGATGCAGGAGGCCGACGCTATGGTCGCTGCCGACTGCCCGGTCATCCCGGTGATGTTCTACACGCACACCATCGCCGGCTCCGATCGCATCAAGCACCTCTATGTTGATCCGCAGAAGCACGCCGATCTGGGTACCGCTGAGCTCGCCTAAGAGTTGCAGCTTCCGTGAGGGTCAAGTATTTACGTAGACCTCATGGGAAACATACAGTTCCCCCTAACCTGGGGTAAACTGGCTGATGGTAATTTTGGGATGCCGGTCTGGCGATCGGCATCCCATTTAGGTTAATCCCTAGATAGGGGAGTGGTATGGGTAAGTACATCGTTAAACGTGTGCTTCAGTTCATCCCGGTGTTTTTGGGCGTCACGCTGATTCTGTTCGCCCTCCAGAATATCGTGCCGGGAGATCCGATCAAGCTGATCGGTGGAGACAAGGCTCTGTCCCCCGAGGTGGAGCTTCAGCTTCGCGTTCGCTATCACCTGGTCCAGTCGGACGAGGATGGCAACGCGATTCTTGACGAGAACGGCGACCCCGTTCAAACGTCGCTCGTGGACCGTTACTTGTATTACATGAACGGCCTGCTTCATGGCGATCTGGGCAATTCGTATCAGCGCAAGCTGCCGGTTACGGAAATCTTTGCCCAGAAGTATCCGTATACGGTCAAACTTGCCGCGTGCGCCATCGTGCTCGAGGCAATCATGGGTATCGGTGCGGGTATCATTTCGGCAGTAAAGCGTTACTCCTTCTGGGATATTTTGGTAACGCTGACCACGTCGATCCTCGTTGCCGTTCCTGCCTTCTGGCTCGGTATGTTGTTGCAGCTGTTCTTTGGTGTCATCCTCAAGGATGCCACCGGCGGCGCTTTCTCCATGCCGATCTCGGGTGCTGGTGGTTCCAGCTCTCAGTATCAGGATTGGATGCACTATGTGCTTCCGACCATTACGCTGGCTTCGGTTTCGACCGCCTATGCTGCCCGCATCATGCGCTCGCAGCTGCTCGACGTCATGAACCAGGATTACATCCGCACAGCAAAGGCCAAGGGTCTCTCCAATCGTGCGATCATCATCAAGCATGCGCTTAAGAATGCACTCATCCCCGTCGTTACCTATATTGGTGTCGACTTCGGCGCCATGCTTTCGGGCGCCATCCTGACCGAGACGGTCTTTAACTGGCCCGGTATTGGCTATGAGGTCTACCGCGCCATCAGCATGCGCGACTGGCCCATCGTTATGGGCGGCGTTACGCTCATCGTTGTCGTCGTTATGGTGATCAACCTGCTCGTCGACATTAGCTATGCATTCCTCGACCCGCGCATCCGCCTTGGCGGTCCGTCGGATAAGGCTTAAGGGAGGTACGTCTCATGCAGGAAACTGATTCTCAGTCTCAGGGGCAGGCTACCGCCACCAAGGCCGCATCTGCTCCCGCCAAGTCCCGCACACTGTGGGGCGACGCTTTCAAGCGTCTTCGTAAGAACAAGCTCGCCGTTATCGGTGTCTGCTGGATCATCATCGTTGTTGTGGTTGCCCTGACCGCCGATTTGTGGGCTAAGCCCTGGCTCGGTTCGCCGACGGCCTCCGACTCGACTACCATGGCCGAGACTTCGCTGTTGGCTCCGTGTGCCGAGCACCCGTTTGGCACCGACTCCCTTGGTCGTGACATTCTCGTCCGTGTTATCTACGGTGCACGCGTTTCGCTTTCCGTCGGTATTATGGCCACCGCCATCTCCACGGTGATCGGTCTGGTCATGGGCGCCCTCGCCGGTTTCTATGGTGGCATCTGGGATACGATCATCATGCGCTGCGCGGATATCTTCCTGGCGTTCCCGTACGTCCTATTCGTTGTCGCCATGATCGCCGTTATCGGCCGTGGTCTTCAGAACGTCTTTATCGCCATCGGTATTCTTGGCTGGCCTTCGATTGCGCGCGTCTTCCGTTCCGCGATCCTGACGGTCAAAGAGAACGACTATGTTGACGCCGCTCGCGCTATGGGTGCATCCGATGCCCGTATCGTTATGCGCCATATCTTCCCGAACTCCGTTGCTTCTATCGTGGTCTATGCGACCATGAACATTGGTGGCGCTATTCTGACCGAGTCCGCTCTGTCCTTCCTCGGCATGGGCGTTATCCCGCCTACGCCTTCGTGGGGCTCCATGATTCAGGACGGTCAGCAGTATCTTCTGACTGCTCCCTGGATGATGATCATGCCCGGTCTGGCAATTCTCTCGACGGTGCTCGCCTTCACTCTGCTTGGTGACGGTCTGCGCGACGCCCTCGACGTCAAGATGAAGGACGCATAAGGATGAAGAAGAACAAGAACTATGTGGACCTGAAGGACCAGCCGGTTCCCGAGGGTCAGCATCTGCTCGAGGTCGATGACCTTAAGATGTATTTCCACACCGAGGATGGCGTCGTTCGCGCCGTCGATGGTGTGTCCTACACGCTCGATCGCGGTGAGACCCTGGGTGTCGTCGGTGAGTCCGGCTCTGGTAAGTCCGTGACCGCCATGACCATCATGGGCCTTATCTCGATGCCTCCGGGAAAGATTGAGGGCGGTGACGTTCGCTATCGCGGTCGTTCCATCCTCGAGATGACCGAGGAAGAGATGCAACACATTCGCGGTAACGATATCGCGATGATCTTCCAGGATCCTATGACCTCCCTTAACCCGGTCTATAAGATCGGTAAGCAGGTGGGCGAGGGCCTTCGTCTGCACCGTGGCTACTCCAAGCAGGAGGCGCTCAAGCGCGCCACCGAGCTTTTGGACCTCGTTGGTATCCCCGAGCCCGAGAAGCGCGTCAACGAGTATCCGCACCAGTTCTCCGGCGGCATGCGTCAGCGTGTCATGATCGCTATGGCTCTTGCCTGCGATCCCGATATTCTGATTGCCGACGAGCCCACGACTGCTCTGGACGTTACCATTCAGGCTCAGATTATCGAGCTCATGCAGGAGATGCAGGAGAAGAACGGCAACGCCATTATCATGATTACCCATGACCTGGGTGTTGTCGCCGATATGGCCGATAAGATCATGGTTATGTACGCCGGCCGTCCCGTCGAGTTCGGTACTGCTGAGGAAATCTTCTACGAGAGCCGCCATCCCTACACCTGGGGTCTTATCCGCTCCATCCCGGAGCAGGCTATCGATGAGAAGAAGCCGCTTACGCCGATTCACGGCAACCCGCCCTCGCTCATGAACCTGCCCGAGGGCTGCGTCTTCTCTCCTCGTTGCCCCTATGCGACGGACAAGTGCCGCAAGCAGCGCCCCGAGCGCGTTGTTACCGAGTCTGGTCATTACTCTGCGTGCCACTACTCCGGTGACCCCGAGTTCCTCAAGAACGCTCCTGAGACGTCCCGTACCCGCAAGGATTCCAAGAAGGGAGGCGAGGCGTAATGGCAGATACCAACGAGCGTACTCCGCTGCTTAAGGTCGAGCACCTCTCTAAGGAGTTCCCCGCTGAGTCCGGCATGTTCGCCAAGCGCTTCTCCAAGCGTGTCGTCTCTGCTGTGAATGACATTTCGTTCGAGATTTATCCGGGCGAGACCTTTGGCCTGGTCGGCGAGTCTGGCTGCGGTAAGTCCACCACGGGCCGCACCATCATGCGCCTGACCAAGCCGACGGCAGGCAAAGTGTTCTTCCAGGGCAAAGACGTTGCCGAGATGAGCAAGCACGAGATCAAGGATATGCGTCGCGAGATGCAGTTCATCTTCCAGGACCCCTATGCTTCGCTCAACCCTCGCATGACCATCGGCGAGATTGTTTCTGAGCCCATGACCATTCATGGCGTGGGTACCAAGGAAGAGCGTATCGAGCGCGTCCGCGAGCTGCTGGACGTCGTCGGTCTGAACCCCGAGCACATCAACCGCTATCCGCACGAGTTCTCGGGTGGCCAGCGCCAGCGTGTCGGCATCGCCCGCGCGTTCGCTCTGAAGCCCAAGCTGATCATCTGCGACGAGCCCGTCTCTGCACTTGACGTATCCATTCAGGCCCAGGTTCTGAACCTTCTTAAGGAGCTCCAGGACAAGTTCGGTACGGCTTATCTCTTCATTGCTCACGACCTCTCTGTCGTGCAGCACATTTCTGATCGCGTTGCCGTTATGTATCTGGGCAAGATGGTCGAGGTTTCGGACTGGAAGACGCTCTACAGTGAGCCGCACCACCCGTACACGCAGTCGCTGCTGTCTGCTGTGCCGGTGCCCGATCCGGATATCCAGAAGACCCGCAAGCGCATCATTCTCGCTGGCGATCCGCCGTCGCCGCTGGATCCGCCGACCGGCTGTCGTTTCCACACGCGCTGCCCGATCGCGCAGGGCATCTGCTCCGAGAAGCTTCCTGAGTTTAAGGAAGTTGCCCCAGGTCACTGCTGCGCGTGCCACTTCGCCGAGCCGTTCCCGATCAAGGAATCGCACATCGACCTGTAGTCGGTAAACGGCAGGGTCCTTGCTGGGGTTACTTTTCAGAACGTCCTCGGACATGCAAGAAGCCCTCGCTGCGCACTTCGTGCGGCGAGGGCT
>UQMY01000023.1 GCA_900542325.1 uncultured Collinsella sp. | reverse complement strand
CTGCTAGGCGGGCACTTTTACCGGGCGGCTAACCCACACAAACCCCCGAAGAGCCTTAAAAAGGCAACGCCAGCCGCTCGGGCTACCATCTACGGCCGAACAGGTGCTGAATACTCGCGATTTTGCACATCGCAACCAGGGGGACCCGCCCAAAGAGCGTCAAATACAGCGGGGGAACGCCCTATTCGATACCCTCGAGAAGCTCTGACACCGTCATGCCAAGGGCGGGCGCGATCTTAAATAGAACCTTGAGCGTGAAATTTGCCGTCCCATCTTCGATTCGGTCGAGGTAGGGTCGGCTGATTCCTGTCGCCACACAAAAATCAACCTTGGAGATACCAAGGTCCCTGCGTGTCTCTTCGACCCGCCTGCCAAGAATCTGTTTAGCACGTTCGTCCATGCAGACGAGTTTGAAATGGAGCCGAACATAAACGTAAACTATAGTTTACGTTTTGCCGAATACACAGGAGTTTTCTATGTCGGGTTCTTCGGTCCGCACGTACCGAGCCACGCTTCGCACAAACAGCGCACCGCCCAAGCTCGTCGTCGTTGAAGCAGAATGTCTTTCGCCCGATGAGCGCACAGCATTTGCATTGCTATCAAGTCGCGTCGCCGCCGTTCTGGTCCCTTGCCCGGCGCAAGGCGAACTTGCCATCCAATGCCAAGCGCACAGCTGCTCGCTCAATCAGGCTGCCGTAATCGCAACCAGCCAACGCGGTCTGCCCCTTCTCCTGGAAGCCGGTACCGCGCTCACCCTTCGCGGCGCCGGATACGAAAACGAGGCCGCCGCCGACATGGTCTTTAAACCACGATCGAGCGGCGGCCTCGCAGCAGCCATTGAATATGCGTGCAGGCTCGTTGACTAAAAGGACAAGCTAGAAACCAAAGCCAAAGCCCGTTCCGGTAATAGCCGAGTACATAAAGTAAACGTTGATCACGTTGAGGAACACACCCGTGATGCAACCGTTGCGCAGGTAGCGCTCGCACACGATGCGCGCCATGGCAGCGGAGTCATCATTGTTTTTAGCCTGACGTCCTGCCGTAAAGTACGTCGCCACGCTCAGCAGCAGGTTGAGCACCGGCAGTGCCAGCAGCTCGTAGCTCTTGCCCCAGCGCGTCACCTCGCCGGCGGCATTAAACTTTGTTGCCACCTCGGGACCAATGTTGGGGATAACACACGCTGCGACCGCCAGCGGAATCACCGCAAGTACGAGCAGCGCAATACCCATGTAGCCGGCTTTTTTGCCATATTTAAACATATGCGTCGTCCTTACACGTTAAAGCGGAAGTGCACGACGTCGCCATCGGCCATGACATAGTCCTTGCCCTCAATACGCAGCTTGCCGGCAGCCTTGGCGCCCTGCTCGCCACCAAGCTCGATGTAGTCGTCGTAGCCAATGACCTCGGCCTTAATAAAGCCACGCTCAAAGTCGGTGTGGATGACACCGGCGGCCTGCGGAGCGGTCGCGCCCTGACGAACCGTCCAGGCCTTGACCTCCATCTCGCCAGCCGTAAAGAACGACTGCAGGCCGAGCAGCTTGTAGGCTGCCTGGGCGAGCACGTCCAGGCCGGGCTGCTCCAGGCCCAAGCTCTCCAGGTAGTCGGCCGCATCCTCGGGATCGAGCTCGGAAAGCTCGGCCTCGATCTTGGCGCAGATCCGCAGCGGCTTGACGCCATCGATGGGCGCCAGGTCCTCGTTGAGCATGTCCTCGTCTACGTTGGCCACATACAGGATGGGCTTCATGGTGAGCAGGAACAAGCCCTTGGCAGCGGCGCGCTCCTCGTCGGTCATCTCCATGGACGCGGCGCGCTTGCCCTCGTTGAGCCAGGCAAGCAGGCGCTTGGCGACCTCAAACTTGGGCATGAGCTCCTTGTCGCGCTTGGCCTCCTTCTCGAGCTTGGGCAGTTGCTTCTCGAGCGTACCCATGTCGGCCAGGATGAGCTCGGTCATGATGGTGTCGGCGTCACCGGCGGGGTCGACGAACTCGCCGGTGCGGCCCACTTCGCGCATAACGTTGGGATCCTTAAAGTAGCGAACGACCTCGCAGATGGCGTCGGTCTCGCGGATGTTTGCCAAGAACTGGTTGCCCAGACCCTCGCCCTCGTTAGCGCCCTTCACCAGACCTGCGATGTCGACGAACTCGACCGTTGCCGGCACAATGCGGCCGGGGTTGACGATGTCGGCGAGCTTTTGCAGGCGGCTATCGGGCACGTCGACGATACCCACGTTGGGGTCGATCGTGGCAAACGGGTAGTTGGCGGCAAGGCCGGTCTTTTTGGTAAGCGCGGTGAACAGCGTCGACTTGCCTACGTTGGGCAGGCCCACGATACCGATGGAAAGGGACACGACAGCTCCTTTTGGTACAGGTACTTCAAACTGCATAAGTATAGCGCCGCCGTGGCATCTGGGCGAACCCGGACGCCACGGCGGCGCAAATGAAGCAGAGATAGGGGTCGCTGACTAGTCTGCGAGCTTTTCCACCTGATCGAGCATCTTATCGAGCTTGGCCTTTGCCTCGGCCTTGACCTTCTCGGCCTCCTCGTGAGCCTTCGCCTTCTGGGCGGCCTTTTCCTCGGCCTCGGGATCGACGACGACCAGATTGGACGCATCGTGTTCGACCAGCTTGAGCGCATGCTCGGGACAAACCTTGACGCAGGCTCCGCAACCCAAACAATACGTGGACTCCAGTGCAAAGCGGCCGCTTCCCACCAAATCGCAGGCGGACGTGGGGCACGCGTTAACGCACTCGCCGCACGACGTGCACTTGTCAAAATCGCATTCCGGCGTGCTCACCTGCATGTTCTGGGCAAGCTCGGGGTGGTTTTGCAGCGTCGAGAGCACCAGCTGTCGTCCATGCGTGAGCGAGCGGCGACGCTTGGTCGTCGTGGTGCCGCACATGGTGTTGAGCGTGCGCTCCAGCTGGGTGATCTGATGGCGATGGGCTTTGAGCTTCTGCGTCACCGAGGCCAGCGCCGCCGTCGCCGGGTTGAGCTTGGTCACCGTCAGGCCCGTGGTGCGGGCGATCTTTTCCATGTATTCCTTGCGCTCGTACTCGCGGCGCCTATGGCATTTGAGGCTCTTGGGGTCGACCTCCAGGCCCATACCCGTACCAGCCCATTCCTCGGCCTTCGCAATCGCCTCGCCCAGCATGTCCTCGCCACCGGTGTTGCGGCATTTATCGCACACGCCCAGCGGCAGATACACACTCACGTTGGGATAGTCGGCCAGCACCGAGAACCAGGTCTCGGCTGTAATATCGCCCACGCAGGCAACGACGACCTCGTTCTCGCGCGGCATGCGCTTAAGGGCGCGCGTGCAGGTAACGTAGGCGGTCTCGTGACTTGTAGCCGCCGAGACAATGTCGTCATACAGGTTTTTGGGCGCCAGGCGCGGCGAGATGATCGCCTCAGTCGGACAGGCAGCGGCGCACAGGCCACACTTGCGACAGGAATCGAGGATCTCGATGGCATCTTCCTCGACCTCGATGGCGCTGACCGGACACACGTCCATGCACGCGGTGCAGCCACTCTTTTCGTTTTTGCAGGTCAAGCACGGAATGGTGTTGCCGCGCGGACGCTCCTTGTAGTCGGCAGGATTCCACTGCGGCGCCGACGGATCGAGCGCATCGGTCACACCGCCAAGCGGGTTTTTAAGAAAGTCGAAACCCTTGCTGATCTCGATAATGTCATCAAACAGATCGTGTTCCTGCGCCATGCGCGGCCCCTCCCTGAGCAGTGCAAACAAGCAAGAGATAATGATACGCTATCGGCCCGCGCCTCGGGCAAATTACACGCGGCGCATCTTTGCGGCAAATAGCCCATGGCCTATCGCCGCCTCGATTGCACAAGGTCAATCAAGCGCCAAACTATGCCTCGCGCATGAGCTGCGCGAGCTTTTGCCTGGTCACCTTTGTCTGTTCGTTGGCCATGTTGCGCTCGTTCTTAAAAGTTGCGTCGGCAACGCTCAGCAAATCGGCATCGGCAATCTCACCAAGCCCCAGCTCCTCAAGCGTCGTCGGCAGACCGACGCGCTGGCAAAACTCGAGCACCTGATCAAGCTCGGGCGCACGCTCCAGGCGCAGCTGCACCACCAGACCAAATGCCACGGCCTCACCGTGCATGGCCTTGCACTCGGGCAGAATCGTCAGGCCGTTGGCGATCGCATGCGCCAGCGCCAAACCGCCACTCTCAAAGCCAACGCCCGAAAGCAGAATATTGCACTCGATCAGACGCTCAACCGCTGGCGATGTACGCCCCTTTTTGAGATCGCGCTTGGCAGCGACGCCGCACTCCATAAGTGTGTCATAGCAGGCACGAGCCGCGACCAGGGCCAAGTGCCCCGGCGCGCCACCGTGCTCGTTGGCGCCGTGCGCCGCGGCGCACGAACGCGCCTCGAAGTACGTTGCCAGCGCATCGCCCATACCAGCGACCGTCATACGCAGTGGGGCCGCCGCGACCACGTTGGTATCGACCACGACCAGGTCTGGATTCTTCTCGAGCATCAGGTAGCGGTCGAACGACCCATCCTCGTGATACAGCACCGAAATCGCACTGCACGGACCATCCATTGAGGCCGCCGTGGGACATACGCACAACGGCAGCTCAGCATAAAACGCTACTGCCTTGGCGATATCGAGCATCTTTCCGCCGCCAATGCCCACCACCATGTCGCAATACTCGGCCCGGGCTTCCTTGGCCATTTCGACAACGGCAACTTCCGTACACGGACCGTTGTAAATCTTAAAGAACGGCTCGCTTAGATCTTCATCCAGAAATCCATCGACGATCTGCCTGCACAGCCGATCCTCGGTGCCCTGGTCAAACAAGACATAGGCAGCGCAGCCCAACCATGACAAATACCTGCCCTGACGCGAAAGTTCGCCCGGCCCCTGAACATACCGGCCGGGACCGCCATAAACCATGGGAAGCGCCATACGAGAATCCGCCCTTCATCAAACAACAATTTGTGCAAAGTAACCTGACCCCTTTGCACCATAGCAAAAAGGGGCAAAGCCGTCTGCTGGCTTTGCCCCTTCCTTAGCTTGATTTACTCATCCATGAGATAGTAGTGTCCCAGCGCGTCGGCACCCAGGATGGCGTTTGCGACCATCTCGGGCGTCACCTCAAACGGCATATTGCACATGGTGTCATCGGGCGCGCAGGCGGCCTCGGCAACAATCATGGCCTGTTCGCGCGTAAGCTCGGCAACGCCAAGTTCCTTCATCGTGACCGGCAGGCCCAGCTCAATGCAGAAGCCCAAGACTTCCTCGAGTTTCTCAGTCGGAGCATCCTCGAGTACCAGCTGAACGATGGTGCCAAAGGCGACCTTCTCGCCGTGATACATGCCGTGGCACTCGGGCAGCATCGTCAGGCCATTGTGGATGGCATGAGCAGCAGCAAGGCCCGAGCTCTCAAAGCCAATGCCCGAAAGCAGCGTATTGGCCTCGATGATATGCTCGACTGCAGGCGTGAGCGCACCCTTCTCCAGCGCGACCTTGGCCTTGACGCCATCGGCCATAAGCGTCTCGTAGCAGAGCTTGGCGAGCGCCAGACCGGCCATGCCGCCCTTGCCGCCAGCGCAGGTGCCACCGTCGGCATCATGCGTCGCCTGGGCCTCAAAGTAGGTTGCGAGCGCATCGCCCATACCGGAAACCGTCAGGCGCACCGGGCTCGCCGCGATAACCGTCGTATCCATCAGGACAATGTTGGGGTTTGCCTTAAGGAAGAGATATTTATCGAACTGGCCATCGTCGGTGTAGAGCACCGAAAGTGCCGAACACGGGGCATCGGTCGAAGCAATGGTGGGGCAAATGATAACCGGGGACTCCAGGTAATAGGCGACGGCCTTCGCGGTGTCGAGGATCTTGCCGCCACCGACGCCGACGATGATGTCGCAACCGTTGTCGCGAGCGAGCGCAACCAGGCGATCGACCTCGCCCTTGGAGCACTCGCCGTTAAAGTCCTCAAACAGCAGCTCGGCCTTAGCCTCGGCAAAACCGCCCTCGATCTTGGCACCGACGCGCTTCTTGCCCGAAGGCGTCACGATGACGAGGGCCTTAGCGCCGAGCGGCTCGACATAGGAGCCGAGCTTGGCGAGCTCGTCCGGACCCTGGATGTACTTGCTGGGGCTATTGAAAATTGCAGCCATAACTATCCCATTCTCTAAAAGAAAAAAGAAAGGGGCTCCGTACAGATACGTGCGGAGCCCCTCGTTACGATAACAAGAGTCGATTAGAAATCGATGTCGGTGTCGTAGTAGCAGGCCTTGAGAATCTTCTCGAAGTCGGCAGCCTTGGTCTCACGCGGGTTCTCGGGCGTGCAGGCGTCCTGCTCGGCGTTCGCGGCGATCTCGGGGAGCTTGGCGAGGAACTCCTCCTCGGAAACCATCTGCGGGTTCTCGGCGTCGACCTTCACGCCACCATTCGCGTAATCCTTGATGGACTGCGGAATGTTGAGCTGGTCGTTGAGGTCGCGGATCTTCTGGACGAGCGCAGCGATAAGCTCCTCGTTGGTCTCGCCGGGAAGGTGCAGGATCTCCTTGGCCACATAAGCGTAGCGCTCGGCAGCACGGGGATCCTTGGAGTTCCACTGGATGACCTTGCCAAGGTACATAGCGTTAGCAGCACCGTGGATGATGTGGCCGTTCTCAAAGGCTGCACCGGTCTTGTGAGCCATGGAGTGAACGATGCCCAGCAGGCCCGAGGAGAAGGCGATGCCGGCGATGCACTGAGCCTCATGCATGTGCTGACGGGCCTCATGGTCGCCAGCATAGGACTTGGGCAGCCACTCGACGATCTCGCGGATGCCGTGCAGGGCGTTGGCGTCGGTGAACATAGAGGCGAAGGTAGAAACGTAGGCCTCCATGCAGTGGGTCAGAGCATCCATGCCGGTGTGAGCGCACAGCTTGGCGGGCATGGTGTAGGTGAGCTCGGGGTCGACGATGGCGACATCAGGGGTGATGTTGAAGTCGGCCAGCGGGTACTTGATGCCCTTGGCGTAGTCGGTGATGACGGAGAAGGCGGTAACCTCGGTAGCGGTACCGGAGGTAGAGGAGATGGCGCAGAAGTGAGCCTTCTGACGCAGCTCGGGGAAGCTGAACGGCTGGATGATGTTATCGAAGGACTCCTCGGGATACTCGTAGAAGACCCACATGGCCTTAGCGGCATCGATGGGCGAGCCGCCGCCGATGGCGATAATCCAGTCGGGCTCGAACTCGCGCATGGCCTCGGCGCCCTTCATGACCGTCTCGATGGACGGATCGGACTCGACGCCCTCGAACAGCTTGACCTCGAAGCCGCCCTCTTTGAGGTCGGCCTCAACGTCCTGCAGGAACCCGCCGCGGCGCATAGAGCTGCCGCCAGAAACGATGATGGCCTTCTTGCCCTTGAGGTTCTTCACCTCGTGGCGAGCGCCCTCACCAAAGTACAGATCGCGAGGATTGGTAAAACGTCCCATACTGTGCCTCCTAAACAAGCCCCTCTTAGACTTGCGTATATAACGGAGCACCCGATTGGCTCCGTTAGGACCGTTTTGCGCGTTGCCGGCGATGACAATGCGCGATGTCTAAACGTCTCAACGCTCAGACAAACACTATTTTACCGTTCTGGTTGGTCAGTTATTCACCTAAAGCCGACAATGATGAAACGTTTTTTCTATCCCTGAAGACCCTTGTGGGGCATTCATACTCCCAAGCTGGGCAAACGTTTTATCAAGGTTGACCACATATCCCGGGCAGGACGGTGCCCCTCCAAAATGCGCCCCGTTCGCCGCCAAAAATCGACCGTTTGCGGCACCGTGATACCACTCAGTCGTCCAAGGTGCCGACATTTGTGCGACATCCGTCTTCGTGGTGCAAAGGTGCATGTCCAAGTGCGGCACCCCCGGTGTGCCACATGCGGGTAAACTAGAACCTTATATAGAGACATTTGAACCCTAACCGCAGCAAAGGAGGCCCCATGGCATTCGATCCCATTCAAGAGGATTGCCATCGCCTCGTTCTTGAGGCCTTGCGCCGCGACAATATCCCGCTCACCGACGGCCCCGCCGTCGAGCGTCTGATGGAGCAATTCACCCGCAACCCCGCGCCGCTCATCGTGCACGACCGCGACCGCGCCGGGCATCTGATTGCCAAGGTGGTCGAGGCCGTCGACTACCGCATTCCCTTTATCCCCGACGATGCCCAAGCCGAGCAGGAAGAGGCCGCTGCCGAGAACATGCTTCGCGAGGCCGCCGCACTCGATCCGGCCAACTGGGATGCGCAGCGCATGTTGTGCGCCCTCACCGCTGACTCCAACGAGGAATACGTGCAATATCTGGTGTCCAAGTGCGACGAGGTGGAGCACGACCTGGCGCTCAAGATCGCCTCGGCGCAGGACCCCTACGAGCGCGAGGCTGCAGGCGACCTTATGCGCCGCCCCTACCTGCGCTGGCTTGCCGCCCTTGCGTCGCGCGCCCTCATTAGCGGCCGCTACCGCATGTCGCTCGAAGCCGCAAACCGCAGCCTCGACTTTGCCCCCAACGATCCTGCCGGCGTCCGCCACACCGCAATGCTCGCCATGGCAAAGCTCGAATACCCCGCTGAGGAGCTCAAGCGCTTTCGCTCTGCCCACTCCGTCCCCTATCTCGCCAACACGCCGCTGCGCCGTCGTCCCAAGGATGCAGAACGCGACTTGGACCCGTGGACGCTCATCGCGCTGATGAGCGCTGCCTGGCGCGAGCTGGATTACGAGGGCGCCGAACACTACCTGCGTATCCTTGCGCGCTCGTGCCCGCACGCAGCCGAGGCGCTCTACTTCCAAACCGAGTTTCCCGATGGCGTCTATGCCCGCGTCAACGTGGGTGCAGGCTCCACCGACGAGCTCGTCCTTGCACTCTCCGAGGCGACGCCGGTACTGCAGGAGGGCCTGGGCGCGCCCGACAACGCCAGCTTTGCCGCCTGGGTCGCCACCAACGACATCGTGCGCTCCCAGATCGACGAGCGCATACTGCGGGCGGCCGAGCAGGGCTTGCCGTTTAAGGGAGGAGACCTCTAATGGATCCGAGCGTCTACATCCCCGCCTACCTGGAGCGTACCTATCTGGCGTCGCACCCCGAGCTCACCGATGCAGCACGCGAGCTTGTCCATAACGACATTAGCGCGAATCCCCAAAAGTATGCGCAGTCCGAGCATGCTCAGGCGCTGCTGTCCTATGCCGGTGTTCATCGCCACCTGCTCGACGAGCTCCATCGCATCGAGGACATGGGCAGCGACGAGGAGTTCGAGCAGACGCGCAACCGCCTGTTCGACGATATGCGTGATGAGCTGCTCAAGATCGTCCGCATCGATGCGCTGGCCGTCGATGCCCAGCTGCTCGCCATCATTTTGGCGGACACGCCCGTCGACGCCTGCCTGGGCGACCTGATGAAGCTCGAGACGAGCACGGCCGACTACTTGCAACAGGGCGTGCCCGGGTTTGATATGGAGGCCCCGCACTACTGGGCCAATAATGTTTTGGCCGACGGTGTCACCGCAGCGGACCTTACCGTGAGCGAGCCGGCCCTTATCGGGTGGCTTCACACACTCGAGGCCATCTCGCAGCTGTGCATGGCGAGCGCTCGTTACCGCGCCGCCGCCAACTATGCTCGCCGCGTTCTTAAGGCGGAAGGCTATCCTACCCGGGCCGCCGGCACCGTGCTGCTCGCCCTCGCCCGCCTAGAAGACCAGGACGGCTTTTTTGCCCTGGCCCACCAGCTCGAGGAGCAGATGGGGGCAGACGCACTCGAAAACTCTCCTTGGTACCTGCTCGCCCGCACGATCTTGCTGTTCAAAACGAACAAGATGCGCCCGGCGACGCGCGCGCTGCGTGAGTTCGCTAACCGTTGCGAGGGCGGCGCGTTCTTCTTGCTGAACCCCATGTACCAGACGCCGTATCTTCCCTGCCGACCCGAGCCGCGCGACCCCTGGGACCTCTCGCACCAGGCGGTTTGGGAAGCCGACGGTATTATCTCGGACACCCCCGACTTTGCCCCCTGGGCCAACGCCTGCGAAGATGTATCGCAGCTTGCCCAGGAATTTGCGCGCCGCTACGGCTTTTAGCGACGCGATCGCCCCGACCATGTCATCTATGTTAGGAACGGCTTCATGAACCTCCGCTCATCTCTCGCCTGCACCTCGAGCGATATCGCCCGCTGGGGACTGCGCTCTGTCCTCAAACGCCAGGGTGGCGTGCTTCCCGGCCGCATCGCCATGAAGATCGACCCCGAGCTGCTAAGCGACCTCGCGAGCCTGGTCGACCGCAGCGTGGTGATCACCGGTACTAATGGCAAGACCACCACCTCCAACCTCATCGCCGACGCCGTTGCCGCCAGCGGCGCCACCGTGGTATGCAACCGCGCCGGCAACAACATGGAGCCGGGCGTGGTGGGCGCACTGCTCGAGGCGCGCAGCGGCCTCAAGCGAGCCGGCGGCGGCAAGCGCGTGGGCGTTTTTGAATGCGATGAGCTCTACACCGTGCGCGTCCTACCCAAGCTCAAGCCGACGTACTTCGTGCTGCTCAACCTGTTCCGCGACCAGCTAGACCGCTACGGCGAGATCGACCATACCCAAGACGTCATTGCCCATGCGTTGGAGCTCTCTCCGGCAACAACGCTCATCTACAACGCAGACGACCCGCTGTGTGCCGCGATCGCCGCACGCGTTCCCAACACGAGCATCGCCTTTGGCATCGACGGCGCCACGGGCACCGAGTCCGATCGCATTAGCGACTCGCGTTTTTGCTCGCAGTGCAACGCGCCGCTGGAGTATGACTACGTGCAATACGGCCAGCTCGGCGCCTACCATTGCCCCTCGTGCGGCTGGGCCCGCCCTGCGCTTGTCCGTCGCGTGACGGACGTTGAGCTTACCTACGACGGCTACGAATTTGACTTGGTCTTTGGACCCAATACCGACGCACCCGCAACGCACATCGCCACGCGCTACAACGGCCTGTACATGGTCTATAACGTCGCCGCCGCCTTCTTTGCGGCGCACGAGCTGGGCGTGGACGCGGCGCACCTGCAGCCCACGCTCGATGCCTACGTGCCTGCCGGCGGACGCATGGGCCGCTGGGATATTGCCGGTCGCACCGTCGAGGCAAACCTGGCCAAGAATCCCGTGGGCTTCGATCGCCAGATCCAGTCCATTAAAACGGCAGGTGGCAGGCTCTGCGCCTTCTTCCTAAACGATAACGATGCCGACGGCCACGATGTCTCGTGGATCTACGATGTCGACTTCGAGCGCATCGCCGACACGCCGGGTCTTGTCGCCTTTGCCGGAGGCACGCGTGCGCACGACATGCAGGTACGCCTCAAGTACGCCGGCATCGATGCCGCGATTATCTCGGACGTCGCGCAGGCGATCGGCGCCGTGGCAGACGAGGCCGCCGATGACACCTTCTACGCCGTCGCCAACTACACGGCCTTCCCGCCGTTAGTCAAGGAGCTCGACGGGCTTAAAGACGACGATGCAAGCTCGATTGTCTCCCACGCCGTAACGCGCGCCGATGGTAGCGCTGTCCCCACCGATATTGCGCCGGTCGAGCTTTCGCGCCCCCTGCGCATCGTCTACCTGTATCCCGATGCGCTCAACCTCTACGCCGACGGCGGCAACGTTATCGCGCTCGAACGCCGCTGCGCCTGGCGCGGCATTCCCGTGCGTGTGGACGAAGTCCACATGGGCGAGACGCTCGACCTGACCGACGCCGACATCGTTATGATGGGCGGCGGCTCCGATCGCGACCAGCTGGCCGTGGCACACGAACTGCTCGCTCAAAAAGACAAGGTCGCGGCCTATGTTGAGGACGGCGGCACACTGCTTGCTATCTGTGGCGGCTATCAGCTGCTCGGCCGTTCGTACTATATGGGCGAAGATCGCATCGAGGGCCTGGGCGTCATTGCCGCCGAAACCGTACGCGGCTCCGACCGCCTGATCGGCAACGTCGCCGTCAAGACCGACCTGTCACCCGAGCCCTTTGTGGGATTCGAGAACCACGGCGGCCGCACCTTGCTCGATGCAGAGGCCACGCCGCTCGGAACGTCTGTCGTCACGGGCACCGGCAACAACGGCGACGATGGCTTTGAGGGCCTCGTCTACAAGGGCGTGATCGGCACGTACCTGCACGGGCCGGCGCTGCCCAAAAACCCCGAACTCGCCGACTGGCTGATCGCGCACGCCCTCGAGCGCCGCGGCGATGCGCAGGCCACAGCCCTGCTGCCGCTCAAACCCCTCGACGACGCCTACGAGCACGCCGCCCACGACGCCGCCATGAAGCTCCTCCCCTAGCACCCCACCACCACAAAGGGGACAGGTACCTTTGTGGTGGTTTCGACCCGCCACGGTAGTTTGTCTCGGTCTGTAACAGGTAGAGCCGATTTATCCGCTTAGATGTTACAGATTGAGATATTTGAAAATCGGGATAGAGAGTCGGCTCCTGTGTGGTGGTTTTCCAGTTTGCCAACGATATGCGCACCGGCAAAAAAGTCTGCTATACTCTTTCCCGCTGTCCCCATCGTCTAGCGGCCAAGGACGCCACCCTTTCAAGGTGGATATCGCGGGTTCGAATCCCGCTGGGGGCACCATTTAAATTGAGAAGCCCGTTGCCCTCGCGGTGGCGGGCTTTTTGCTACCGATATGCCGGGATTCGAACCCGACAGCATAAATCACACTGTCGTCCAAGGGCCCGTGGGCAAAAAATGGCAAATATGAGTACTGTTACCGATTTAGTAACAGCGAATTCGGCCTTTTTGATGGTGAATCAGATGTCAAATCAACAACCTGGTGCCCAGATTGAGCCAAACCTCAGCTATATACCTGGACATATGTGGTCTAACTCGGCAAAAACTGCCATTTCGAGATGGCAGTAGTTTAGTGACAGTACTCATATTTGACGTTATTTGCCCACGACCCCTTATTGCGTTGGCAAATCAGTTGCAAAACGGACTCCAAATCGTCCTTCGCGAACAAAAAGCCGGGGCCCGCGCGATGCGGACCCCGGCTCAATACCATGACGATATGTCGGTTACGCTCTACACGTAGAACAGGATGTCGTCGTAGGTCGGAACCGGCCAGTAGTCGGCGGCCACGATCTCTTCCATGGCGTCCACGGCGGCGCGCAGCGTATCCATAGCGGGAACGACCTCGTGCGCGTACACGTTGGCCTGCTCCTGGCCATCGAGAGCCTCGGCCTTCTGATGCACGGCGTCGAGCGCCTTGATGGAGTCGTTGATGGCGGTGATGCCGTTGCAGAGCTTGTTGAGCGTGTTCTGCTCGCACTGCATGGCAGCATCGGCACCGGCAGCGCGGATTGCCTCCAGGCCCTTAGCGACCTTGGTGGCATAGGCGGTGATGACCGGACGATAGGTACGACGCGCCTCGCGAATCATCGTGGTAGCCTCGATGTTCATGAGCTTGTTGTACTTCTCGAGCTTGCAGTCGTAGCGGCACTGGGCCTCGGCGCGGGTCAGGACGCCCGTCTCCTCAAAGAGCGCGATAGCCTTATCGGAAACAAAGGCGGGCAGGGCGTCGGCCGTAGTCTTGTTGTTGGCAAGGCCACGCTTCTCGGCCTCGATGGGCCACTCGTCGGAGTAACCGTCGCCGGAGAACAGGATACGCTGGTGATCGGTCAGCACCTTCTTGCAGTACTCGAGCGCGGCGTCCTGGAACTTATCCTCGGGCGTACCCTCGAGTGCGTCGGCGAAGGACTTGAGCGACTTGGCCACGGCGGCATCGAGCACCAGGTTGGAGTCGGAGACGTTCTGCTCAGAGCCGCAGGCACGGAACTCGAACTTGTTGCCAGTGAAGGCGAACGGGGAGGTGCGGTTGCGGTCGGTGTTGTCTTGCATCAGCTTGGGCAGGGTATCGGCGCCCAGGTCGAGCACGCCGCGCGTGGCATGGACGGAAGCTTTGCCATCGATGATCTTCTCGACGACCTCGGTAAGCTGGTCGCCCAGGAAGATAGACATAATCGCCGGAGGAGCCTCGTTGGCGCCCAGACGATGATCGTTGCCGGCCGAGGCAACGGAGGCACGCAAGAGCTCCTGATAGTTATCGACGGCCTCGATCACCGCGGTGAGGAAGACGATGAACTGCAGGTTGTCGAGCGGGGTGTCGCCCGGGTCGAGCAGGTTCTCGGACTCGGTGCCAAGCGACCAGTTGTTGTGCTTGCCCGAACCGTTGATGCCCTCAAAGGGCTTCTCGTGCAGCAGGCAGACCAAGTCGTGACGGGAGGCGATGAGCTTCATCTTCTCCATCATGACCAGATTCTGGTCGATGGCCTCGTTGACCTCGCCGTAGACAGGGGCGAGCTCATGCTGGCAGGGAGCGACCTCGTTGTGCTTGGTCTTGGCAGGAATGCCAAGCGCCCACAGTTCATCGTCCAGGTCCTTCATATAGGACGAGACGGTGGGGCGGATAGCGCCAAAGTAGTGCTCCTCGAGCTCCTGGCCCTTGCAGGGAGCAGCGCCAAAGAGGGTGCGCCCGGTGATGACCAGGTCCCTGCGCTTGCGGTAAGCGTCCTTCTTGATCAGGAAGTACTCCTGCTCATCGCCCACGGAAGGAACGACCTTCTTGGGGGTCTTACCAAACAGCGCCAAAACGCGCTTGGACTCACGCGAGAGTGCGGTCATGGAGCGCAGCAGCGGGGTCTTCTTGTCCAGGGCCTCGCCCGTGTAGGAGCAAAAAGCCGTGGGGATGCACAGGACATCGTCCTTGATAAAGGCGGGGCTGGTGGGATCCCAAGCGGTGTAGCCACGGGCCTCGAAGGTGGCACGCAGGCCGCCGTTGGGGAAGCTGGAGGCGTCCGGCTCGCCCTGGATGAGGTTCTTGCCCGTAAACTTGGTAATGGCGGTGCCGTCGTGGTTGGGCTCGAGGAAGCTGTCGTGCTTCTCGGAAGTAATGCCCGAAAGCGGCTGGAACCAGTGCGCGTAGTGCGTCGCGCCCTTGGAGATGGCCCAGACCTTCATGGCGTGGGCAACGGCGTTGGCCACATCCAGGTCGAGCGGCTCACCGTCCTCGAGGGTTGCAGCAAGGCGCTTCCAAATGTCCTTGGGGAGGTAGTCCTTCATGACTTCCTCAGAGAACACCATGGTCCCGAAGCGGTCAGTAAGTTCGGCCATACGGAACTCCCTTCGTATCGGCACCGCGTGAGAAGCGGTGTTGATTACTAACGAACGAGTCATAGATTAGGCTCGTCGTGTTTCCGCAACATTACCGTTATGTTGCTGTCACGAAACCAATCAATGAGGTTACCGCATCGCGGCGGCGTTGCCGCCCTCAACAGCCAATCAACTGTATAAATTGCAGACCTCTCCCCATGGTTTAAGGGTAGTCAATTTGGGATGGGGCTCTATTAACTGGTATTTCGCATCAGATACCAGTCTTTATAGCCCCATCCTAGATTGACCGCTCTGCTATAGGGAATGTCGATAGCAAGGCATCTTTGATTGGTATCCCCGAATAGCGAGTGAAACTCCACCGTGACACAGTGGTGCTGTAGAATCCTTACAACACATCACACTATTACGTATCTAAAGGAGCACGATATGCGCGTCGACGAGGTTTTTAAGCAGGCAGCATCCCAGGGCACCGCACCCGTTTCGTTTGAGATGTTCCCGCCCAAGGGCGAGCTTACCCTCAACACGGCTCGCGAGGTGGCAGACAATCTGTGCAAGCTTTCGCCGAGCTTTGTCTCGGTCACTTGTTCCGCTGGCGGCTCGGGCAACGGTGCCACCACCGCCCCCATCGCGCATATGATTACGAGCGAATTCGATACGCCCTCGGTGGCGCACCTCACCTGTGTGGGCCGTACCCACGCCGATATCGCCGCCAAGATCGATGAGTACCGCACCGCCGGCGTGGAAAACATCCTGGCCCTGCGTGGCGATCTCCCTGCCGGCGCGACCGAGGACGACAAGCCCGCCTCGGACTACGCCTACGCCCGCGACCTCATCCCCGAGCTCGTCGACGCCGGCTTTTGTGTGGGCGCCGCAGCCTACCCCGAGGGCCACATTGCCTGCGAGGATCTCAACCTCTCGGTCGAGCACCTCAAGCAAAAGCAAGACGCCGGCGCGAGCTTCTTTGTGACGCAGCTCTTCTTTGATAACGAGTGCTTCTATCGCTTCCGCGAGCTTGCCGACAAGGCCGGCATCACCGTGCCCATTACCGCGGGCATCATGCCGTTTATGGGCAAGTCGCAGATCAGCCGCATGGTCTTTATGTGCGGCGCGTCGCTGCCCTCCCCCGTCATCAAGATTCTCGCCAAGTACGAGAACGACCCCGAGAGCCTGCAGGCAGCCGGTGTAGATTATGCCGCCCGTCAGCTTTGCGACCTTAAGGAGCACGGCGCCGCCGGTCTGCACCTGTACACTATGAATCGTCCTGCGATCGCCGCGACTATTATGGAGCGCCTGGGGTAATGGAAAAACCGCACATCGATACAACCGCTGTCGAAGTGCCGGCCGACTTTGCGTCGCCGGCGCTTTACCGTGTCGATGCTGCGCACCATCCCCGTGTCGACCGTGCCGAGATGCTGCGGTATCTGGGTTACGGCGGCCAGCAGATTGAGCCCGAGCTGTCACGACGTATTGAGCTTGTAGTCGAGCGCCTGGAACTGGACATTGAGCCCCGTGGCGTGCGCCGCGTGTTTGCCGTCGATGCCACGGGCGTGGACGAACAAAGTGAGCCTTGCATTCGCTTGGTCGGCACCAACGTTGAGCTGCGAGGTCGCGATATCTATCGACATCTCAAAGACGCCCGCTTTGCCGCGCTCATGGCATGCACCCTCGGCATGGACGCCGAGCGTCGCCTGCGCACCACGGGAGCCCAGCAGCCCCTGGAGGGAGCCGTGCTCGACGCCGCATGCTCTGCCTATGTAGAAGCCGCCGTCGAGCAGATGGACCAGCAGGTCAAGGCTGCGGCCGCCGCACACGGACTCGCCGGCAACTGGCGCTTCAGTCCCGGCTACGGCGACTGCCCGCTTACGGCACAGCGCTCAATCGTGGACGCGCTCAACGCCACGCGGCTCATCGGGCTTACCGTCACGCCCACCAGCCTGCTCATGCCCACCAAGAGCGTGACCGCGGTGATCGGTCTGTTCGACGGCGAGGTCCACGACGCCCAGAGCCGCCCCACCTGCAATATCTGCCGCATGCGCGAGCACTGTCGCTTCCGCGCCGCCCACACCACCTGCTATTCCAGCCATTAGGAGCCCTCGATGTTTACTCCGCTTATCACTCATGATTCTGACGGCACTGCATTGGCGGCACCCGTTGATGCCGCACGTCGCAACGGTGCCACGTACAAGACGCGCACGATCGACGATCTGCGCATTAAGGACGATCGCCTGCGTGCGGCCATCGAGGGCACGGGGCATCTGCTGTTCGACGGCGGCATGGGCACCATGCTGCAGGCGGCCGGCATGAAGGCCGGAGCCCTGCCCGAGCTGCTCAACTTTGAGGAGCCCCAGGTCATTACCGACATTCAGCGACAGTACGTCGAGGCCGGCTGCGACGTGATCACCGCCAATACCTTTGGCGCCAACGCCCACAAGCTCGACGGTACCGCCACCGTGGCAGATGTCTTTGCCGCCGCTGTCGCCTGCGCCCGCGCAGCCGGTGCCCACTACGTCGCCGGCGATATCGGCCCCATCGGCGCGCTGCTGCGCCCCTTGGGTACCCTCAGCTTCGACGAGGCCTACGACCTCTTTGCCGAGGAGGTGCGCTCTGGCGTCGCCGCGGGTGTGGACCTCTTTATTATCGAGACTATGACCGACCTGGCCGAGATCAAGGCGGCAGTCCTCGCCTGCCGCGAGAATTCCGACTTGCCCGTCTTTGCCACCATGACCTTTGAGGAAGACGGCCGCACCTTCTTGGGCACGAGCCCCGAGGTCGCCGCCATCACCCTCGACGCCATCGGCGCCGACGTTTTGGGCATCAACTGCAGCCAGGGCCCGGCCGAGCTCCGAGGACTCGCCGCGCGTATGCTCACCGTTACGGACAAGCCCGTTATGGTGCAGGCCAATGCGGGACTGCCCCGCGTGGACGATGACGGCAATACCGTCTTTGATATCCAGGCACCCGAATACGCCGAGGCCGTCGCCGGCATGATTGAGGACGGCGTGAGCGTCGTGGGCGGCTGCTGCGGCACCACGCCGGCGCACATGGCCGCCTTGCGCACGCTTATCGATAACCACACGCCCAGTCCGCGCCACCGCAAGCCCAGCATGTCGGTGACAAGCGCCCAAACCGTGGTGGACCTCCCCTGCGACGGCCACAAGATTGCCGTCATCGGCGAGCGCATCAATCCCACCGGCAAAAAGCGCCTGCAGCAGGCCCTGCGCGACGGCGACCTGGACTACGTCGTGAGCCAGGGCATCAGCCAGCAAGAACAGGGCGCCGACATCTTGGACGTTAACGTGGGCCTGCCCGAGATCGACGAGGTCAAGATTATCCAGCAGGCGACCGAGCAGCTCCAAGGCTCCACGCTGTTGCCGCTGCAGATCGACTCCACCGATCCCGCCGCCGTCGAGGCCGCCGTACGCCGCTACGCCGGCAAGCCCATCATCAACTCGGTCAACGGCAAGCAACAGATCATGGATGAGATCTTTCCGTTGGTTGCCCACTACGGCGCCAACGTCGTCGGCCTTACGCTCGACGAAGGCGGCATCCCCGATACCGCCGAGGCCCGCTTCGCCATCGCCGAGCGCATCGTGGCCGAGGCCGCCCGCTACGGCATCGGCCCGGACCGCATCCTCATCGACTGCCTGGTCATGACCGCCTCGACCAATCAACGCCAGGCCGAGCAGATTCTGCGCGCCATGTCCCTGTGCAAGGAGCGCCTGGGCGTCAAATGCGCGCTTGGCGTGTCGAACATCAGCTTTGGCCTGCCCGCCCGCCCGCTGCTGGGCTCGGTCTTTTTGGCTGCCGCCTTCGGCGCGGGCCTGGACGCCCCCATCATGAACCCGGGCTCCAAGCGCTTTATGGACACCGTCTACAGCTATCGCGTCCTGAGCGTTGAGGACGAGGGCTCGACCGGATACATCGAGCGCTATGCCGGCTGGACCGATCCGTACAAGATCGCCGCCAACCCGGCAGCAGCTCAGGCCGCATCGACCGACACCGTGCCCGCCGCTGGTGTCACCAGCACCGACGGCAACGACGACCCCATCCGCCACATGGTCGTCTCGGGCCGCAAAGGCGAGATCGCTGCCGAGACCGAGCGTCTGCTAGCAGACCACGACGCCATGGACCTCATCAACAATCACTTTATCCCCGCCCTCGACGAGGTGGGCGTCCTCTTTGACCAGGGCAAGTTCTTCTTGCCGCAGCTCATGGCCTCGGCCGAGGCCGCACGCGTGGGCTTCGACACCATTAAGCGCCTGATGCCCGCCGGCGAGATTGCCGACAAGGGCAAGATCTGCGTGGCCACCGTCAAGGGCGACATCCACGATATCGGCAAGAACATCGTCAAAATGCTGCTCGACAACTACGGCTACACCGTCTTTGACCTGGGCCGCGACGTCGATCCGCAGGAGGTACTCAAGACCGTCAAGGAGCGCGATATCAAACTCGTCGGCCTCTCGGCGCTTATGACCACCACCGTCGTCGCCATGGAGGAGACCATCAAGCTGCTCCATGCCGAGGTTCCGGGCGTCAAGATCATCGTGGGCGGCGCCGTGCTCACCCCCGAATACGCCAAGCAGATCGGCGCGGACTACTACGCCAAGGATGCCGCCGAAAGCGCGCGCATCGCCGAAGAGGTCTTTGGGCAGTAACACAACGGAAACAACCGAGCACCAAAACGTGCCGCATGCGCCACTTGGCACGTGCGGCACGTTAGAATAGATAAGACTATGCTCGTTTTGGCAGATAGGAGCGCAAGGATGGCGATCACGCCCGCAGAAATCGCGGAAACCCGCGGCATGGTTGAGGAGCAGAACCTCGACATCAGGACCATCACCATGGGTGTTTCGCTCATGGGTTGCGGTGACGAGAACCTCGACCGCATGTGCACGAAGATCTACGACCACGTGACGCACACGGCTGAGCATCTGGTCGAGACCGCCGAGAACCTCGAGCGCGAGTACGGTATCCCCATCGTCAACAAGCGCGTTTCCGTCACCCCGGTGGCACAGATCGCCGCATGCTGCAAGGATGAGGACCTCACCCCCATCGCGCATGCCCTCGACCGCGCGGCCGAAACGCTCGGCATCGATTACCTGGGCGGCTTCTCCGCACTCGTCCAGAAGGGCATCGGTGACGCCGACCGCCGCGTCATCCAGTCCATCCCCCAGGCGCTCGCTACCACCAGCCGCGTCTGCTCCAGCGTCAACGTCGCCAGCCTGCGTGCTGGCATCAACATGGACGCCGTGCTTATGGCCGCCCAGACCATCATCGATGCCGCTAAACTCACGGCCGACCAGGATTCCGTCGGCGCTTCCAAGTTTGTCTGCTTTGCCAACATGGTCGAGGACTCCCCGTTTATGGCGGGCGCCGTCCACGGCGGTGGCGAGGCCGACGCCGTCATCAACGTAGGCGTCTCGGGCCCCGGCGTTATGGCCGCAGCCCTGGAGACGCTGCCCGATTCCGCATCGATGATGGAAGTCGCCGAGAAGATTAAGCAGACCGCCTTTAAGATCACCCGCGCCGGCGAGCTCATGAGCCGCGAGGCCGCCCATCGCCTGGGTGTCGAGAAGGGCATCGTCGACCTGTCGCTGGCCCCCACGCCTGCCATCGGCGACTCCGTTGCCCGCATTCTCGAGATCATCGGCGTGGGCACCTGCGGTGGCCCGGGCACGACCTGCGCGCTCGCCATGCTCAACGATGCCGTCAAGAAGGGCGGCGTCATGGCCAGTTCCAGCGTGGGCGGTCTTTCCGGCGCCTTTATCCCCGTGTCCGAGGACGCCGGCATGATCGCCGCCGTCGAAGCCGGCGCGCTTTCGCTCGAGAAGCTCGAGGCCATGACCTGCGTGTGCTCCGTCGGCCTGGACATGATCGCCATCCCCGGCGACACCCCGGTCGAGACCATCGCCGGCATCATCGCCGACGAGATGGCCATCGGCGTCATCAACAACAAGACCACGGCCGTCCGCGTGATTCCCGCCATCGGCAAGGGCGTGGGTGACTGCGTCGAGTACGGCGGCCTGTTCGGCCGTGCGCCCATCATGCCGGTGAACCCCAACGCCGGCACCGTGCTTGCCCATCGCGGTGGACGCTTCCCGGCACCGCTGAACTCGCTCAAGAACTAGCTGAGGGGTGCTGGCGAGGAGCCCCGGGGAGGGCAAATATATAAGGTCGCCTGCTCGGACAGTCCTGACTCGCACGGAGAGCACATTAAGTGCTCTCCGGCTCGTGCGGAACTCGCGATCGACCTTATATATTTGTCCTCCCCGGGGCTCCCGCACAACGGGACCTCAGTTGGGTTCTATCCCGGTTGCAGTTGCTTCGCTCCTGCACCACTTGGCTGGTGCGGCGTTTTGGCGTTGGAACGGTTCTTTTTCTGATATATGCTTGTTGCGGCTCTTCTTTTGGGAGGGGCCGCTTTTTTTGTTGTGTGAGGAGGTTGGCCCGTGGTTGATGGGGAGATTCGTTCTGAGCTGCTTTCTGCTGATTGGAATGGCGAATGGATGCGCTTGCAGGCTGGTCGGCGGCGGGCTGATGACTCTTTTGAGTGGGATAAGCGGGCTCGGCATTTTCGGCCGCTTGAGACTGCTCCGTATGCCCGGGACTTTATCAAGCTGTTGGCGTTAAAGCCTGGTGAATCCGTGCTTGATATGGGGTGTGGAGCTGGGTCGATTGCTATTCCGCTTGCTCAGGCTGGGCATCCTGTGATTGCTGCTGACTTTTCCCCTGCCATGTTGGGCACGCTTGATGCTGGCATTGAGTACTATGGACTCGAGGATCGCATTACGCCGCTTGAGCTTGCTTGGGATGATGATTGGGGTTTGGTTGGACCGGTCGCGAAAACGGTGGATGTTGCCTTTGCCAGTCGTTCCGTCACCACAAATGACCTAAAAGGCGCGCTTGCCAAGCTCGACCGTACGGCTCGTCGGCGTTGTGCTGTCACGATGGTCGCCAACTCCAGCCCGCGCTATGATCTGCACTTGATGAACGCTATCGGCGCCTCGGTTACCTGCAGCAATGGCTTTGTGTACGCCTTCAACATCCTCATTCAGATGGGTGTGTTACCGCAGGTTACATACTTTGAATCGCCTCGTCGCGATACCTTCGATAGCCTTGAGGCAGGTGTGGCGGATTTTTCCCGTATGCTCGAGCATGGCAACGAGGATAAGATCGACCGTCTGCGCGACTACATCGCCCAGCACATGATTGAGAACCCCCATGCCGGTGAGCCGGGATCCAAGGGCGTGCCGCAGGGGCGCTATATGCTCGATCATGTCCGTAAGGTTCGCTGGGCGTTTATTGCATGGGAACCGGTCTCTGAATCCCGCTCGTAGCCCGTTCACAGCCCGAGCTGCCCATCACCTCGGCATCCGCATTCTTTTTGAACTGGGCAGACACGCCCCACACCGCGCCGTTCCTGCGCTATCGTGGGACAGCTCACGTAGATTAAGGCCCCATCGCGGGGCGCCCCATAACATAGAAAGCGAGAACCCATGGCACTGACAGGAGCCCAGGTCAAGCAGCTTCGCAGCATGGCCCATCACCTCAACCCCGCCATCATCATCGGCAAGTCCGACATCAACGAGGGCACCGTCGAGCAGACGGTCGCCTACCTGGAGAAGCACGAGCTCGTTAAGTGCTCCGTACTCGATGGTTCCAGCCTTTCTGCCCGCGAGGCCGCCGAAGATCTCGCCGATCGCTGCCACGCCGAGGTCGTCCAGGTCATCGGCCGCAAGTTCTCGCTGTATCGCGAGTCCTCGCGCAAGGACATCGAGAAGATTAAGCTCGTCTAAGAGCCGACGATCCGGCGAGCCAACATACATCAAGCTTGCGAGCGTCCGAGCAATTCGGGCGCTCATTTTTTATCGCTCGACGAGCACGCGGTTAAGCCTGCCCTCCACCAAGCGCTCGTACAGACACCGCGTCTCGGGCTCGGGCACGCCATTGACCTGCTCCCTCAGATGGTGCATATGCCCACTGTATAGCTCGACGATATCGCGCCTCCGCCCCGCCGCACTGTAGACACGCATGGCGCAGCGCACCATATCCTCACGCGCCGTTTCCTGTCGAAGACCCGACTCCGCCAGCCAAATCGCCGACTGCAGATCGTTTTCTTCTAGAGCGGCATTTGCTCCCTTAATCATGCAATCGATGTACTTTGACTGCATAATGCGTCGCATACGCAAAAAGTAGGTGGGGTTACAGCCATTGGGAACATACAGCGGTCCGGCATAAAGCTGCTCAATCTTAAGGCACAGCTCAACTAAATGGGGCCCGCGCGCACCCGTGCGATTTCCCAAAACCTCGCGGCTTATCTGGTCAAACAGCCGTACATCGGTCTTGACGTAGTCGCCGTTGAGTCCGATGCATTCATTTTGGATGAGCACACACGACTTGCCATCCGGCGTCGGTCCCAAAGCCGACCGCAAGCGCGATATCGTCGAGTACAGGTTGTTGCGGGCGCTATTGAACTCGGCATGGGGCCACAACTCCATGGCCAGCGTCTCACGATCGACGAGCGCATCCATGCCCAGCGCAAGCCGCTCGGCAAGTGTCGCCGCCTTCTTGCGGCGCCACATTTTGTCCGTGATGGGAAACCCGTCGCGCTCGGCGCGGAACGCACCAAACATGCGAATCTCGATATGGTCGATGGTATCAACGGCTTCAACCTCGCCGGCCTGGAACAGGCGCTCGCCCTCCCCTTCCAGATCATCGCGCAGCGAGTACCGCGACAGCTCGCGCACGGGAAGCTTCTTGCGAATCCTGGTCGCCGGCTCGCCCAGACAATGCATGGCAAGGCGCGCAAAGAGCCGATACGATGGCTCCAGAATCCCCGCACGATTCATGGACATCCAGGCCGCAAGATCGCTGTCTCGGCCCGCACAGGCCAAATGCAGCGCCACCATCCAGGCCTCCGCTCCACCAACCTGCGTCTGGCTTATATCGAGTAGCTCCGCTTCCTCGCGCACCGAAACCATCGAGGTGTTACGCAGATACGCCGCGCGCTCCAACAGCAATGCGTTATCGCGCATGTACGCAATCGACTCCTCGGCAAGTTTGAGCACTTGGACCGCACGGAACTTTGCATTAACCGGCCGTCCCTCTGCCAGCGACTGCCAGCCTTCTAGCAACAGGCCAAACAGCTGAATCTGGTTGTCGCGCATGCGCACGGCAAAACGATCGAGCTCGTTGAATGCCGCGTCGTCGGTTACCGGCAAGCCGGAAAGGAGCCGCCGTGCCGCCAACACCATGCGCACCCAGATAGCCATCGCCTTAAGCCCACGTACGTCGAGCGCCTCCCGCACCACCGTCATCTCGTCGTCGCGCTCGTCGGTTCCCGCAAACGACCCGTCAAAAAGCTCCACCAGCATGCTGTCGGCCCGTATAACAATCCCCGCGATGTCGAGCTCGCAGTCGTAGGCCTTGCTCGTTTTGAGCTGCTGTAGAACGCCGCCGTCATCTCCCCGCTCGGTCAGGCAGCGCTTGACCTCGATATGCGCGGACAACATATCGAGTGCGGTATGGGATGTCTCGATTTCTGGCGCGGTCAGGTTCGTAGGAAGCCCAAGCCCGTTGTCCCCATAGCAAACAGCCGTCAGTGTCTGGGCCACCCTCCATGAAACAGGGTCTATTTCGCAGGCCGCCCGTTCGCCCCCGCGCTCGATGACCGATGCCATATAGCGAGCGAGCTTTGTATTGGACACGCTGACCGCTGCCAGATATACGCCAAGCGCCTCGGCAGGCGTTGGCTCTGGAGCCGGATCCTCGGCATCGATCGTGCCCAGCGCTGCTCGGCAGATATCGGCCCCGTGCCCCGTCAGAGCCAGATCGACCCCATACTGCCCAGCAAGTTCAAGGACCGCATCACGGTCCAAAAAGGCGTCCGCCAGGCCCATCGCCGCATCGCATCGGCCCGCCTTAAGCAAAATCCGGGCCGCCCTCGGAACAAGTTCGGGGCGAACCTCGGCCACCAACTTACGCAAGCGCAAGCGTCCGTTATCCTCCGTGCCCAGACACGTAAAACTCCGCTCGGCGGGGTCCAAGCCAAAGATCGGGTAGTCGCGTACGAAGTAGGACTGGTCGACCATCGATAGCCTCACCCCGCAAGCCTCGAGTTCTGCGATATTGCCCTCGCCCATCAAAATCATGAGACATGCCACGCAAAACAGTGCATTATTGTCGAGCGAAGCCAGGTCGACAAGTGCCGCGCCATATACGTTGACAATCTCGTTTTCGAGCAGACCGGCTACGTCGCCTTGGCCATACAGACCCGTCTGCAATGCCGAAACGAGCTCGGGCACGCCCTGCGTGAGCTGATAAAAGTCGAGCGATGTGCTGATCGAAAACGCCGATGCCCACGCCGAATACTCATAGGCATGCACCTTGAGCATCTGCGCATTGATCTTAACCGAATCGCCCAGCCCATGAATCAGTTGACGATTTGAAGGACGGCAGGAGATAAAGACCCCCACCCCCATAGCGCGCAGGCCGCGAATCCTGTCGATGAGGTCTTCGGTATCGTGCTGATCGAGGTTTGGCACATTATCAATCGCGATAAGGGAGTGCGGTTTGTCTTTGAGTTCTTCGGTAACCACCTCGAGCTGCATAAACACCTCGCGCCCAGTGGCGCGATCGGCCTCGATAATCCGCACGGGGCCTCGCGTCGGGTCGCATTTAACCTCATGGGTGTACTGCAGCAGCACCGAGGTCTTCCCAAACCCGTCGGGCGCATAAAGAACCACGATGCCGGCCTTTCGGCCCTTGGCGAGAAGCTCATTCATCAAGCGTTCGCGTCGCACCATATAGCCACCGCCCAGCGGCATCAGCTCGAGGTCGTCCATACTGCCCAAATCGTTTACCATGCCCGCTCCTCAACTCGACCGTATGGACACTGTAACCGCAAGACCATACAAGCCGCGCTATGAATAGAGCGACCTTGTGTTCTAGGTTGTCTTTTGGTACGCAAGCGGCAAGTTTTTGTACAGCGAGGGCCGATTGTTATTAATCCCCCGACTAATCGGTCTTTAAGCAGGTAAATGAGCTTGTCGGCTTGTCCCATCTAAGCGGCAGTGTAACGCAAATGAACAAGGTTCAGCTATGTCATTCAACTCGCCTAGCACCCGCTACCGTCTACGACCTTTTAGTGGCATTTTTGCATAGAATCTGGTATGGAATGAATCAAGCTGTTGGGCATCCGGCATTCGTCAAGCTTGCGGCAAGATTTTGGTCAAGCGGGCGGAGAGGGATAACAAAAAGGCCCCCGCAAAGCGGAGGCCTTAGGCAAGGCTATGTCGAGATGCAGGATTCGCGCTACTCGCAGAGCGAAAGGGCGGCCTCGTCGGCAACGACAACGCAGTTGGTGTGCAGCTGCAGGATCGAAGCCGGGCACGCGGGCGTAACCGGACCATAGCACATGTCATGCACGGCCTGAGCCTTGGCCTCGCCGTTGGCGACGACTAGGATCATGCGGGCATACATGATGGTCTGGGTACCCATGGTGTAGGCCTGACGGGGAACATCGTCGATGCTGTCGAACAGGCGGCTGTTGGCCTGAATGGTGCTCTCGGTGAGGTCGACGCAGTGCGTGCCCTTGGAGAAGTGGTCATCGGGCTCGTTGAAACCGATGTGGCCGTTGTTGCCAATGCCGAGCAGCTGCAGATCCGGGTAACCGGCGGCGGCGACGATCTTGTCGTACTCAGAGCAGGCAGCGGCGGCGTCGGGGTTGGAACCGTCGGGCACATGCGTGTTGTTCAGGTCGATGTTGATGTGATCGAAGAAGTTCTCACGCATGAAGTAGTGATAGCTCTGGGGATCGTCGTGCGAAAGGCCGCGATACTCGTCCAGGTTGTAGGTGCTGACCTCGGCAAAGTCGACGTCGCCCTTCTCGTACCAAGCAGCGAGCTGCTTGTAGGCACCGATCGGGGTGGAGCCGGTGGCAAGACCCAGCACGCAATCGGGCTTGAGGATAACCTGCGCCGAGATGATATTGGCGGCCTTGCGGCTCATATCCTCGTAGTCTTTAGCTTTAATGATCTTCATTACGCGTCCTTTCTCGTACAAGAGAGGCAAGGCTCCCCTTACAAGCACTTGCCCGCGGCCCGCGTCGGCCGCAACCAACGTGTGCGGCCACCAGGGCGAGGTCGCGTAATGTATGTGTCTCGTGTCTAGCCGCGTCGAGGCCCCTGCCCGTCCACGGTGACCCAAAGCCGTTTAGCTTCGGACAAATCCCATCTTGCCACGGAGGGCGCCCTCTTTCAAGGGCGCCCTCCATAAACGTGTTTGAATTGTAGGCTAATGGCCACGTGCACTTGCTAGCGTTCGCGAGCAACGATGAGCTGGTCCATCTCCTCGACATGCTCGCCAACGGAGCCCTTGATGCTCGAGAACTCAACGGAGTTGCACACCAAGATGGGAACCGTCACATCGTAGCCCTCGGCAGCAATTGCCTCGCGATCGAACTCGATGAGCACGTCACCCTTATGGACGACATCGCCCACCTGTGCATGCACGCTAAAATGCTTGCCCTCAAGCTGAACAGTGTCCAAACCAACGTGGATGAGCACGTCTAGGCCATCGACCGTGTTGAGCGCAACGGCGTGACCCGTGGGAAAAATGGCCTCGACCTTGGCGTCTGCCGGCGCAATCACACGCGTGCCGGTAGGCTGAATCGCCACGCCCTGGCCCAAAAGGCCGGTGGCAAATGTCTGGTCATTGACCTCGGACAACGGAATGACGTCGCCCGAGATGGGAGCATCCAGCGTAAGAACTCGTCCACGCATACCAAAAGACCTTAGGACTTTAGTGAACATGCTCCCCCTCGGACATACCAATCAATCAAAATAGCTTTAACAGTTTACCACTTGGCACCCGTTTTTGACCATTAGGGAAGTTCGCGCTTGACAACCTCGACGATGTCGTCGACAACACGCTGAGTGAGCTCGTGCGTCTCCGCCTCGGCCATAACACGGACCAGCGGCTCGGTACCGCTCGGGCGCACCAGAATGCGGCCGCGGCCGTCAAGCTCCTTCTCGGCGGCAGCGACGGCGTCCCAAATGGGCTGGCAATCGTCCAGGCCGGCCTTGTTGTCGGAATGCACGTTGACGAGTACCTGCGGGTACTTCTTCATGATGCCGGCAAGATCAGTGAGGGTACGACCGGTGCGCTTGAGCACGGCCAGCAGCTGCAGAGCCGTCACCAGGCCGTCACCGGTGGTGTTGTGCTCCAGGAAGATGATGTGGCCGGACTGTTCGCCGCCGATGACGGCGCCATCCGCGAGCATGCGCTCCAAAACGTAGCGGTCACCCACGGCGGTCTGAACCATCTCGAAGCCCTGCTCCTTCATAGCGATGGAGAAGCCAAGGTTGCACATGACGGTCGAGACGATCTCGGAGTTGGCGAGCTTGCCGCGGGCGGCGAGGTCAGAACCGCAGATAGCCAGGATGTAGTCACCGTCGATCTCATTGCCCTCGCCGTCGACGAACAGCACGCGGTCGGCGTCGCCGTCGTGGGCCAGGCCGATATCGGCGTGGGTGCGCAGCACGAGCTCGCGCAGGGGCTCAAGATGGGTGGAGCCGCACTCAACGTTAATGTCGGTGCCACAGTAATCGGTGTTGATGGCATGGACCGTGGCACCCAGGCGCTGCAGCGCGGCGGGCGTAGTCTGGCAGGAAGCACCGTGACCGCAGTCAACGGCAACGACCAGGCCATCAAGCCTCAGGCCATCAAGCGTATCGATGGCGTGGTCGACGTATGCCTTGCGAGCGTCCTTCATCTTAATAATGTGGCCCACGCCGGCGCCAGTCGGCAGCGTATCGGCAGCCATGGCTTCCTCGGACATGACCCAGGCGCTGATCTCCTCCTCGACAGCATCGGGAAGCTTCATACCCTTGCGGCTAAAGAACTTGATGCCGTTGAACTCCGGCGGATTGTGCGAAGCGGAGATGACGATGCCGCCGTCGAGCTCGTTCTGGACGGTGAGCAGCGCCACGGCAGGCGTGGGGATGACGCCGCAGCAGTGCGGACGGCCGCCCTCGGCCATGATGCCGGCAGTCAGAGCGCTCTCGAGCATGGTACCCGAAAGACGCGTGTCGCGGCCGACGCAGATATCCGGACCAAGGAACTTGGTCGCCGCGCGGCCCAGGCGAAACGCGAGGTCGCACGAGAGGTCGGCATTGGCGACGCCACGGACGCCGTCGGTACCGAAGATGTTCTGGGGCATAGGATCGCTCCTTCCCTAGCAGGCGATATGCAACCGCCCACCCTAGTCGAAAAAGAAAAGCGGGACCCGCCGAGGAATCGGCAGGCCCCGCTTGTACATTGTATCTCGTAAGGAGATAAAACCTTAGCGCTTGGAGAACTGGGGAGCGCGGCGGGCCTTCTTGAGGCCGTACTTCTTGCGCTCGACCACGCGAGCATCGCGCGTAAGGAAACCGGCCTTCTTGAGGTCAGCACGGTAGTCGCCAGCGTTCAGAAGAGCGCGGGCGATGCCCAGGCGCAGAGCGCCGGACTGACCGGAGATGCCGCCGCCATCGCACAGAGCGATAACGTCGAACTGACCGGCGGTGTCGGTCACCTTGAAGGGAGCAAGGGCGTTCTCAACGAGCTGATGACGGCCGAAATACTGCTCGGCGTCACGCTTGTTGATGGTCACCTTGCCGGTGCCGGGGACGAGACGGACGCGGGCGACGGCGTTCTTACGACGGCCGGTACCCTGGTAGACAACGGTGTTCTCAGCCATCTTTAAGCCTCCAGCTCAATCTTCGTGGGGTTCTGGGCAGCGTGCGGATGCTCGGCACCAGCGTAGACCTTAAGCTTGGTCATCTGGGCACGGCCGAGGGTGGTCTTGGGCAGCATACCGCGAACGGCGCGCTCGATGACCTTCTCCGGGTGCTTCTCCATAGCCTGGCGGAAGCTCTCAGCCTTGAGGCCGCCGTTGTAGCCGCTGTGGCGATAATAGGTCTTCGTGTCGGCCTTGTTACCGGTAAGCTGGACCTTATCGGCGTTGATGACGACAACGAAGTCGCCGCAGTCGCTGTTGGGCGTGAACTGGGGCTTGTTCTTACCGCGCAGGATCATTGCGATCTGGGTGGCAAGACGGCCCAGGACAGCACCATCGGCGTCGACGAGAACCCAGTTGCGCTGGACCTCGCCCTGCTTGGCGTAGTGAGTCGATTTCGAAATCACTTAGACTCCTCCATGTACAGTACGTGTTGTTACAGAGATTCACGGGGCTCTGCAAGTAACCCGTCCATATTACCCCGCTCGCCGCCCGAGTCAACAGGTATTTTGGCTCCGACCAGAGTTTCTGCACATGTCATCCACGAGCCGTGACGTTGCAGCGCTAGCGCTCGACAAATGCCTCGATATCTCCCAGCAAGCGCTTTGCCTCCTGGCGGCCCTGGATATACAGGTCGAGAAGCTTGGCCGGATCATGCTCGACATGGCCGACCTCGACCGGCTTTTGCGGAGCGATGACCAGCGCGCGGCCCTCGCGCTCATACTTCCACAGGTGCATGCGCTGGAGGTTATAGCGGTCGTGGCGCGTCTCGATAGCCTCGAGCAGGTAGGGGTAGTCGGCATAGCGGGCGCGTGCGGCGGGCATAAACTCGTAGGGCTTTTTCTCGTACGAGCGGTCCTGCGTGACAATGACGACCGCACGGTCAAAACCGGCCTCCTCCAGCACATGCTCGATAGGGACCGAATCGGCTACACCGCCGTCGACGTATTTGTGCCCGTCGATCTCGACCGGCGGCGTCACCAGCGGCAGCGAGGTAGAGGCGCGCACAGCATCGAGGTCGAGCACGGCGCTTTTGACCGGCAGGTACGCGGCGGTTCCAAAGAGCATGTCCGTCGCGACGGCGTACATCTCGATGGGGCTCGCGTCGAACGTCTCGTTGTCAAAGGGATCCAGGCGGTCCTGGACATCGTTGAAGATAAAGTCGTAGCCCACGATGGAGCCCGTGGACGCAAACGACGCGGCGCCCATGTAGCGGTTGTCGTTGCAGAAGGTCAAATTGACTCGGTTGGTGCGACCGATCTGGTGCGACTTGTAGTTGACGCCATTGAGCGCACCGGCCGAGACGCCGTACACCGCCGGAATTTCGACACCGGCCTCCATGAGAACGTCGAGCACGCCGGCGGTAAACTGCCCGCGAAAACTGCCGCCCTCCAAGACGAGCGCGACCTTGCCGGCGTTCTTTGCCTTATCTTCTGCAGTCATATTGACCTCCTGCGATTGCGTTTTGGCTTTCTTCTACCCAGTTTTGGGATGGAGGGCGCGCAGGTTTTTTTGAGGCGGCAGGTGAAGCGGAAAGTGTATCCCGTTCTCAGAGCAAATTCCGGGTTGCAGTTTCCGCTTGAGCAGGCATCCGGAAAGCATGTCCCGTTCTGGGCGCGAATTCTGGGATGGACTTTCCGCTTGAGGCGTCATCCGGAAACCGCATCCCAGTCTGAGCCGGAATTCCGGGATGGATTTTCCGTCTGGGCCGCCGTTGGGAAAGCGCGCCCCACTCTGCGTTGCCGCGGCGTTTTCTTTGCGCCCGCGCCCTGCGCAGAGTTCGATTCTCCGCGGTACAGGGGGGATCCGCTGATGCGGGGCACGGCAGGCAGAAATTCGATAAACATCGCATCCGTTTTGGGTCGCGGCTTTGCGCGGAGAATCCGCGTATTTGCTTCGCAAATCCGCACCGGCTTCGGCCGCCTGCCGGCGTCCTCGCCCGCGGGCTAAAAACGCTTACGCGTTTTCTTTACGCCCGCGCCCTGCACAGAGTTCGATTCTCCGCGGTATCTATATGTAATAAAAAAGCAGGTAGAGACACTTCTCTACCTGCTTGTAACTATTGGTGGAGGCGCGGAGAATCGAACTCCGGTCCACGAAAGCCCCCTGATTGGCATCTCCAAGCTCAGTCGCTGGTTTTGTCTCGGACACTTTGCGCGCAGCGACACGCTCGCGGCGTCCTAACCGGTTCGGTCTTAGCCTGCGCCATACCGATTACGTGCGCAGGAGCATTCCCCTAAAATGACGTCGCGCCGGTGTCGGAGAAATCACCGGGTTGACGCGCCGCTATAAATTAAGCAGCGAGAGCCATAGGCTCAAAAGAAGAGTTGTTGTCAATTCAATTTGACGGTACCCCTGTTTAACGAGGCGAGGAGACCTCGGCTTGCTTCCTCTCTCAGAGCTATCGTGTCGAAACCAGTCGCCCCCGAATGCTGGGAAAGTCTGGATGGCATCGGGCACAAAAGCACCCAACAGCCGTCGACTTTTCAAGGAACATGCAGGGCAAGCCCCGCTTGTGGAGTGTTATCTTACCACGTTCTGAAAGCGGACAGCTGTTCTATGCACGAGCTGTGAAGACCCTAATGTGCACCATACTTCGCACTTTTGTTACCGATCGCGTCACGTATATTTTCGCCAAGCAAAATTGACCCGTCGAAAGGACCGTTATGGATACCAAGCAGCAACTCGTCAATGCCCTCGCAGGCCTGGGCTCAACCATTACCGAAGCTATGGATGTCATCGAAGGCTTTGTCCCCTGCGGACATCCCGCCCTCACGGTTTCGAACGCCCTTGTTGCGCTGGACGCTGACGATGATGCAGCACTCGCCCAGCAGCTTGAGACCGTCGAGGGCTTTATCGACCACGTGAGTGAGAACCGCGGCGTGGCCGCCTACCACGGCATCGAGGTCGAGCTCGCGGGTCCCAAAGCCGATCTGCTCGCAGCAATCCGCGAGGTAGGCGCCCTTATGCAGACCGCAGGCGTCAAGAACACCCAGGTCAACGAGTGGGTCTACCGCAGTCTGGCAGCACTCGACAGCTCCGACGAAAAGGCAGCCGAGCAGCTCGCAGAAAGTCCCGCCATCAAGGCCGAGCTTTTGTAAATAGCAGACGCGGGCCCCTTGGCGCATCGTCGTCCAAGGGGCCCGCAAACAGTTCGCGTCAACCGATAACCGCGCTGCCGCGTTTGGCCAAAGCAAGAATCGGCATCATTTGGCGCGGGATCTTTGCTGCAAGATCGGCATGTTCGAGCAGCTTGCGATCGTTGGTCACCAAGTAATCGACCTGCGCGCGTTTGCATGCGGCGAGTACCAAGTTGTCCTCGTAATCGCGATGGAGCGCTAAGTATTTGTCGGCCAGCCAAAGGTCCGACGCATCTGCACCCACGGCCGTGGCGTTTTCGGTCATGTTCCGAACAAACGCCAGCGCCGCATCGCCAATTGCACGGGCAGATGCCTCGTCGAGCGCTCCCCCACTGGCAAGAACGCTACGCTTCAGCTCGTGTTGGACAACGTACAGCACGTCCTTGGCGATATGCACCGGAAAGAACATCAATGCCCCTGCCTCCGCCGCCTGCCCAATAAAGGCACGAGCAGCGAGCGACTCGGCATGGTCGGCGCAAAACGAATCGACCCAAACGTTGGCATCCACCATGATCTTAAGAGGGGCTCCGCTCACAGGATCATCCCCTTTTGGCGATAGCGCTCGTCCATGGCTTCGGAATAGATTGTGTCCCAATCGCGATCGTCGGATACGGGCGACGTAGCGATGCCCAGATTTGCATAAAGCCGGTCTGCCACCGCCCATGATGCGGCGAACGGAGTATCGGACGCGACGGTCTGCCGCCGGTCGCCGATGGCCGCAAGCACTTCCTCGCACTGCCCGCCGCCCTGCGCGACCTTGGCCACCACCTTTTTGATGAGCTCGGGCAGTGACCCGCCCGAAAGCCGCAACGCTTCCTCCGCATGGTCCTTGACCTGGCGATCCACGCGAACGTTCACCTGCGCCATGCCGCTAACAGCACCCACGTTGACCCGCTCCCTTCAATTGCTAGCCCTGCTAGCACCACTATATAAAGAAGCTAGCACATGGTCAAATGCAAAAGGCCTGCGCCCGGACGACACCGATGCCGTCTGGGCGCAGGCCAGATAACGTGGGTGAACACGTCTGTTAACGCAGATATGCCTTGGCGTTGCTCAGGCTGTAGGCAATCGTCGAGCCGTTGTGCAGCAGCGACGACGCCTGCGGGGTAATCGCGCCGGTAATGCCCAGCGCCAAGAGCGCTGAGTTGGTGAGCATCACCTTAGAATAGGAGCTCGTCAGACGGTCGATGAGACCCTGACTCATGCGGCGCAGGCGCACGATCGCGGCAAGATCCGTATCGGTCAGGATGATATCGGCGACCTCCTTGGCGATGTCGCTTCCGCCACCCATCGCCAAGCCCACGTCGGCCAAACCGAGCGCCGGCGAATCGTTGACGCCGTCGCCCACCATGGCAACGTGGCGCCCCTCACCCTTAATGCGCTCCACATAGGCGTACTTGTCCTCGGGCAGCAGCTCGGCCTTAAACTCGTCGACACCCGCCTCGCGCGCAATGCGCTCGGCCGTGCGCTCCGAATCGCCCGTGAGCATAACGACATGCTTGACGCCCAGCGCATGTAGGTCGGCGATGGCCTCACGGACGCCGGGCTTGAGCGGATCCTCGATGCCGAGCACGCCGACGACCTTGCCGTCGACCGCCAGATACAGCGGCGACAGGCCTTGCATCTGGAGCTCGATTTGCTCCTTGATGTCGGACTCGAGCTGCGCACCCTCGTCCTCAAATACAAAGTGCGCCGAACCGATAATGGCGCGACGCCCCTCGATGGACGAAGCGATGCCGTGCGCCACGATGTACTCGACCGCGGCATGGCGCTCGCGGTGCTCGAGCCCGCGCTCGAGGGCGGCGTTGACCACGGCACGCGCCACCGGATGCGGGAAATGCTCCTCCAAGCAAGCGGAAAGGCGCAGGACCTCGTCCTTGCTCCAGCCATCTGTCGTCAGCACGCAAGCCAGGCGCGGCTGCGCCTCGGTAAGCGTGCCGGTCTTATCAAACACGATGGTGTCAGCCTTGGCAAACGACTCAAAGTACTTCGCGCCCTTGACCATGACGCCCATCTTGGCGGCATCGCTCATGGCGGTCATGACGGCGACGGAACCCGTGAGCTTGAGTGCGCACGAGTAGTCGACCATCAGCGCCGCCGAGGTCTTGATAAGGCTGCGCGTGGTGAGCGCAACCAGGCCCGCGAGCAGGAAGTTCCACGGGACGATCTTGTTGGCGAGGTCCTCCATATGCGACTGGCCCTCGGACTTGAGCGAGTCGGCCGTCTGCACGAGCGAGACGATCGAGCGCAGTTTGGTCTGCGCCGTGTTGGCGCGCACGCGCACCAAGATGCTGCCGTCTTCCACGACGGTACCGGCGAACACGTCGTCGCCCACGCTGCGCTCAACGGCCAGCGGCTCGCCGGTCAGGGTCGCCTGGTTGACCATAGCGCTCCCCTGCTCGACAACACCGTCGATGCAAATGGACATGCCAGTGCGCACGGCGACCAGATCGCCGGGCTCAAGCTCGGTGGCGGCAACGCTCACCTCGGTGTCGCCGACCACTTTTTGTGCCTTATCAGGCACGTCGAGCAGCGAGTTGATGAGCTCGTTTTCGCTCATGGCGCGTGTGTAGTCCTCGAGCAATTCGCCCACATTGAGCAGGAACATCGTCTGGCCCGCGGTATCGACATCACGTTTGACAAACGAGATACCGATGGCCGAAGCGTCGAGCACGGGAACGGTCAGGCGCGGCTGCGCCAGCTCATGAAGGGCGGCGCGCAAAAATGCCATGTAACCGGCCACGACAAACACCGCACGCAGAGGCGTCGGCAAGAACCAGCGGCGCGCGTAGTGGGCGCCGACGAGTGTCGCCAGGTCCATAACGAGTTTGTGCTTGCGCGGCTCAAGCTGCATCACATAGCCCGACTTGGCATCAGCGATAGCTTGAGCATCGAGTGCGCCCAAGGCGTCGAGCACGCTCGCGCGACGTGGCTCGTCGTATTCGAGCGCCATCTGGCCAATACGGCCATAGACGCGCACCTTGTGCACGCCGTCGATATCGCCGCTGAGCTTAAGAAGTGCATCGAGATCGCTCTCTGGCACAGGACCCGCCAATTGAAGACGGGTCCTGCCGGGGATCTCGCTGATAATCGAGAATCTCATAGTTTGTGCCTGGGAGCGTTACTCGGCTGCCTCGTCAGCAGCGGCCTCGCTCTGGGTGATGTAAGCAGCCTCGGCAACCATGTCGTCGACATTAGCCTTGGCCTGCTCGACCATGTCCTGGTAGCCGTTCTTGATGCGCATGCCACACGCGATACCCTGCACGCAGGCATTCTTGACCGGAGCGCTGGTAAGCAGCTTGATGCCGGCCGTGCCAAGCAGAAAACCGCCACCGACAAGCAGGGTATTGAACGTCGACTTCTTCATGTTGCTTCTCCCTTTTGCCGCATTGGACGCGGCACGGTGCCTCAGCACCCGAGTAAATAAGTTTGCTCGAGCACGCTTTTGAAATATCTCAATTTTATCTAACTATCTAGGTCAGCCATGGCTAACCTTTTGAAAATTAGCGATGCGGAGTAACCGATTGTCAATGTGAGAAAGGGACTGTCCCTTTGCCCCTTCTTACAACTGCCAGGTAGCTGCTTCCTTTTGCAGCGCCACCATGCGGGCGAATTCTCCACCTGCCGCCTTGAGCTGCGCCGGAGTGCCCTGCTCGGCAACCACACCATCCTTGAGTACAACGATTTTGTCGGCATTTTCCACCGTACGCATACGGTGGGCAATAACGATAACCGTCTTACCTGCAAGCAGACGGGAGAGCGCCTGCTGAACCACGGTCTCGTTCTCCACATCCAAGCTCGCCGTCGCCTCGTCCAACAGCACGATAGGCGCGTCTTTGAGCAGCGCACGGGCGATAGAGATGCGCTGGCGCTCACCGCCGGACAGCTTGGAGCCGTTCTCGCCGATCATGGTGTTGTAGCCCTGCGGCATGCGGCTCACAAACTCGTCGCAGTTGGCGGCACGCGCGGCAGCAAGCACTTCCTCATCGGTGGCATCGCGACGACCAAGACGGATGTTTCCCATCACCGTGTCGTCAAAGAGCAGCACGTCTTGGAACACAATGGCGTAGTCGCGCAGCAGCACCTCGGGATCCACGCTCGCAACATCCACGCCACCCACGGTGACCGTGCCTTCGGTGGCGTCCCAAAAGCGCGCAGCCAGGCGGCTCACCGTAGACTTGCCGGAACCCGAAGGACCGACCAGTGCCGTAACTTCGCCTTCCTTGGCGGTAAAGCTCACGTCGGTAAGAACTTTCTCGCCGGCGCGGCCGTCCTCGCCCGCACCATAGCCAAATGCCACGTGATCGAACACCACATCGTGGCCCACGGGCTCAAATTTCTCGCTGCCCCGCGCCACGGGCTCTTCCATGATGGAACGCATGCGCTTGGCCGACGACTCGGCGGCAAACAGCTCGGACATCAGCATCAGCGCCTGATCAAAGGGCGCATAGATGCGGCTCACCATAAGCAGGAAGGCAAACATCATCAAAAAGTCGACCTGGCCGGAGGCGACCATCGCAGCGCCCGTGACCAACGTGGTGGCAATCCCCAGGCGCAGGATGGCAAAGGCGGAGTTGACCAAAAGCCCATTGGCGAGCTCGCCTTTGGTGGTCTCGCGCTCCTCGGCATCGATCACGGCGTTGAGCCCCTCAAGATAATGAGTCTCCTGGTTGGTGGCGCGGATCTCGCGCACGCAGTCGAGCGTCTCCTGGATCGCCTCGGTAACCTTGACCTTCTCGGCGCGCACATGGTCGAACACCGGGGTCATGGGGCCGCGTGTCAGATACAGCACGGCAAAGGCCACGGGCACGCTCCAAAACGCCGCGATCGCCAGCTGCCAGCAAAAGAACAGCGACGCCACGAACACAATGGCGCTTGCGATGATGGCACCCCAAAGCTCTCCCAGCACGTGGCTGTAGGCGTGCTCCATGGCCTGGACGTCGCCCATGATGGTCTCGGTTAAATCGGCCAGATCACGACGGCCAAAAAACGACAGCGGCAGCTTGCGTAAGCGCTCGGCAATCTCCACACGCTGCTTGCCGCACTCCTCGTAAAAGATGCAGTAGGTGTAGTAATACTGCTGCCAGTTAGAGGCAAAAAGCAACACGAAAAAGACCAGGAGGCCGCCCACAATCGGCAGGGCATCCGGCAGGTCGGCACCGGTGGCGAGATGTTCGACAAAACCGGCCATGACCAGGAACAATAAGCCCATGCCGGCCATGGTAATGAGATTAGTGAGCGTGGTCCAGAAAATGCCGCGTTTTACGCCGGCGACGCCTTTATCGGATAGGAAATACTTCTTTTGGAATGAGGCGAACATTTAGGCCTCGCCTCCCTTCGCGGCGGCGACATCCGCGGTCGCTGCAGTGATTTTCCAGCTCGCGGCCTGTTCGTATTCGGCCCACATCTTGGCATACAGACCCTCTTGGGACAGCAACTCGGCATGGGTGCCAGTCTCCTGCACGCTGCCCTGGTTGAGCACCACGATTTGGTCTGCGCCCACTACAGTCGAGAGTCGGTGCGCGATCATAATGACCGTGCGACCCGCCGCCAGTTTGCTAAAGGCACGCTGGATGAGCGCCTCGTTCTCGGGATCGGCAAATGCTGTGGCCTCATCGAGCACCACGATAGGCGCGTCTTTAAGGATCGCGCGGGCAAGTGCCACGCGCTGGACCTCGCCGCCCGAAAGATATGCTCCGCCGGCACCGAGCATGGTATTGATGCCCTGTGGAAACTTGGCCACAATGTCGTCGCACTGAGCTGCGGAGAGGGCCGCGCGCACTTCGTCGTCAGTGGCCCCAGGCTTGGAGGCGCGCACGTTATCGGCAAGTGTTTGGCGGAACAGCTGGTTGGTCTGAAACACAAAGGCGACCTGGTCCATGAGCTCGTGCGGATCCATGTCGCGAACGTCTACGCCGCCCACGAGCACACGACCCGAGGAAACATCCCAAAAACGCGGGATCAGGCTTGCGCAGGTCGACTTACCGCCGCCCGAGGGACCCACCAGGGCGAGGGTGCTACCCGCGGAAACGTTAAAGCTCACATGGCTAACGGCAGGTGCTTCGGCACCTTCGTACGTAAAGCTCACGTCCTCAAAGCGCACATCGCTACCGGCGGAGTGCTTGGGCTGGGCAGGCACGGAGAGCTGTTTGGAACCCATGACGCTTCGAATGCGAGCCAGCGAATCGGCACTCATCTGAGAGGCCTCGCCCACAAACATAAGCTTGGTCATGGCCGTCGGCACCACGGCCGAAAAGATCGCGTAAAACGTAAAATTGACCATAAAGTGCGCGAAGTCCGTCTCGCCCGGCGCCAGCAGCAGCGCCACAGGCAAAAGAAATGCCACAAGGCCGTTGAGCGCAGTAAGGTTGAGCACCTGCGGACCCCGGCAAAACGTACCCGCATAGTTTTGCGCCATATCGGCGTATTCGGCGATCGCATCGTGGAACGCCTTAAAGGAGTAGACCGTCTGCTGGAATACCTTGACCACGGGGATGCCGCGTACGTATTCGGTGCCGGTCTTGTTCATCTTGACCAGCGCGCCCATGTAAGCCTTCATAAACTCGGCGCCCTTGCCGCTCATCATGGTGGCCATGGCGCAAAACGAAACGACGACCGAGATTAAGCATGCCGCGCCCAAACGCCAATCGAGGGCAAATAGCAGCACAAGCAGGCCCACGACCATGGCGGTGGCACCGGCGATATCGGGCAGCATGTGTGCGAGCAGCGTCTCGGTGGAAGCGGCACAGCCGTCTACGATACGGCGCAGCTCACCGGTGGCGTGCGTGTCAAAGTAGCCAAGCGACAGCTTAAGCAGATGCTCGCTCGTAGCCTTGCGGATATTGGACGCGCAGCGAAACGCGGACAGGTGCGTGCACATGAGTCCCACGAAATAGACCACGATGCTTGCCAGGGCAAAACCAACAGCCCACCAACCATACATCGCGATGTCGGCGGCCTCGCTCCAGTTGGGCGCCACGGCAATCAGGTCTCGCGCAACAAGCCAGATGCACACGTACGGGCCAAAGCTCAACAGCTGCGAGAACGCCGAGAGGGCCATGCCCAAATACGTTAGGAATTTACGGTCACCGGCATATGCAAGTAGCTCGCCGATGCCGCCGCCTTCCTTTTTTTGATCCCTTTGCCATGAGATTCCTTTCTAACGGCTTGAGAGTTAACCGTAAGAAACTTATCATGGGCGTGTTAGCCAGGGCACACAATTGGGCCAGGCGTGGACGTTTTCGCAAATGAAGGGGACGCTTTTGAAAAGGCTCTGTTAGACCAAATTTGACACGATCGGCTGTTCGTCGAACCGGAAAAT
>UQMY01000022.1 GCA_900542325.1 uncultured Collinsella sp. | reverse complement strand
CACGGGGTGTTAGCTCAGTTGGTTAGAGCGCCGGCCTGTCACGTCGGAGGTCGCGGGTTCGAGCCCCGTACTTCCCGCCAACGCAATTAAAGCCACGTCTTCGGACGTGGCTTTTTGCGTTTGATGCACTTTGTTTCGATAGAACGATCGCCCTAGCGCATCTTCGCCCAGAATCCCCGCGCCTTCGGGAACGCAAGTAAAATCCAATAAGTATATCTGTCTAAACAGCAGCTTTGTTGCGCAACACCTGTTCAACGAGACAGGGGGTTAGGTTATACTAAATTGCACTGTAGGCCGCATCTGATGCATTTCGCTCCAAGCGCGGCACTCAGTGGATATCCTATTTATCATTTGGATGTCCTAGCGGTCATTTAGCGTCTCGACACAAGCTCGGCCCCGGAGCTCGTTCGAGCTGTTCGTATTCCTTGAAAGGGGAAAAATGGACATATCGAGGAAGACTGATTACGCCCTTCGTATGCTGGCGATGCTTGCCGAGGACCCGGAGCGTTTGCTTTCTGTTCGCACCGCTGCCGAAGAGGTCAATGTCCCGTATTCGTTTGCCCGTTCGATCCAACACGGTTTGGTCCAGGCCGGTATTGTGGAGAGCCTGCGTGGCGTCCACGGTGGAATGCGTCTCAAGGTCAGTCCGGACGATGTCAACATCCGCCAGGTCGTCGAGGCTGTTCAGGGCCCTATGGTTATGAACGATTGCACCGCGCCCGATGGTGACTGTGCGCGCATGGGCACGTGCTGCTATCATCCCCTGTGGGCCGGAGCCCAGGCGTTGATGCGCGACTACCTCGATTCCGTTTCGCTTGGCGACATCGTCGCCCATCGCCAGTTCCCGGCTGTCGATCCCAAGTTCGCCGATCGCGATGCGTTTCCCGAGTACGCCACCTGTGCGTGCGCCTGCCGGGAGGAATAGCGCCGCATAAGGAGCATTGCCATGATTCAGGACCCCTTTCGTTCGATGATTCGTTCGGAAGGGGTCCTGCGTTATCGCGACCTTCCGTGGCGCCGCACGCGCGACCCATATATCATCTGGCTCTCCGAGGTCATGCTGCAGCAGACACAGGTTCCGCGCGTGGAGACGCGCATGCCGGCGTGGCTCGATCGTTTTCCGACCGTCCAGGCGCTCGCTCAGGCCGTGCCTTCCGATGTTTTAGATGCTTGGCAGGGCATGGGCTACAACCGACGCGCTCTGGCGCTTCACGGGGCCGCTCAACGGGTCGTAGAGGATTGGGGCGGGGAGTTTCCGCACGAGACGCGTGACTTGGTCGCTCTGCCTGGTATTGGCCCGGCAACGGCGCAAGGTATCCGGTCGTTTGCGTTTGATCTTCCGGGTGTGTATCTGGAGACCAACGTGCGCACGGTCTTTCTGCATCATTTCTTTCCCGATGTGCCCGCCGTTCCCGATCGCGAACTGGTGCCGCTGATTCAGGCGGCCTGTCCGGCGGCCCCCGGTGCGGCGCTCGACAAGATCGCTCCCTTTGCCGTGCCGCTCGATGATGCCGATACGCCGCGCGCGTGGTATTACGCGTTGCTAGATTACGGCGCATATCTAAAAAAGACGTTGCCCAATCCGTCCAGGCGCTCGGCGGGCTATAGCCGTCAATCAAAGTTTGAGGGCTCGCGTCGCCAAAAGCGCGCGCATATCGTGCGCATGTTGCTGGCAGCGCGCGATGACCAGCCGGCGGGGATTACGCTCGATGAGGCCGTCGCAGGCGTTGACGAGATGGAGGCGGCGGCCGGTCGAGCGCCGGTCGAGTGTGAGCTGGTCGCGAGTATTCTGGCCGATCTGGAGCGCGAGGGCTTTTGCCGCTCCGAGGACGATCGTTGGCTGAGTGTGTAGCCCGCTCGAATTTTAAGGTTTAGATTTTCGGCAGGGGGTACCATAAAATAAGGCCGCTCAAAGCCTATGGGCGGCATGTATTGAAGGGAAGTACACCTATGGATTTTGAGAGCTCTCAAACCAAGAAGAACCTCGAGACCGCTTTTGCCGGTGAGTCTCAGGCGCACACCAAGTATCGCTACTATGCATCCAAGGCAAAAAAGGACGGCTACGTTCAGATCTCGAATATCTTTGCCGAGACGGCGGGCAACGAGTCCGAGCACGCCAAGCTGTGGTTTAAGTATCTGCACGATGGCGCCGTTCCCAGCACTCTGGATAACCTGCGCGATGCCGCCGCGGGAGAGAACTACGAGTGGACCGAGATGTACGACGAGTTTGCCAAGACCGCCGAGGAGGAGGGCTTTGCCGAGATCGCCGCGAAGTTCCGCGGCGTCGCTGCTGTCGAGAAGGCTCACGAGGAGCGCTACAACAAGCTCGTCGAGCGCATTGAGTCGGGCGAGGTGTTTGAGCGCGAGGGTGTAAAGGTGTGGAAGTGCCTGAACTGCGGACACCTGCATGTTGGTGCCGAGGCGCCCGAGGTGTGCCCGGTGTGCAACCACCCGAAGGCGTACTTTGAGGAGCAGATGGTGAACTACTAGCGCGTGGCGCTGGCTGCTGCGGGGCGCGGGGCGGGGAGATACCTTCCCCTCTCGCTCACGGCTTCGCAGAGTCGCGCGAGGGGAAGGTATCTCCCCGCCCCGCGCCCCGGCGTTGGGTCGTCGCGTGCTCGCTACAGAAAAGCTGATATTAAAGTTTGTGTGCCGCCCCCTATGGGGCGGCACGTTTTGTGTGGGGATGGACAGTTAGTTCAGATTCGTATTTTCCAATCGCTCGATGGCTGTCTTTTGGGTCCTTGGAGGTCTGTTGGGCGTCATTTGGATGCCTGTTACGCCTGACTTTGGGTCTTTGATGTCCGTTATGGGGGACTAAAATGCGGCAAACGGAGCGTGTCGGCCCTTCTGTGGGGGGTCTGATTTATACATATCTGAACTAACTGTCCAGGCTGCTTCGCTTGGGGCTGTCACGTTTTATTTGAGGTCCCGGTCTCCACAATTTTCGTCAAGCTTTTGGTTAGATTTTGGTCAGCTGGCGTAAGGGTGGAAGGCCAAAAGATTGCTGGCGAAAAAAGCTCAGAGAAAGTGCTGGTAGGGGAGTTGTTGAGCTTTTCGACAGCTTTTGAGCAAAAGAAACTTTGTGGCTATTGCCGGCGATTGCGTTGCCGCGGTCATGGCGGTGCGGGATGCTGGCCGTAAGCGTCGAATGCCCCGATTTTGGAGGCCAACATGGATCTGTTTCTTGAGACTCCGCAGCAACAAGCTGAGCGCATGCTGCGTCAGCAGCAACGACTCATGGAGATGCAAATGCAAGGGGTTGCCAACCAGGCGCCTGTGCAAAACGTCGTGCCCGCTGCTGTACCTGCAGCTGTGCCCGGGTGTGAATCGGCGCCAGAGGCCTATTCCGTACAGCAAGATTCATATGCGCAGGAGCTCGCGTTCGACAAACGCCGCGCGCGCCGCCGCCGTTTGGGCCAGCGCCTGCGCACATTGGCGATGATCGTGCTCATCCCGTTGGGGCTTGCGGCCATCTTTCTGGCGTCGTATGCCCTCACGTGCATCCTCAACGGCGCATCGCCCAACGAGGTGCTTCAACATCTAGCGGCCCTGGGCCAGCGCCTAGGTGACGTCATAACAACCATCCGCGCCGGCTGGGAGAGCTAGCGTTTTAACGCCCGCGGCTATAAGAGAAATTTGTCTGCAAGGCAGTGAGTGATCCGTGTGTATGGCGGGGTAAGATTGATCGCGGTTTTGATTGATAATCGATTGGGTTTGTTGGGCGGAGTTTATGTCTGCTATTGATATTGTGCTTGTTGTGATCGCCTTGGTGGCGGTGGGGGTTGCTGTGGCTTGCGCCCTCCAGCTCAAGAGCCTGCGTGCCGAGTTGCGGGAGCGTGGCGACAGTAGCGCGGAAACGCTGGCAGCGCTCGAGCAGGCCAACAGCACGCTCGACACCCTGAACGTCGCGTTGATCGAAACCCGCCGCACGGCCAATGCCATCGCGCAGCAGCAGACGACCGACGCCGCCGTAGAGCAGCAGCGCTACCTGACCATTGCGCGCGAGTTCTCGCAGGCGGGTGACCGTATGGATGACCTGCGCCGCGAGACGGCCCAACAGCTTGGCGCCAACCGCGAAGGCATCGAGCACCGCCTGGACAAGGTGCGCGAGACGGTCGATGCCCAGTTGGGCGCCATCCGCAAAGACAACAACGTGCAGCTCGATCAGATGCGTGCGACGGTGGACGAGAAGCTCTCCCGTACGCTCAACGATCGCCTGTCGGCGTCGTTTAAGCAGGTGAGCGACCAGCTCGAGGCCGTGTACAAGGGCCTGGGCGACATGCAGTCTATCGCCACCGGCGTGGGCGACCTTAAGCGCGTGCTGGGCAACGTCAAAGCGCGTGGCATTTTGGGCGAGGTGCAGCTGGGCGCGATCCTGGCGGACATCCTCACGCCCGACCAGTATCTGGAAAACGTCGCCACCAAGCCCGGCGCCTCGGAACGCGTTGAGTTTGCCGTCAAGCTGCCGGTGGACGAGGGCGACCCCGTGCTGTTGCCGATTGACTCCAAGTTTCCGGGCGACGCGTACGAGCACCTGCTCGACGCGCAGGAGTCGGGCGACGCGGAGGCCGTTGCCGCTGCGCGCAAGGCGCTCGATATGATGGTGAAGCGCGAGGCAAAGGACATCTGCGAAAAGTACCTGAGCGTACCCGCGACCACCAACTTTGGCATTATGTTCGTGCCGTTTGAGGGCCTGTATGCCGAGGTCGTCAGTCGCCCCGGGCTTATTGAGACCCTGGGCCGCGACTATCACGTCAACGTTGCCGGCCCCAGCACCATGGCCGCCATTCTCAACAGCCTGCAGATGAGCTACCAGACGTTTAGGCTGCAAAAACGTACCGACGACGTACTGCGCGTGCTCTCCGCCGTCAAGGCCGAGCTGCCGCGTTATCAGGCGGCGCTGCGCCGCGCCCAGCAGCAGATCGAGACCGCGGGCAAAACGGTCGAGGGCATCATTACCACGCGCACCAACGTCATGGAGCGCAAACTCAAGGACATCGACGCGCTGGAAGACGCGCGGGAGGCCGACGCGATTTTGGGCTTGGAGTCCGCAGACCTGCCCGCAGACCAAAAAGACGAGGACTAGCTGCATCTGACGGCGGGGCGCCTGCGCAAGCACGGCGCGGGCGCTTTTCGCATCGCGCTTGCCTGAAGTGCGCTTCAATGTGCAACAATGGCGTTTCGCCCTATCAGATGCGAAAGGAAGCCCATGTCTCAGAGAAGCACCAGTCCGCTCAGCCGCTCCACCGTGCGCCGCACGCTGCAGCGGTTTTGGGGTGTCACGCGCACGCAGCCGCTGATTGTCTTTCTCTCGGTGCTCTCGTCGGCGGGCTACATCTTTTTGCTCACGTTTGCCAACACCTACGTGATGGCCCTCATCGTCGACCGCGTCCAGGCCGGCCCCGTGGCGGGCGATCAAGTATTCGAGGTCTTCGGCCCCTATATCCTGGCGCTCGTACTCGTTAACCTGGTGGGTCAGATCCTCTCCAAGCTGCAGGACTACACCGTCTACAAGCTCGAGATCGCAGGCAACTACCACCTGGCGCGCCTGTGCTTCGACACGCTCTCCAACCAATCCATGACATTCCATACCAGCCGCTTTGGCGGATCGCTTGTGAGCCAGACAAGCCGTTTTATGAGCGGCTACACGGGACTGGTGGACGTGACGGTGTATTCGCTCATCCCCACCATCACCTCGGTCATCTGCACCGTGGCCGCACTCGCCCCGGTGGTACCGACGTTTACCGTGATCCTGGTGGGCATCATGGTCGTCTACATCGCGTTTGTCTGGCTTATGTACAAGCGCATCATGCCGCTTTCGGCCGCGACGTCCGCCGCACAGAACAAGCTCTCGGGCGTGCTCTCCGACGCGGTCACGAACATCTTGGCCGTCAAGACCTGCGGACGCGAGGACTTCGAACGCGATCTGTTCGACGCCGCCGATCGTGCCGCGCGCGACGCCGAGACGGTCTCGATGCACGCCATGATGCAGCGCAACTTTACGACCTCGGGCCTTATCGTCATCACCATGGCCGTGGTGAGTGCGTTCGTGGCGGGCGGCAACGCGTGGTTTGGCATCTCGGCCGGCTCGCTCGTCATGATTTTTACCTACACCTATAACCTCACCATGCGCCTGAACTACGTGAGTTCCATGATGCAGCGCATCAACCGCGCGCTGGGCGATGCGGCCGAGATGACGCGCGTGCTGGACGAGCCACGTTTGGTGGCAGACGACCCGGACGCCCCTGAGCTCAAAGTAACCGAGGGCGCGATTGATTTTGAGCACCTGAGCTTTGCGTACCGTGACGCTGCGGCGGGCGAGAACGTGTTCGATGACCTGACACTTCATGTGGCGGCGGGCCAGCGCGTGGGCCTGGTGGGCAAATCGGGCTCGGGTAAGACGACGCTCACCAAGCTGCTGCTGCGCCTGGACGATGTCCAGGGCGGCCGCGTGCTCGTGGACGGTCAGGATGTCTCGCGCTGCACGCAGCAAAGCCTGCGCCGCCAGGTTGCCTACGTGCCGCAGGAGGCGCTGCTGTTCCATCGCTCCATTCGCGAGAATATCGCCTACGGCCGCCCCGACGCCACCGACGAGCAAATTCGTGAGGCCGCGCGCCTGGCCAATGCCCTGGAGTTTATCGACCGATTGCCCCGTGGCTTTGACACCATGGTGGGTGAGCGCGGCGTCAAGCTCTCGGGCGGCCAGCGTCAGCGCGTGGCTATCGCCCGCGCCATCCTCACCGACGCGCCGATTCTAGTGCTCGACGAGGCGACCTCTGCCCTGGACAGCGAGTCCGAGGCGCTGGTGCAGGAGGCGCTCGAAAACCTGATGCGCGGGCGCACCTCCATTGTGGTGGCGCACCGCCTGTCCACCGTGGCGGCGCTCGACCGCATTGTGGTGCTGGCCGATGGTGAGATTGTCGAGGACGGCACGCATGCGCAGCTCGTCGAGGCGGGTGGCGAGTACGCGAGCCTGTGGAGCCGTCAGACCGGCGCATTCTTGGAGGCGTAAGCGTCTCGGACGTGGGACAATTGTGCCCATAAGTTTATTGTGCCGTTGAGCTGAGGAGTCGTTATGCCACGCGAGACCAATGCCGCCAAGCGCGAGCGCGCCATCGAGGTGTGCGAGCGCCTCAACCGTCGCTATGGCCCGGTCGAGTGCTTTTTGGACCACGAGAATCCCTTCCGCCTGCTGATCGCGGTGCTGCTTTCGGCGCAAACGACCGATATGCAGGTCAACAAGGTGACGCCGCGGCTGTTTGCCCAGTGGCCCACGCCCGAGGCCATGGCCGGGGCGAGCGTGGCTGACGTGGCGGACACCATCAAGTCACTCGGCTTCTACAAGAGCAAAGCCAAGCATGCCGTCGAGGCCGCGCAGATGATCGTCGCCGACTATGGCGGCGAGGTGCCGGCCGACATGAAAGAGCTCGTCAAGCTGCCGGGCGTGGGGCGCAAGACGGCGAACATCGTGCTCAACGTGGGGTTTGGCATTGTCGAGGGCATTGCGGTCGATACGCACGTCAACCGCATCGCGCATCGCCTAATGCTGAGTCCCAAGACGCATGCCAAGGAGCCGCTCAAGACCGAGCAGGATCTGCTCAAGATTCTGCCGCACGAGTATTGGGAGTCGGTCAACCATCAGTGGATCACCTTTGGTCGCGAGATCTGCGACGCCCGCAAACCCAAGTGTGACGAGTGCCCGCTGGCAGATTTGTGCCCCAGCGTGTGCGTAGCGGGGTAGGGCGGAACGCATCTTCGTCTGGCGTTTTTTGCGGGGCTAGGTTTGCCCTTGAGCCGGAGTCCTCTCCATGCGCTACCATGACAGACAATGTATTTGACGTACGACCTGCCGAGCTTGCCCCGGCAGGCTTTTGGCGTTGCAATGCCGGAGGAACAGCATGCTCATTCACCGTATAGCCGCGCAGCTCTACACTGCCGAGGCACTGCAGACCGTCGAGGCCGGGCTCGATGCCGGCGAGGACGTGACGCTGGCCGTGTCGCAGTCGGGTCGCACGCTTATGGCGGCAGCCCAGTTTGCGCGTCGCCCGCGCCCCACGGTCTACATTGTGAGTGGCGAGGATGCGGCCGATCGCGCCGCACGCAGTCTGGCCGCCTATGTGGGCCTGGCGCACGTGTGCCGCTTTCCCGAGCGCAAGGACTACCCTTGGCGCGAGCAGGCGCCCGACGACGCCGTGGTGGCCCAGCGCTGCGAGGCGCTCGGGCGCATCGTACGCGGCGACAGCTGCATCATGGTCGCCTCGGCCCGCGCGCTGCTGCGCTGCGTGCCGCCGGTCGAGAGCCACTACTGGGAGTCCACTACTTTTGCGGTGGGCGAGGAGATTCCTTTTGACGAGGTGCCGCATCGCCTGGTGGGCATGGGCTACACCAATGCCGGCGCCGCCGACGCGCCCGGCCTGTTCCGCGTGCACGGCGACACCGTCGAGGTGTTTCCCGCGCAGGAGAAGGCACCCGTGCGCATTGAGTTCTTTGGCGACGAGATCGACCGCATCCGTCGCATGGTGAGTTCCACGGGCCAAACCATCGGCAACGAGGACAGCATTGAGATCTTCCCCTGCCGCGAGCTGGCGCTCACCGACGAGGCCGTCCACAACATGCATGTGGCGCTCTACCGCGCCAGCCAGGACGACAGCAAGCTGGCGGCGCTGCTCGAGATGGTGGACGCGCGCATCGTCACGCCCGAGCTCGACCGCTTTTTGCCGGTGATGTACGGCCAGACCGTGAGCCCGTTGGCGCACGTGAGCGGCAAGGCACTTGTGGTCCTGTCCGAGCCGCGCTCGCTGTTCGACGACTGCCTACGTGCCTACGAGGATATCGAGGCCCGTGCCGGCGAGGCGGGGATTGACCGTCTGGACGGCCTGTACGTGCGTGCCCAGCAGCTCGACTTTGGTGCTCAGCAGCGTCTGAACTACGTGAGCCTGATTCGTGCCGGCGGCGCAGTTACGGCCGAGCTCAAGATTGAGCAGCCGGCCATTGCGGGCTCGGACAATCGATTTATGACGCGCATTCAGGAGGTTGTGGGCAAGCGCTACGCTTGCGTGTTTGCCATTCCCGACCGCGGTGCGCGCGAGTCGATGGAGCTCACCTTTGGCGATGCGGGCATTACCTTTGAGGAGTCGCTGACTGCCGCCCCCGAAAACGCCGGCGTTATCGGCGACCGTGTACGTGTGGCGGCGGCGGATTCTGCCGACCGCGCCGCCCGCCAGGGGGCCCATGCCTCGATTCGCGAGCGCCATGCCGACGCGCTCAACGCCCGCCCGCTCGAGGCGGGCGCGGCCCAGGCTGCCGCCGGTGCCGCTGTGCCCACCATCTCGCGCGGGCGCGTGACCTTTGTGGATGCCGCTCTGCCGCAGGGCGTGGTGGTGCCCGATGCCAATCTAGCCGTGTTCTCGATCGCCGACCTCAACGCCCGCATGGATGCCAACCGTGCCCGCAGCCGCCGCAAGGTCGACATTACGCAGATCACCTTCCCCTTTAAGCCGGGCGACTACGTGGTGCACGCAACGCATGGCATCGCGCTCTTTAGCGAGATCGCGCGCCAGGAAGTGGGCGGCAAGGAGCGCGACTACTTTTTGCTGGAATATGCCGATGGCGACAAGCTCTACGTGCCGCTCGAGCAGGTCGACCGCATCACGCGCTATGTTGGCCCCGACGGCGACAAGCCGCGCCTGACCAGGCTCAACACCGCCGACTGGACGCGTGCCACCAACAAGGCGCGCAAGAACGCCAAAAAGCTGGCGTTTGACCTGGTCGATCTGTATACGCGCCGCTCCTCGATTGCCGGTGTCGCCTGTCCGCCCGATACGCCCGAGCAGATCGAGATGGAGGAGAGCTTCCCCTACGACGAGACGCGCGACCAGCTGGAGGCCATCGCCGACATTAAGGCCGACATGGAGGCACCCAAGCCCATGGACCGCCTGCTGTGCGGCGATGTGGGCTTTGGCAAGACCGAGGTCGCCCTGCGTGCGGCGTTTAAGTGTGTGGACTCCGGCCGTCAGGTCATGGTGCTCTGTCCCACGACTATTTTGGCCCAGCAGCACTACGAGACGTTCTTTGAGCGCTTTGCCCCGTTTGGCCTTGAGGTCGAGGTGCTCAGCCGCTTCCGCACGCCGGCGCAGCAAAAGCGCGCGCTCAAGGCGTTTGCCGAGGGCACGATCGATGTGCTCATTGGCACGCATCGCCTGCTTTCGGCCGATGTGAACCCCAAGAACCTGGGCCTGGTGATCATCGACGAGGAGCAGCGCTTTGGCGTGCAGCACAAGGAGCAGCTCAAGAACTTGCGCGAGCAGATCGACGTGCTCACGCTTTCGGCAACGCCCATTCCGCGCACCATGCAGATGGCGACGAGCGGCGTGCGCGACATGAGCCTGATCACCACGCCGCCGACCGGGCGCCGTCCCGTGATTGTGCACGTGGGGGAGTACGACCCCGACGTGGTGAGCGCGGCGATTCGCCTGGAGGTGGGCCGCGGCGGCCAAGTGTACTACGTGTCCAACCGCGTCAAGACCATTGACGACGCCGTGGCGCGCGTGCACGAGGCCGCGCCCGAGGCGCGCGTGGGCGTGGCGCACGGCAAGATGAGCCCGCGCGAGGTCGAGGACGTGATGATCGAGTTCGCGACCAAAAAGATCGACGTGCTCATTGCCACGACCATCGTGGAGAGCGGGATCGACAACGCGTGCGCCAACACGCTTATCATCGAGGATTCGCAGCGCCTGGGCCTGGCACAGCTCTACCAGCTCAAGGGCCGTGTGGGCCGCTCGGCTACGCAGGCCTACGCATACTTTATGTTCCCGGGCGAGCTGCCGCTTACCGAGGAGGCAACGGCGCGCCTGACCGCACTGTCCGAGTTCCAGGACCTGGGCAGCGGCATGCGCATCGCCATGCGCGACCTGGAGATTCGTGGCGCCGGCTCGCTTATGGGCGCCGAGCAGCACGGCAACCTGTCGAGCGTGGGCTTTGACCTGTTTACGCAGATGCTGGGCCAGGCCGTGGCCGAGGCGCGCGGCGACGACGATGCCGGCGTGGAGGCGGCGAACGTGGGCATTAACCTGCCGGCCGACTACTTCTTGTCCGAAGAGTACCTGCCGGCGGTGGATCAGCGCGTGCTCGTGTACCGTAAGCTCGCGGCGGCCGAGGACCTGGAGAGCATCGACGAGGTGCAGGAAGAGACTGAGGCCGCGCATGGCGAGCTGCCGTTGGCGGGGCTCAACCTGTTCAACCGCGCGCGCATTCGTATTCGTGGCGAGCGCCTGGGGCTCGAGAGTGTCACGCTCAGCGGCGGGCGCATTACCTTCCTGGGCGTCGACGTGCCCAAGAAGGTGACCTTTGAGCTCAAGACTCGCTATGGCGCGGTGAACTTCCCCAAGAGCCGCAAGCTATCGGTGCCCTACAAGGCGGGCGCCGGCGCAGGCAGCGGCCTGGGCCGCGGTCTCGACGCCAACGACGGCACCGGCCCTGTGGCGGCCGCACTCATGCTGCTGCAGCAGCTGGGTGCGAGCGACGACGACTAACAAGTAAGTCGGTGAGACAAAGTTATCAGTAGTTTTTGTCCCAGGTGCGATAGTCGCATCGAGCCTGTCAACGCAAGCGACCCTGGGACAAAAACTACTGATAACTTTGTCCCACCACGTTGCGGGTCGACCCTTCGCCCCATCGAAAGGAAAGCATGTTCGGGTACATTTACAAGAAAGATGCCGCTGCTATCGCGGTTGTCCTGTGCCTCTGTCTGTGCGTGGGCAGCTTTTTCGATTATCAGATCTCGAGCGCGCTGTTCAACATCGGCAGCATGTACGGCCGCTTTATCGAGGCCGCCGGCGAGCTGCCGTTTGAGCTGACGGCGAGCGTCGCGGGTGTCATGCTCGTGCGCGCGGTGCGTCCCGACTCCAGGGGGAGCAAATGGCTCGCCGTGCTCGGCATCCTCGTCAACGTTGGCCTGGCCGGCTACGAGATCGTCTCGTCCCTGAAGGTTGGCGGCAAACTCATCGCTGTCCAGTTGGTGCTGACGTTTGTGCTGGTCATCGCTGCCAACCTTGTCGTCTATCGCCTCACGCGCGACACCGAGCCCGACGAGCTTACGCGCTGGGCGTTGATGGTGCTCGCCGTGTGGGTCGCCCAGGCCATTATTCTCAACGTGATCGTCAAGCCGCTGTGGTCGCGCCCGCGCATGCGCGTGATCGAGGTCACGCCGGGGCTCAATTTTCAGCCGTGGTGGGTGATTGGCAACCCCGACAAGTGGAGCTATATTGCGGCCGGCGTAATCAAGGACGGCTTTAAGTCGTTTGCGAGCGGACACACGGCGCACGCGGCGATCGGCCTTATGCTCGCCGGGCTTCCTGCGGTGGCCTTTAAGGAAAAGCCGTTGCGCCGTCGCGTGGTCTTTTGGACGGCGGCTGCGGTTGCGGCGCTCGTCGCCTTTGGCCGCATTGTGATCGGTGCGCACTTTTTGACTGACGTGAGCTGCGGCTTTGCCCTGGTGCTGGCACTTGAGTGCCTTGCCGCGCGCATTGCCTATCCGGGCGGCGTACAATAGCGGCGTTTAAATCATCGGGCCCATGCCCGGCTAGAGAGGATTGCCATGCTCGCGTTCAACAACGACTATTCCCACGGTGCTCATCCGGCAGTGCTGCAGGCGCTCGTCGATACCAACATGGAGCCGCAGCCCGGCTACGGTACCGATGCGCACACCGAGCGTGCCAAGCAGCTGATTCGCGAGGCCTGTCAGGCCCCCGATGCCGACGTGTTCTTGCTGGTGGGCGGCACGCAGGCCAACGCGACGGTGATTGACATGCTGCTCGCGCCCTACGAGGGCGTCGTTGCCGCCGAGACCGGCCATGTCGCTTGCCACGAGGCGGGCGCCATCGAGTTTGGCGGCCACAAGGTGCTCGCCATCCCCGGCTACGAGGGCAAGATGCACGCCGAGGATCTCGAGAACTATATCCAGGTGTTCTACGAAAACGAGAGCTACGAGCACACGGTGTTCCCGGGCGCCGTGTACGTGAGTCTATCGACCGAGTACGGCACGCTGTACTCCAAGGCCGAGCTCGCGGCGATTCACGCGGTGTGCCAGAAGCGCGAGATTCCGCTGTTTGTGGACGGTGCTCGTCTGGCCTATGCACTGGCGGCCGATGAGTGCGACATTACCCTGCCCGAGCTGGCGCAGCTGTGCGACGTGTTCTACATCGGCGGCACCAAGTGCGGCGCGCTTTGCGGCGAGGCTGTGGTGTTCTGCGGCATGCACGCTCCGGCGCATCCCATTCCGCGTATTAAGCAGCACGGCGCGCTGTTGGCCAAGGGCCGCCTGACGGGCGTGCAGTTTGAGGCGCTCTTTACCGATGGCCTGTATTTTGAGATTGGTCGACAGGCGATTCAGACGGCCCAGGCGCTGCGTCGTGTGCTGCACGAGCGCGGCTACCAGTTCTTTTTGGAGACGCCCACAAACCAGCAGTTCGTGATTTTGCCCAACGAGGACATGGCCCGCATTCGCGAGCATGCGGCGATCGAGTACTGGGAAAAGTACGACGATACCCACACGGTGGTGCGCTTTTGCACCAGCTGGGCCACGACGCAGGAGGACATCGACGCGCTGGCGGCTGTCCTGTAGCCTGATGTAATGACGAGGGGCCGCCTTGCGCCTGGGTTTGGCGCGGGGCGGCCTTTGCTTTTGAGAGGGAAGGGTTGTATGGCCGAGATGTCCGAGCCGACGATTCGCCTGGCGACGCCCGAAGACGCGCCGGCGTTGCTTGCCATCTATGAGCCGTATGTGCGCCAGACGGCGATTACCTGCGAATACGAGGTGCCGAGCGTTGAGGAGTTCGCCGGGCGCATCGAGCGTACACTCAAGCGCTATCCGTATCTGGTGATGGAGCTGGACGGGCGTCCGGTGGGTTATGCCTACGTGAGCCCGCTCAACAGCCGCGAGGCATATGACTGGTCGGTCGAGACGTCGATCTACCTGGCGCGCAATGTGCGCCATGGCGGGCTGGGTCGCAAGCTGCACGATGCGCTCAAGCAATGTCTGGTCGCGATGGGCATCACCAACATGTGCGCACTCATTGCCGTGCCGCACGACAAGGACGACGAGTATCTGACGCACAACAGTCAGGACTTCCATGCTCATATGGGGTATCGCCTGGTGGGCGCCTTCGACCGTTGCGCCCAAAAGTTCGGCCGCTGGTACGACATGTGCTGGATGGAGCTGGTCCTAGCCGAGCGCGTTCCCAACCAACCCAAACCAACCTGGTTCCCCGACCTCCCCGCCTAAAACCACCACAAAGGTGCCTGTCCCCTTTGTGGTGGTTTTGGTGGTGGTTAGCCGATGGGCTCGGTGTATTTGGCGCGGTCGGTGCGCTGGATACGCTTGGAGATGTGCAGCGGGCGGCCGTCGGTGTCGTAGACGTAGTCGGTGATCAGAATCAGCGCCTGCCCGCGCTCCACATTGAGCAAAAACGCCTCGTTTTGCGAGGCATAACACACTTCAAAGGTCTTGTGCCCCTGCGCCGGCGCGCGATGGAACTCCTGGCGCAGCGCGGTGTAGAGCGATCCGTTGATATCGCGATCGATGAGCGCCTCAAAACTTGGCGGCAGATAGGTGGTCTCCAAGCACAGCGGCGCATCGTCTAGATAGCGCAGACGGACGAGCTTGACGAGCTTGCTGCCCACGGCGGCATCGAAAAACTTGGCCACATTGCCTGCGGCCTTGGCAAAGCCCGAGTCCACAGTGCGCGTGGTGGGCTTCATGCCCTGGCCCTGGATCTGCGCCGTGTAGCTCGAAAACACCAGGCTGTTCTCGTGGAGCGCCGGCGTGTCAGCCACAAAGGCGCCGCGCCCGCGCTCGGTGCGAACCAGGCCCTCGTCAACAAGCACCTTAAGGGCATGGCGCACAGTGCTGCGCGACAGCCCCGATTCGTCCATGAGCTCCATCTCGGACGGCAGCTTGTCTCCGCAGGCGTAGATGCCGGCAGCGATGCGGTCGCGAAGCGTGGCCGCCAGACGCTCGTATTGGGTCAGTTTCTTTTTAGATGAAGCGCTCATGCGATCAACCTATATCTAACCTGTATGCTTACCTAATCAAGCATGTATCCAATACAACAACAAAACCGCTGGTAACGAGTATTTATATACCGTATCAGCAAAAAATCTAAGACAAATATAGCATACAACTAGTCGACATCACTAAAACATATATGTAACTTGTATGCCATCAAGAGCATCAAATGAGAAGAAAGGCTGATGCACGATGACTACTCAGGAACAGGTTAAGGATGTCGTCTCCCAGGTTTTGGCTGACAAGGCAGACAAGGGCGGCATCAAGCGCGTTGTGTGGATTGGCGCCGGCGGATCCAACGGCGGCAACTATCCTGCCCAGTACTTTATGGAGCACGAGGCTACGCAGGTCGTGAGCTCCAGCTACACCAGCAACGAGTTCGTGCACGCCACCCCGGCCTACGTCAACGAGAACACCCTGGCCGTCGTCGTTTCCATGCGCGGCACCAAGGAGACCATTGTCGCCGCTCAGGTCGCTAAGGACCACGGCGCCAGCACCATCGCCATCTATGTTGACGAGTCCGCCCTCACCGAGGTCTGTGACTACAAGATCCAGTACGACAGCCTGGCCGTCGACGAGTCCTGCATGGGCCGCACCAACTCCGCCGTCGTGACCATGATCGCTATGGAGCTTACGCAGCAGACCGAGGGCTATGCCGAGTACGAGACCGCTATGGCAGCCTTCGACCTGGTCGATCCTATCTATCGCAAGGCCGTTGAGTACACCCGTCCGCTCGCTGCCAAGTGGGCCGAGCAGAACGCTGACAAGCCCTGCATCAACGTCATGGCTCAGGGTCCGCTCTTTGGTGCCGCCTATGTCTTTAGCATCTGCAACGTGCAGGAGATGCTGCAGATCGACTCCTGCACCATCAACACCTGCGACTTCTTCCACGGCCCCTTCGAGATCCTGGACAAGCGCACCTCGCTGTTCCAGCTCATCAGCGTCGGCCGCAGCCGCTGCAATGACGAGCGCGGCATTCGCTTTGTCAACCAGTACGGTGGCGAGCGCGTCTATCAGCTCGATGCCAAGGAGCTCGGTCTCAACGACATCAAAGACAGCGTGAGCGAGTACTTCAACCACCTGATCTTTGCGCCGATCCTCAACAACGTGTACATGCGTGCACTCTCTGCCGTTACCCACAAGGACTACATGACGCGCCGCTACATGTGGAAGCTGGACTACTAGGAGTTACGCGGTTTTACCAAACCGCGTAACGGCTCGACGCTGCGCTGTCCGTCCTCTACCTGCGGCGGGTCACTCATTGGGGACGTACTTAAACGACTGCCCCAAGGTGAGAGTGGATAAGCTCCCGTTTTTGGCCTGTTTGGGGGCTCAAAGTGGGAGATTATTCACTCTCGTCATTTTGCGGCAGTTGGGTGACTAGTCATCGGGGACGTTTTTGTTTGACTAGTTGTTTAAGAACGTCCCCAATGACTACACTCCTTTTGTCTAGATATTTCCCGTTTGCCGATTTGTGTCTTGATAAATGTATATAACGACTATAACGTAGCATGAAACATACTGGAAACAAAGCCAAGGAGGCTACGTTGAAAAGAAGCAATCTGGGCTATGTGCTGGTGCTGATCGCCGCGCTTATGTGGGGTAGCATCGGAATCTTTGTAAACGGCATCTCGGCCATGGGCGTTTCGTCCCAGAGCATGGCTGCCTTTCGCTTGTTGGTCGGAGCGCTTATCTTGGCGCCGGTCCTGATGTTTATGGGCTGCCGTCCGGGTGAGGGGTCTACTGTGGCTCTGGGTCCGCTGGCCCTGTTCAAGGCAAGCCCTAAAGAGCTTGTTCCCTGCGCGCTTGTCGGTATCGTCGGTTTGGCCGCCGCCAGCACCTGCTATTACGAGTGCATGGGCGAGGTGGGCATGTCCACGGCCTCGGTGCTGCTCTACACCTCGCCGGTGTTTGGCGTCGTGCTCGGCCGCGTGCTTTATCGCGAGGACGTGACCCCCAACAAGCTCGTTGCCATTGTCTTTAACATCGTTGGCTGCGTACTTGCAGTGACCAATGGCGACCTTTCCGGTTTCCATTTTTCGGTTTGGGGCGTCACGTCGGGCGTGATTGCGGGCCTTTGTGGTGCGTCGCTCGCGGTGTTTAGCCGAATAGCAACCAAGACGGTCCACCCACTGGCCGTCACGTTTTGGGGCTTTGTTTTTGGCGGTGCGGTTATGGCAGCTATCGCGGCTCCGTGGCCGGATGTCGCCGTGGCAATGTCGCCACAGCTGCTGCTGCTGTTCCTTGGCTTTGGATTCATCCCCACAGCCGTGGCTTACATCTTATATATGCAGGGCCTGTCCATGGGACTCGAGACGTCGAAAGTTCCCGTCGTGATGTCTTTCGAGACGGTCGTCACCGTTCTTGTGGGCATTGGTGTCTACGCGGAGCCTGCCGGCGCGATCAAAGTATTGGGCATCGTCCTGGTGCTTGTGTCCATCGTGATCATGAATACGGATTTTACCATGCTGCGCAACAGTACCTTTGTCGGCCATGTTATTGAGAGCATGACCTTTAAGCCCAATGCGTGGTGGACGGAGAAATCGCAGGACATGGATCTCTTCAAGGAGCGCACGGGCATCGCGCTGGAACCCACCGTGCAGGAAAGCCCCTGGTATTTCGTGCGATAGAGGCAGTGTAAGCCCTTGGGGAACGTAACTGAGCGGGACTGTCCAACGAGCCACGGCGCTTTCGTTTCCAGTCAGTTAAACCCGCGAACGGTCGATATTTGGCCGTGAGTGGTTCTTATAATAATTATCAATATTCGCAACGTATAAGACGTTATAATGACCATAACGAAAAGGAGGAGGCAAGATGAATCAGATCATTCTCGCATCTCATGGCGGCCTGGCCGCAGGCGCCAAAGACACGCTCGAGATGGTTCTCGGCGACGTGTCGAACGTCCACGTCGTGTCGCTTGCTCGTGACGACAAGGAGCCCATCACCAATAAGGTGGACGCTCTGATCGCCACGTTCAACGCGGACGACACTGTCTATGTGCTGACCGATATGCTCGGCAGCTCGGTCAACAACAGCATGGTCGAGCTTTCCCGCAACGGTGCAGCATTCACGGTGATCAGCGGTTTCAACATTCCGCTGGCACTGACGCTTGCTATGAGCCCCGTCCCCGTCACGGGCGCCGAGCTCGCGGCCCTCATCAACGAGGCCCGCACCGGTCTGACCAACCCCAACGCGCCGATCGAGGCTGCCGTGGCCCCCACTAAGAAGGCCAAGGCGCCCCGTCACAGCTCCGGTCCCGCCAAGATCGTCCTTGCACGTCTTGACTACCGTCTGCTGCACGGCCAGGTCGTCTTTACCTGGACCACCAAGGTTCAGGCCGAGCGCATCATCGTCGTCGACAACGCTGCCGCCAACGATGACATCAAGAAGGGTGCTCTTAAGCTGGCCAAGCCCCAGGGCGTGCGCCTGAACGTCTTCACCGTCGAGCGTGCCCTCGCCAAGATGGACAAGCTCAACACCCTCGGCGAGCGCGTCATGTTCGTCTTTGGCAACACGGCCGAGATGCTGCAGTTCTGCCAGGGTTACAAGCTCGACGCCATCAACCTGGGCGCCACCGCCAACCACGACGGTGCCGATCAGGTCGGCGGCAAGGACAGCTCCGTCTTCTTCGACGCCACCCAGAAGGCCGACGTCAACCAGCTGCTCGACATGGGCATCAAGCTCTACGTCCAGCAGACCCCCACGTATCAGAGCGTCGACATCGACGCCAAGCTGTAATCAACCAGGCTTTTGCCTGACTGAAAGGAGAAGGGTATGAATACGTTCATCAGTGCGGTGCTCGTCGGCCTCGTCGGCGTGTTCTGCATGTGGGACTCCCGCCTGCTCGGTCGTCTTAACTTCGAGCAGCCCCTCGTTGGCGCCACGCTCGTCGGTCTGCTGCTGGGCGATGTGCCCACCGGCCTTGCCGTCGGTGCCGCCGTCGAGCTCGTGTCCATGGGCCTGGTGCAGGTCGGCGCCGCCGTTCCGCCCGATATGGTCCTGGGCGGCATCGTGGCAGCTGCCTTCGCGTGCCTGACCGATGCTTCCGCCGAGACCGCCATGACGATCGCCATCCCGGTCGCCGTCCTGGGTCAGCTCCTCGGCATCGTGTTCCGTTCCATCATCGCCGCCCTCACCCATGTGGCCGATAGCGCGATCGATAACGGCAAGTTCAAGACCGCCTACCGCATGCACATCTGCGCCGGCTCCGGTCTGTACGCCATCATGTACTTCCTGCCGATCTTCCTGGCCGTCTTTGTCGGTACCGACCTGGTCCAGGCCATCGTCAACATGGTTCCCGAGTGGCTGTCTACTGGTCTGAACGTCTCGACCAAGATCATGACCGCCTACGGTCTGGCCCTGCTGCTCACCATGATGATCAAGAAGGGTATGACCCCGTTCCTGTTCATCGGTTTCCTGCTCGCCGCTTACCTCAACCTGTCCGTCATCGCGGTCGCTCTGATCGGTGTGTGCCTGGCTGTCGTCTTCATGGGCTTCAAGTTCAACGGTTCCCATGCAGCCGCCGGTGTCGATTCCGACTACGATCCGCTCGAAGACGACGAAGACTAAGGAGGAACACACTATGGCAACCACAACCAAGGACGTGTCCCTGAACAAGAAGGTCAGCCAGTTCTTCTGGCGCTCCTGGGCCATCCAGGCCTCTTGGAACTACGAGCGTCAGATGAACATGGGCTTCCTCTACGGCATGGTTCCCACGCTCGATCGCCTCTATCCGGATGAGTCTGACCCCAAGCAGCTCGCTGCTAAGAAAGAGGCCTACCATCGTCACATGGCGTTCTACAACTGCACCCCGCAGACGAGCGCTTTCGTCCTGGGCCTCGCCGCCTCCATGGAGGAGGAGTACGCCAAGGATCCCGAGAACTTCGACCCCGATTCGATCAACGCGGTCAAGACCTCCCTCATGGGCCCGCTTTCCGGTATCGGTGACTCCTTCTTCCAGGGCACCATCCGCGTCATCGCCTTTGGTCTGGGCGTCCAGCTGGCTCAGCAGGGCTCCATCATGGGCCCGATCCTGGCCATGCTCATCTCCATCGTGCCCTCCGTGCTGATCACTTGGTTCGCCGCCAAGATCGGCTACCAGGGTGGCCACGAGTACCTGAGCAAGCTCCAGGGCGGCGACCTCATGGAGAAGCTCATGTATGTCTGCGGCATCGTGGGCCTTATGTCCGTGGGCGGCATGATCGCTACACTGATCGGCGCCACCACCCCGCTGCAGTTCGCTGAGGGTACCGTCGTTATCCAGGACATCCTGGACGGCATGATGCCCCAGATGATCTCCCTCGGCCTCACCGGCCTTATGTACTGGCTCATCAAGAAGAACGTCAACACCGGTTGGCTTCTCGTGATCGCCATTGTGGGCGGCATCGCCCTCTCCGCGGCCGGCATCCTGGCCTAGTCGCGACCCAATGCTTCCCCCGGGGGCCTGCCTGGCATCCCATACCCCAGGCAGGCTTCCATCCCTAAATGTGTCAAAGGGACAGCTCCTTTGTCACATCCTCAACGGGCCGGCGACTCGGTCCAAACCACGGTAACCCTGCGAGCGCCCGGCAATGTGGCGCCGCAAAAAATCGAAAGGAATGTGTCAGATGTACGAGATCGACCTTAACCTCCCTAAGCAGATCGTCGCTGACGTCCTGTCCAACCACGAGATCCACAGCGTCGCCTTCGTCGGCTGCGGTGCCTCCATGTCCGACCTTTACCCCGCCAAGTACTTCCTGGCCAACAACACGGACAAGCTGAACGTTCAGATCTTCACCGCTAACGAGTTCAACTACGACACGCCTTCCTGGGTCAACGAGCACACTTTCGTGATCACCTGCTCCCTGGGTGGCTCCACGCCCGAGACCGTCGAGGCCAACAAGACCGCCAAGAAGCACAACTGCCCGGTCGTCTCCCTCACCAACAAGGCTGGCTCCGCTCTGACCGTCGACGCCGACCACGTCATCGTTCACGGCTTCCACGCCAACTACGCTGCCAAGTGCGAGAAGCCCGGCTACGCCATCGCTCTTGCTGTCGAGATCCTTCAGCAGACCGAGGGCTATGACCACTACGAGGACATGATCACCGGCCTCACCAACGTCTTCGAGCTCTGCGAGAACGCCGCTCAGTCCGCCAAGGGCCTCGCCAAGCAGTTCGCCCAGGACTTCAAGGACGACGAGATGATCTACTTCATGGCCTCCGGTGCCTCCGAGAAGATGGCTTATTCTCACGCCGCCTTCCTGTTCACCGAGATGCAGTGGATCGACGCCGCCGCGTACAACACCGGCGAGTACTTCCACGGCCCGTTCGAGGTTTCCACCGAGGGTAAGCCCTACGTCTTCTTCATGTCCGACGGTGCCACCCGTCCGATGGACGCTCGCGCCCTCACCTTCCTTAAGCGCATGGGCGCCAAGGTCGCTCTGATCGACTCCAAGGACTACGGCCTGGCCGACGCCGTGCCCGCGAGCGTCGTCACCTACTTCAACCCGCTGCTGCACCTCGCCGTTATGCGCGAGTACGGCAACCAGATCGCCGAGGCCCGTCAGCACCCGCTGACCATGCGTCGCTACATGTGGAAGCTTTCCTACTAATCACAAGTAAGTAGACCTTACAGGTTGATTGAGAGGGGATGGGGTTTGCGCCCCGTCCCCTTTTTTGCTCTGGGGAGGGCGCGCCCGTCGCGCCGCAAAACCCCAGATAAAACCTACCAAAATAAACCTGTCCCTTTTTGGCAGGTGGGAGGAGATGCGTATGATCAAGGCAGTGCTGTTTGACATGGACGGCGTGCTGGTCGATACCGAGTGGTTCTACAACCGTCGCCGCGTGGCATTTATGGAAGAGAAGGGCTTCCACTTTGACGAGATCCCCGATCTTTCGGGGTCTAACGAGCCTGCCATTTGGGAGGCGCTGGTGCCTGACGATATTGAGCTGCGCGAGCGCCTGCGCGTGGAGTACAAGCAGGTCTACAGCCCGGACCACCCCGTTCCGTATGCCGAGCTGCTCAACGAGCAGACGGAGCCGGTGATGCGTGAGCTGCACGAGCGCGGCGTGAAGTGCGCCATCGCGAGCTCGTCCTATCGCGAGCTCATTGACGAGCTGGTAGAGATTGCCGGTATCGCCGACGTGCTGGACTACACCATCAGCGGTCACGAGTGCAGTGCGTTTAAGCCCGACCCCGAGATCTACCTGCGTGCCATGGAGGCGCTGGGCGTTGACCCCGCCGAGTGCCTGGTTATCGAGGACTCGCCGTTGGGCATCGAGGCTGGCAAGCGCTCCGGCGCCCGCGTCCTGGCACTGCGTCCGCATGAGGGCGTCAACCTGGACCAGTCTGCCGCTGACGTTGTAATCGACAACCTCGCCGACATTCTGACCGCTTTGTAGCGTCAATTCGCCGCAAGAAGTGCGGATTCACACGTCTCTTGCGGTGGATTGGCTCATTTTGGCTTCGATTTGATCCGTTTGGCTTCGACTCAGGCTAAGTGAGTAGACTCTTTGGCACATGCCGAGCACAAAGCGTATCTGCCTTAGTAAAACCGCAGGTCGGAGAGGTGGCTGTTTTGAGTGCGCTTGGTAGATCGCGAAAAGTCTACTCACTTAGAATTTGGCTCTTTGGTTGGGGAGCTGCTGGCTCGTTTTGGTTGTCGAGAGAGGGTGAATTGAAGCGCCCTCTCGCGCTCCATGCTACAATCGCCGGCATGCCCCACAATTACATCTGCCTTCGAAAGGAGCCTACGTGGCGAACGCCATCGATCAGCTCACGGACCGCGTGCTCGTGCTCGGCCGTCTCACCATCGTCCGCCGCGCCATTACTGCCGTGGCGGTCACCATCTCCGCCGTTCTCCAGACATTTCTGATTCAGGCGTTCATTCGCCCCGCCGACCTGCTTCCGAGCGGCCTCACCGGCGTCGCGGTCCTGCTCGATCGCGTCACCTCGCTCGGCGGCGTTCATATCGACATCTCGCTCGGCATGCTCGCGCTCAACATCCCCGTGGCGCTCCTTTGCTGGAGCGGCATCAGCAAGCGCTTCGTCATCTTCTCGATGATGCAGGTCATGCTCTCGTCGCTGTTCCTCAACATCTTTCACTTCGCCCCGTTTTTGGGCGACAAGATCATGCTCATCATCTTTGGCGGCGTGGTCTCGGGCCTGGGCGCCGCCATCGCGCTTAAGTCCGGCGCATCCACCGGCGGCACCGACTTTATCGCGCTGTGGGTTTCCAACCATACAGGCAAGACCATCTGGGGCGTCATCTTTGGCTTTAACTGCGCTATCCTGGCGATCTTTGGCTTTATGTTTGGCTGGGACAATGCGGCGTATTCCATCGTGTTCCAGTTTATTTCGACCAAGACCATCGACAGTTTCTACCGACGCTACGACCGTGTGACGCTGCAGATCACGACACGCAAGGCAGACGAGGTCATGACAGCCTATGTTGACCATTTTCAGCATGGCATTAGCTGCGCCGAGGTCATTGGCGGATACAGCCGCGAAAAGATGTACCTGCTGCACACCGTTGTCTCGACCTACGAGAGCCAGGACATTATCAAGCTGGTGTGCGATATTGATCCCGGCGCCGTGATCAATGTGTTCCACACGCTCAACTTCGTGGGCGGCTGGTGGGGCGGTCATGTCGACGAGCCCATGCCCACGGCCGTACCCGATCCCGACAAGCCCGCGCGCATGGCCAGCAGGCAGGCGCGCCTCAGCGAGCAGGACAGTCTGCAGCAGGACGACGGCAAGTAAGGATTTGCTGTATGTGGTGTATCGTTTTATCAAACTGAGGTAACATATAAAAAGACGTTATATACGTATTAGTTATTTCGATATTTCGATAAGAGTGATTAGATATGCCTGCGCCCAAAAATGCACCGCTTTACCAGCAGATTTACGACGAAATCAAGGATGCGATCGAGAAAGGTGTTTATGCACCCAAGGAGCGTATTCCGTCCGAGCTCGAGCTTGCCGAGCAGTACGAGGTGAGCCGCATTACAGTGCGCCGAGCCGTCGAGGAGCTGTGCTCCGATGGCTACCTGGTTAAGCAGCAGGGCCGTGGCACCTTCGTCTCCACGCCGCACATCAACCGTCAGTTTCACGCCTCGACGCTGCAGACGTTTACCGCGCTGTGTGCCGACAATGGCATGAAGGCCGGTGCGCATGTGGTCGATCGCCAGATTGTTCCGGCGCGTCAAAACGAGATGGAGTTCTTTGGCCTGCAGAAGGATGCGCTGCTGCTGCATATCAAGCGCGTGCGTACGGCCGACGGCGAGCCCATCTTTGAGGAGAACATCTTTGTGCCCTTTGACGCATATCGTGAGCTGTTGACGGCCGATCTTGAGGACAAGTCGATTTTTGCCGAGGTCGAGCGTGTTGGCGGAACGCCGATTGTCTCGGTTGGCTACCGTACGGTCGAGGCCGTTCGCGCTAACGCCGAGCAGGCGGCCGAGTTGGGCATTGCTCCGCACGATCCACTGCTCAATCTGCGTGCCGGCTTTATCGGCCCCAATGGCGAGCCGGTCCTGATGGGTAAGCAGTACTACGTGGGATCGCGCTACGTTATGGTCATGTAGGGCTGGTTCCGCCGTTCTGACGAACGACGGACCGGTCGACGCCGCAAGCCCGCCAGAGCGGCAATCTGCAGAATGAGCGTGGAAAATCTCCCGTTTTTGGCTCGGTTACGGCCTCAAAGTGGGAGATTATCCACGCTCATCCGGAAAGTGTCCAAAAATCCACGCTCGTTCCTTTCGGATTGCGCCGCCCGTGGCCGGCAGCCGTGCGCCACCGGTCCGCGTGGCGGCGTATAATCGGCGGCAGATGACTTGGACGTTAGGAAACCATGACCGATAGCATGCAGCAGATGGCGCTCGACACGCTCGGCGCCTATTTTGGCTACACCTCGTTTCGCCCGGGGCAGGACCGCATGGTCGATGCGATCCTTGCTGGCCGCGACGCGCTGGGCGTTATGCCCACGGGCGCCGGCAAGTCCATTTGCTACCAGGTGCCCGCGCTCATGCTGCCCGGCATTACCTTTGTGGTGAGTCCGCTGCTGTCGCTTATGGAGGACCAGACCCGTGCGCTGCTCGCGGCGGGCGCGCGACCCAGCTATCTCAACTCCAGCCTTACTCCGGCCCAGCAAAATACCGTGCTCAAGCGGGCGCGCGAGGGCCGCTACCAGCTTATGTACGTGGCGCCCGAGCGCCTGCTCGAGCCGCGCTTTCTGGCCTTTGCGCAGGAAGCTGCGGCCGAAGGCGGCATCGGCGTTCCGCTCGTGGCCATTGACGAGGCCCACTGCGTGAGCCAATGGGGCCAGGATTTCCGCCCCGCCTATCTGCAGATTCGTGAGTTCATCGATTCCCTGCCGCAACGCCCTATCGTGGCGGCCTTTACCGCCACGGCGACCGAGCGCGTACGCGCGGACATTCAGCAGATGCTCGGCCTGCAAAACCCGGCGACGGTGGTGACGGGCTTCGATCGCAAGAACCTCTACTTTGGTTGCGAAGAGATGGGCGACAAGGCCAAGACCGCCTGGGTGCGCGACTACGTGATCGCGCATTCGAGCGAGAGCGGCATCGTGTATTGCTCGACCCGCAAGACGGTCGATGCGCTGGCAGGCGATCTTGCCGAAGCGCTGGGCCCCAGCGGCATTCGCGTTGGCCGCTACCATGCCGGCATGGGCAATGACGCCCGCCGCCAAAGCCAGCGCGCCTTTATCGACGACGACATCCAGGTGATGGTTGCCACCAACGCCTTTGGTATGGGCATCGACAAGCCCAACGTGCGCTACGTGATTCACAACAACGTGCCCGAGAGCATCGAGGCCTACTACCAGGAGGCGGGCCGCGCCGGCCGCGATGGCGACCCGGCCAGCTGCCACCTGCTGTGGAACGGCAACGATTTTCGCATGCGCCGCTTTTTGATCGACCGCGGAGATGCTGCCGACGAGGCACTTGACGACGAGCAACGCGCGTGGGCGCTCCAGAATCGATATCGTCTGCTCAGCCAGATGGAGGGCTACTGCAATACCACCGGCTGCCTGCGCGAATATATGCTGCGCTACTTTGGCGACGAGGCCGCGGCCGAGCATGCTGCTGCGGCTGGTGCGGGCGCCACCGCCACGGACGAAGCCGAGGGCTGCGGCAACTGCAGCAACTGCCTCACGCAGTTCGAGGTCGAGGACGTCACCGATATGGCCCGCGCCGCCGTGCGCTATGTGGCCACGCGTCCCATGCGCTTTGGCAAGTCGCTGATCGCCGACGTTCTTCACGGCGGCAACACCGAGCGCATTCGCCAGATGCATCTGGACGAGGACCGCGGCTACGGTGAGCTGTCGAGCGAATCGGTCGGGCGCATCAAGGACATCATCGGCCAGCTGTGCGGCCGCGGTTATTTGGCCACCTCGCAGGGGCAGTACCCGGTCGTGGGACTGGGTCCGCGTGCCGGCGAGGTCGAGGATGAGGCGTTCGCCTTTACCGTTAAGCGTCGCGCGTCCAAGCGCAAGGCCTCGGCTCGCGCCCGCCGTGCGGTGGATCTGCTGCGCGAGGAGGCTGAGCTGGATCAGCGCCCGCGCGTGGGCGACGATGCCGAGCTGTTCAAGCGCCTGCGCGCCCTGCGCAAGGAGATCGCGGCCGAGCTCGAGATGGCGCCGTACATGGTCTTTTCCGACAAGGCCCTGCGCGGCCTGTGCCGCCTGCGCCCGCAGACGCGCGACGAGCTTATCCAGGTCAACGGCATTGGCGAGAAAAAGGCCGACGCCTTTGGCGAGCAGTTTATGGCGGCGATTGAAGAGTTTGAGTCCGAGCATGCGCGGGATGGAGCGTAACGATGGCAACCGACGATAAAGCTGGCCGCACCGACGTGTCCGCCGTACCGCTGTACCAGCAGGTCATGGACGACCTGAAGGGCGAGATCGCGCGCGGCGTGTATGCGGCCGGTTCGCGCATTCCTTCCGAGATGGAGCTCGCGAAGTCTTACGGCGTGGGACGCATCACCGTGCGCCGCGCCATCGAGGAGCTGTCGCGCGCGGGATATCTCAACCGCCAGCAGGGGAGGGGTACCTTTGTGTGCGCTCCCAAGCTCAAGCGCAAGATTCACCAGAAGGGTGACGTCCAGAGTTTTACTGAGGGTTGTGCTGCCAACGATATGGTGGCCGGAGCGCGCCTGGTGTCGCGCACGGTGGTTGCGGCGACGCGCGAGGACGCGGCGTTTTTTGGCGTGGAGCCCGGCAGTGAGCTTATCGTGGTCGAGCGCGTGCGCACGGCCGACGGCATCCCCGTCATGCTCGAGAACAACGCCTTTGTGCTCGCCGACCATCCCTACCTGCAGACGCTGGCCGCCGAGGACCTCACCGATAACTCGATCTTTGCGCTCGTTGCCGACCACTCGGGCCGCGCGCCGCTCAAGTCCGACCCCTGTACCGTGGAGATCGCGCTTGCCGATGCCCAGGTGGCCCCGCTGCTGGAGGTGCCGGTCGGCGAGCCTCTCTTTTATATGGAGGCGTATTTTACCGATGCAGACGAGCGCCCCCTGCTGCTCGGGCGCCAAAAGATCGTGGGCTCGCGTTACGTGTTCGACATCTAACGTTCATAGATAGAACAACATAGAACAAATTTGCCGAAATGACTTCACCGGTGAAGCTTTGCGTGGTATAAATAGGACAACATAGAACGACCGTAGGTACGAGCTGCTGTCGTTCAAAGCCGCCACACAAGGAGGAGCGTCACCGTGAACGCACACGATCTGATTCAGGAAATCATCGAGCGCAAGGGCAAGGTCGAGAATGTCTTTTGGATCGCCTGCGGCGGTTCGATGATCGACCTCATGCCGGCTAACGAACTGCTCAAGCGCGAGGCCACCACGTTTACCTCGACGGTCTACACAGCGCGCGAGTTTTGCCTGATGGCCCCCAAGAGCCTAGGGCCGAAGTCACTCGTCATCGCCTGCAGCCACAGCGGCAATACGCAGGAGGTCGTCGACGGTTGCGAGATGGCGCTGGCAGCCGGCGCCGAGGTCGTGGCCATGACAGACTGCGAGGGCTCCAAGATTGATAACGGCAAGTGGACCACCTGGGTCTACCCTTGGGGCGAGGGCGTGTCGCAGGCCGAGGTGCCGCAGGGCATCGGCGCTCTGATCGCCGCCGAACTGCTCCACCAGCAGGAGGGTTACGAGGCGCTCGCCGATATGTACGCCGGCCTTAAGCAGATGGATGCGCTGTTGCCCGCTGCCCGCGAGAAGGTTAATGCCGAGCTGGGCGATCGCTTTGCCGAGCTCTGCCAGCAGCACGAGTTCTTCTACATCCTGGGATCCGGCCCCAACTTTAGCCAGACCTACGCCATGGCCATCTGCTCGCTCATGGAGATGCAGTGGCAGCACTGCTGCTACATCCACTCCGGCGAGTACTTCCACGGCCCGTTCGAAGCCACCGAGCCCGGCGTGTTCTACTTTGTACAGCTCGGATCGGGCGAGTGTCGCCCCATGGAGGAGCGGGCGCTCGCATTCCTCAACACGCATACCGATACGGTCATGGTGCTCGATGCGCTCGAGTACGGCGTGGGTGAGGTGCCCGCCAGCGTGCGTTCGTTCCTAGAGCCGATCTTCTTCTACGCGATGAGCCGCGAGCTGCGCGCCGCTCGCGGCAAGGTGTTCGACCACAGCCCCGAGGTTCGTCGCTACATGGGCATCGAGCAGTACTAAGTAGCTGGGAAAGCAATCTTTTACGACGGGGCCTTCACCAAACGAGGGTCCCGTTTGCGTCGCGGCACCCCGTCCCAGCTGTCTGATAACGAAGTCAAATACTTTCCCCAGAAGTGAACGACCTATTTTGGACCCCTGAAGCATCCGCACTTTTTGGCGCCAAAACCGCAGGAAAATCTCGATGAAACCGCAGGAAATAGCAGCTGAAAAGTGTCGATGCTTCGGGGGTCCGATTTTGCTCGCTCACTTTGCGGGAAAAGTATTAGACCTGAATCTGCGAGCGTGTCGCGTGAGCCAAAAAAGCGGGCCGTGCCGGGGATTTCCGGCACGGCCCGCCCTGCATTGCGTCCGTTATGAGCGAGTTGCCGCGTCAACCGGCGAACTACTTTGCGTCGTAGGCCTCGGCATCCCACCAGTCGAGCTGGGCGATGTTGTCGCGAATGTGCTGGCAGCTCTTGTGGAAGCCCTCGAGCTCGTGCTCGGAAAGGTCGAGCGTGTAGACCTCCTCGACGCCCTCGGCACCGATCACGCACGGCAGGGAGGTAAAGATGCCCTCCTCGCCATACTGGCCGGTCATGAGCGTGGAAGCGGAAAACACGGCGTGCTCGTTGTGCAGCACGGCGGCGCAGACGCGCGCGGCGGAGTTGGCGACGGCGTATTCGGTGCACTGCTTGCCCTGGTAGGTCACATAGCCGCCCTTACGCGCGAGCTCCTCGACCTCCATGTGGTCAAAGGCGTACTTGTCGGGGTTCTCGGCCTGAAGCTCGTTGAGGTTTTTGCCGGCGATGGTTGCGGCCTTAAAGGCGGCAAGCTGGCTAAAGCCGTGCTCGCCGATCATGTAGGCATCGATGGACTTGGGGCTCACGCCGACCTTCTTGGAGATCTCGGTGCGCAGGCGGGCGGAGTCCAGACCGCAGCCCGAGCCGATAATCTTCTTGGGATCGTAGCCGGTCAGGTGCCACAGCTCGGTGCACACGACGTCGCAGGGGTTGGAGATGCTCACGAAGATGCCGTCAAAGCCGGCGTCGACGATGCGCTTGGCAAAGGTGCGGGCGGCGTCGGTGGTAAAGAACAGCTCGCCGTCGCGGTTGCCAGCGGCCAGCGCGACCTTGCCGGCGGCGTTGACGATGACGTCGCAGCAGGCCAGCTCCTCGTAGTGGTCGTAGCAGTTGACGATCTTGGTGTTGTACGGGACAAACGAAAGGGAGTCGCGCAGGTCCTGGACCTCGGACGTCACCTTGGCTTCGTTGATATCGCACAGGTACAGCTCATCGGCAATGCCCTGCATGAGCAGGCTGTTAGCGACATGTGCTCCTACGTGGCCCTGGCCGACCACACCGATCTTACGCGTCTGGTACATATATGTATCCTTTCGGCCGAGTTTTTCGCGTCGAACTATTGTAGCGTCCTGCTGCCACTTTGCTAGACTAAAGCGCCGTAGATTTTTGGGACATGCCTTAATCTCTACTTTTGGAGTGATTTGGGCCGCTGACGGCATCGCTGGGCGATGTGCTCGCGCGGATAGGGCCGCTCGTTGTACCATAACTGCAACTGACTCGTAAGGAGCATCCATGCCCATTCGTATTCCCGACGCCCTCCCTGCAGCCGCGCAGCTCGAGAGCGAGAACATCTTTGTCATGACCGAGTATCGCGCGCTGCACCAGGACATCCGTCCGCTGCGCGTGCTCATCCTCAACCTCATGCCCACCAAAATCGCCACCGAGACGCAAATCATGCGCAAGCTCTCCAACACGCCGCTGCAGGTGGAGGTGGACCTGCTGCGCACCAAGACGCACGAGGCCACGCACGTGAGCGCCGGCCACCTGGAGACGTTTTACCGCACGTTCGACGACATCCGCGACATCCACTACGACGGCCTGATCATCACGGGCGCGCCGGTGGAGCAGATGCCGTTCGAGGAGGTCGACTACTGGCCCGAGCTCTGCCAGATCATGGATTGGTCTACCACGCACGTACACTCTACGCTGCACATTTGTTGGGGCGCACAGGCCGGGCTGTACCATCATTACGGTATTCAGAAGTACGACCTGCCGGCAAAGGCAAGTGGCGTGTTCGAGCATTATCTGGTGAAGCCGCAAAGCCCGCTGGTCCGCGGCTTCGACGACCGCTTCTATGCCGTGCATTCGCGCAACACCGATGTGCGCCGCGAGGACGTGGAGGCCGAGCCGCAGCTTGAGGTCGTGGCCGTGTCCGACGAGGTGGGCCTGTACATCGTCAAGTCGACCGACAGCCGTCGCTTCTTTGTATTTGGTCACCCCGAGTACGATACCGACACGCTGCGCCTGGAGTACGAGCGCGACGTGAAGCGCGGCCTCAACCCTCAGGTGCCGGCGCACTACTTTCCGGGTGACGACCCCACCGCCGAGCCGCGCAACGTCTGGCGCAGCCAGGCTCAGCTGTTCTACACCAACTGGCTCAACTACTACGTCTACCAGACCACGCCCTACGACCTGGCCCGCGCCGGCGAGGAGCACTAGACTGCGGTGGTACTGCTGTAGCCGTGGCTGACGTGGCGGCGATTAGGCGCTGATGATGTGGGGTAGCGGCAGGTCGTGGGCGTCGGTGGGAACGTGGTCGACACGCTGTTCGTCAAAGGCGATGCCGATGATTTGACATGCGGGCGAGAGCATGGGCAGGTAGCGGTCGTAGCAGCCGCCGCCGTAGCCCAGGCGCTCGCCGGCGCGGTCGAAGGCTACGAGTGGCACGATGGCCATGTCGAGGGCCTCTGCAGACACGATAGGGAAGTGGTCGCTGTCGATGTCCATGGCCGCGAAGGCCCGCGTGGGGTGGGCGATAAACGGGGCCGCGGACGCATCGCCGACGGCAACTGCCCGCATGCACATGCGCTGGCCACAAGCTGCGGCGTCTGTTGCCGAGAGCATGCACGGATAGGCCACGCGCCAGCCGCGTTTGGCGGCAGCTGCGGCAAACGCGGCTGGGTCGACTTCGGAACCCATCGCGGCATAGACGGCAACGGTGTGCGGTGCCGCGGCACCCGAGCTGCCCAGCAACTCAACAAGCCGCGCGCAAATGACAGCAGACTTCGCCGCCCGAACATCCATATCAAGAGCATCGCGCCGAGCAATCATCGCCCGCCGCACTTCAGCCTTGCCCATCCCAACCTCCTCTAGCAAACCTGCCAAAAAGGGACAGGTTTATTTTGGCAGGTTTTTATCTGGGTAAATGTCGAAACCACCACAAAGGTGCCTGTCCCCTTTGTGGTGGTTTTGGCCCATGCGTTAACGCTATAGCGCCGCAGCGATCGCTTCAGTCACAAACTTATTGAGTGACTCGCCCTTCTTTGCCGCTGCCAGCGCCGCCTGTTTGTGGAGCTCAGAGCCCGTTCTTACGTTGAACGAGCCCTTAAAAGCCCGCTCGGGCTCTTTGCCCTTCTCGGCGCAAAACTCAAGGTAATCGTCGACGGCGTCGTGGAAGCATTGTTCCACTTCTTCAGCCGTGGAGCCTTCAAATACGATTGCGTCTCTAATGCCGGCGACCATACCTGTTAGTACACGCTGCTCGGCATCGAACTCGACTGGGGCGAAATAGCCCTTGTATGCCAAAACGTTACTCATGACTGCCTCCGACATCCTGCAGAAATCGAACGATGTTTCGAATTGTCCCCGCTGTCAATTCGTCAGATGGATGAGGCGCGTGCATCACGAACATCCTGCCATCTGAGGGCCTGTAGAAGCGAACGCGCGATCCGGAAGTCTTGCCTTTGCTGTCCATTTCAAAGCCATATGAGACCATGACTTTTAAAAAATCGGCATACCGATACGTCGAAGGGCAGCTAAACAGCTGGGCGATGAGTTTATCGGCTCGAGTCATCCCGCCTCACATTCTGCAACTATATTCTAGTTGCAATTTAAGTCCGATGCAAACACTCATAATATAGAACATGTGTACGTATAGAACAAGTGTTCGAATCACCACTGAGAAAGGGGACAGGCACCTTTGTGGTGGTCTGTGCTGTGGAGTGGGCGTCTGCGGCAGTTCGTCTCGATCTGTAACAGTAACTCGGCAAAAATGGGCCTAGCTGTTACAGATCGAGACAAAGAGCCGGCGACATTCGGAAACGTCTCGATCTGTAACATCTGGAGCCGATATTGCCGTCTAGATGTTACAGATTGAGACAAACCGCCGCGGTGGGCTGCGCCGCCCCGCCCAAGCCGCAGAAAAAAGGTAGATTTTCAGGCATGTCCCAAAAATCTACCTTTGCTGTGCGTTAGCCCAGCAGGTCGATGACGTTAAAGCCGGCGTTGCTCTTGGCGATGACGTCTCGGCCGCCAAAGACGCAGGTGGGCGACGCGGCTGCGATGCGCGTCACATCGGCGCCGAGCGAGCGCAGCTCACCGGGTGTGGCCGCAAGCATCTGGGCGCGGCGCTCCTCGCGGGCGTGCGGATCGAGTCCAGCCAGGTAGGTCGTGTTGCGGCGTTTGGTGAACGCGTACGGCTTCACGGGCGCGTCCATGCCGCTCACGCAGCTCACGATAAAGCCCTCAAAGGCGGCCTCGTCAGGTTCAAAGCTGCCGAGCCATTCGCCTGCGCGCGCCACGCGCTCAATCGAGGGGTCGATTGCTGGGTCGCGGTAGGTGTAGAACGCCGCCTGACGCTCGCCGGCAGCGCGGAATCCGCAGCCGTACGCACCGCCCTTCACGCGGATCTCGTTCCACAGGTAGTCGTAGGAGAGCGCGTTGGCGGCAACCGCCCAGGCGCCCGTCACGTCGATGTCCAGGCGACGCGGATCGTACGCGCTTGCCGCAAAGCAGATGTCACTGGGGATAACAAAAGCCTCGTGGCGGTCGCACGGCGTCGGCACTACGAGCGCATCGCGGCCGGCATCGGCGCCGTCGCCCGCGCCAAGCCCCAGGTCGCCCGCGGCATCCCAGTACGCGTCAAAGTCCTCATCGCTGCCGGTAAAGCTCGACATGCAGCCGTCGGCCACAAAGATGCGGCCCGCCAGCTCGGCAAGCTTGGCGCGCAGGTCGTCCAGTCGCTCGTCAAAGTGCTCGAGCAAATCGCGCAGGAACAGGTAGAAGTCCACGCCCGAAAGCTGCTCGCGCACCACGGCCGAAGGCGAACTGTAGCTCATCGCGCGACCGAGCGCCGCCGAGTGGCCGTTGTTGATAAAGCCCTGCTCAAGCCCAATGCGAATCTGCGTAAGCACGTCGCGCACGCGGTCGGCGTCGGCATCGAGCAACAGCGTGCTCGACCACACCTCGCGCGGCAGACTCGCCAGCGCGTCGATCTTTTCTGACAGGGCGCCGGCGCTCACCAGCAGGTAGGGGCGCACGCCGTCCACGTCGGGCTGCGTCATGACCTCGGTCGTAAAGCTCAAAAAGCCCAGCTTGCCGGCGATGAGATTGTCGAGTTCCTCGGCCGAGTGCTCGCGCGTGGGCAGCTGCTTGAGCAGGCGACAGAGCAGCGTCACATAGGGCAGGTCCTCAAACGCGACGCAGCTCAGGTCGAAATACTGCATGGCGTAGGTCAGACGGTTGGTGGGGATGCCGTGGCGCAGACAGGGGATGGGCGCGGTCGTGTCCACGACCAGCGGCGGCTCGGGGCGCGCCTCGCCAATGTCGGACACGCGTAGGCGCGGCAGCGTGGCCTTGTCCTCGGGCGTGTCCTCGGCCTCCTGTGCGGCACGCAGTACGGCCGTGCGCTCGACCACGTCCGCCAGCTCGGCATCGGTCATGGCGTCCCGCTTGGCAGTCAGCTCGGCGGCCTCGGCACCCTCTGCGCCCTCGGCGGCGTCCACCGGCACCAGCTCGACCAGCGCCATGTGGTCGTTTTCCAGCACCAGCTCGCGCAGCAGGTCCTCAAAATAGCTGCCGTCCAGCTCGCCGCGCAGCTCCTCGTACACCGGGCCGTACTTGAGCGCCAGCGTCGCGGCGTCGTCATCGTAGAGCCAGGTGCTCAGCGCGTCGCACGCAATGGCTACGCCGTCGGCGATGCCGTAGTCGCGCTGGCGCAGGTCGTACTCGTTGCTGCTGATGATGGCTTCCAGGCGCTCGCGCGGAACGCCGTGCTCACACAGGTCGCGGCAGGCGTCTTGGAATACGCGGCGCAGCTCGCGCGCCACGCCGGGCTGCGCGTTTTGCAGCATGATGAGCTCGTAGGGCTGCAGGCTCTCGGCCGCGGTGTAGCTCACCACGTTGCCGCCCAGGCCGGCAGCCAGAATGGCCTTCTTAACCGGCGCTTCGTTGGAGCCCAGCAGCGCCTCGAACAGGATGTCCGCGGCGATCGTGCGCTTGCGGTCGAGCGCGCTGCCCAGCACAAAGCCCAAGCCCACCAGGGCGTTCTCGGGCGTGGTGGCCATCTCGACGCGCTTATACTCGCAGGTCACAGGCTCTTGCACGTCCAGCGGATTGGGCGCCAGCGTGGACGGGTCCTCGCCGGCGGCAACGGCAGCGTCCATGCGGCGGCTCGCGGCACTCGGCTGCGACAGATAGCGCTCGTCCAAAAAGGCCAGCGCGCGGTCCACATCCAGGTCGCCGTAGAGCGTGATGTAGGAGTTGGAGGGGTTGTAGTGGCGCGCGTGCGTGTCCAGGAACTGCTCGTAGGTGAGCGCGGGAATCGCGCGCGGGTCGCCGCCGCTCTCGTGCGCATAGGCGGTGTCGGGATAGAGCGCGGCGTTGACGGCGTCGTCCAGCACGCTCATGGGGTCGGACAGTGCGCCCTTCATCTCGTTGAACACCACGCCGTTATAGCGCAGCGTGCCCTCGCGCAGGCTGGCGGCGCTGCCGTCGCCCTCGCCCTCGACACTCTCCGGCAGGTCCAGCTCGTAGTGCCAGCCCTCCTGCTCAAAAATGGTGGGCTTGGTATAGATGGCCGGGTTGAACACCGCGTCCAGGTACACGTCCATCAGGTTGTACAGATCCTGCTCGTTGGTGGTGGCGACGGGGTAGATGGTCTTGTCGGGGTAGGTCATGGCGTTGAGGAACGTCTGCATGGAGCTCTTGATCAGGTCGACAAACGGCTCCTTGACGGGGAACTTAGCCGATCCGCACAGCACCGAATGCTCAAGAATATGGAACACGCCGGTGGAATCGGCCGGCGGCGTCTTAAAGCCAATGGCAAAGGCCTTGTTTTCGTCGTCGCACGCCAGGTACAGCAGGCGAGCGCCCGAGGCGGCGTGGCACAGCACGTAGGCGTCCGAGTCGAGCTCGGGCACGGTCTCGCGGCGCTCGACGGCAAAGCCGTGGCAGGTAGTGCCGGGCGCCAGCAGCGCGGCGGCAGCGGCGCGAGGGTCGGTTGAGGTGGTGGGCATATGCAGTCTCCTTTGACGCCCCAGCGGGGGCGAATCGAGTCGAATCCCCGAGAGTATACCCATATGGGGCCGTGGCTCTGCGGCGAACTGAAGACGATGTGGGTGGACTAGCCTAACTGGGTGACGGCGAATGCCGCGGGTAGCCGCTGCATCCCGCTAAAGTGAAATAACACCCCGTTTACCGAATCATTTAGGAAATATATGGACTCCTAAAAAGTTCTAATACAATATAAGTCATCTATCTATAAACTGCTGATTTCTTGTAAAGGTATGGTTGATATGGTTGAGGCAAATAGCGTTATCCCCCTATACAAACAGATTGTTCGTGCGCTTTCTGATTCAATCGCCAACGGCACGTACCGCCCGGGAGATAAGCTTCCGACCGAGGCGGAGCTTATCGAGCAATTTGGCGTGAGCCGAATAACGGTTCGCTCCGCAATTAAAGAAATGGAAGATGCTGGGCTTGTTGAGAGGGCCCGCGGCAAGGGCACGTTCGTTTCGTCGGACACGCAGATGTATGCCGCGGACGACCGTGAGAGCTTTACCCATTCGTGCCAGCTTGCGGGCAAACAGGCGTCTACCAGGGTTCTCGAAATGGGCTGGGACTTCCCAAGTCTGCGAGACGCGAAGTTCCTGGGCGTAGACGATACCCAAAAGGTATTGCGTAGCCGTCGTCTGCGCCTTGTGGATGGCAAGCCCACGATGCTGGAAACCAATAGCTATTCCGGTGCGCTTTCTTTTTTGGAGCATGAGTCCCTCGATGATTCGCTGATGGCGGTACTCGATCGCCAGGGGATCAAGATGGGTCCCAACACGCGTACGCTCGAGGTCTGCTATGCGAGCCAGCTCGAGGCGGCATACCTTAACGTGGAGCTGGACTCTTCGCTGCTTCTGTTTGTCGATAGACGTTATGCCCCAAGTGGCGAGCCGCTTTTCATCTCCCGTCAGGTGTACTGCACCGAGCGACTGAAGTTCTATTTGTAAATTAGCGATAGATTGGTCGATTTACCGACCAATTGTTACCGTTCGCGGATTTGGAAAATAGACACACCACGTAGGGTAGATTGCTAATATACTTTGTTATGACAATATAGTACGTCCTATTGGTATTGGAGAACTATGAATAAGATATTGCTAGCGAGTCATGGTTATCTCGCCCAAGGCATGAAAAGCTCTCTGGAGATTCTGATGGGCACCAACGACCGAATCGAGTGCCTGTGCGCCTATGTCGATGACGATTCAAGGGACGTCGCGGCGTTGATTGATGCATGGATGGAGACGAGGGGCCCTGCCGACTCTTGGTTTGTCGTGACTGACATCTTTGGCGGCTCTGTAAACAACGAATTCATTCAGAGGCAGACCGACGGATCGTTTACGTTAATCGCTGGAATGAACTTGCCGCTGCTGGTGGAAATGGTTACACAGCTGGACTCCCTGGATGCGGACAAGGCCAAAGCCGCGGTCGAGGGATCGCGTTCGTTTATTCAGCTTTGCGAGGCGGCGGACATGCTTGCCGGCACCGAGGAAGAAGAGTTCTAGTTAGTTCTGGTTCGAGCCCTAGCTAGGGGCCACACCTGTCATTCCCTTTATCACGTGCGGAGATGATAACGATGATTAAGCTTACGAGAGTTGATTACCGACTGATTCACGGCCAAGTTGCCATGTCCTGGACTCACGCTTTGGATGTAGATTGCATCTTGCTTGCCAGCGATGCTGTGGCAAAAGACGACATGAGGAAGGCGGCCTTGAGGCTCGCCCGCCCCAACGGCGTTAAACTCGTCATCAAGGATGTTGACGCTGCTATCGAGGCGCTCAACAGCGGCGTTACCGACAAGTATTCGCTGTTTATCATCACTGAGACGATTGAAGATGTCTATCGTCTCGCTAAGGGTTGCAAAGACATCAAAGAGATCAATCTGGGCGGAACCCGAAAGACCCCTGAGACCACGCTTCATCCGACCCCTGCGATCTTTGCGACCGAGAAAGATGCCGAGCATATCCAAGAGCTCCTGGGCGATGGCGTGGCCATCGAAATCCGTCAGGTCCCCAATGACGCTAAGGTGTTTGCCAAGGACGTTTTCTAGCCGGAAACACGTTGATGCTCGGCATTTATTGAACCAATGCCCTATGCCTATGCCCGTCGATCATTTGATCGGCGGGCTTTTTATTAAAGAAAAATCAAAAAAATCTGAAATAGTTCTTGCATAGTTAGTTATATAAAGTATTATAACGTCATGGGATGAATGAAGGGTTCATCCAAGTGAGTTAGGAGTAAGGGATGTTCAATTTCGATGAGCCTCGTTACGAGAAGGTTGTGAGCGATGCCCTCGCTCTCCGTCCTCAGATTGAGGCTGCCGTGGACGAGGTCTGCGAGCAGGGTTATTCCAACATCTTCTTCATCGGCTGCGGCGGCACCTGGGCCCACACGCTCCCGATGAAGTATTGGGTCGAGACCACCACGGCCGACGTCGATGTCCACTGCGAGATCGCCGCTGAGTTCCTCGCATGCCCGCCCAAGACCTTCAACAAGGACTCGGTCTGCGTCTTCTCCACCCGTACCGGCACCACCCCCGAGATCATTGAGGCTGCCAAGTTCTGCCAGGAGCAGGGCGCCCGCACGCTGATGTATGTCTCCAACGACAACACCCCGGCCACCGAGTACGCCGATTACAAGTTCTTCAGCTTCGCCGAGGACGACGTTCTGTGCGAGGCCATCTACACCTACCAGATCACGCTGGTCGCCCGCTTCCTCAAGAACGCCGGCGCCTTCCCCAAGTACGACACCTTCATGGAGGAGTTCGGCAACATCGCTCCGTTCCTCATCAAGGCCAAGGACGCCCAGGACGAGCGCTGCGCCGCCATGGCCGAGGACTTCAAGGACACCGACTACCACATGGTGATCGGCTCCGGCATGCTCTGGGGCGAGGCCTACGACTACGCCATGTGCATCCTCGAGGAGATGCAGTGGATCAAGACCAAGTCCATCCACGCCGCCGAGTTCTTCCACGGCACCATCGAGCTGTGCGAGGAGGGCACGAGCCTCATCATGCTCTACGGCGAGGACGACACCCGTAAGCTTATGGACCGCGTGGACAACTTCACTCACATGCTCGCCGACGAGAAGGGCGTCAACGTCCGCGTGAACAAGTTTGACACCGCCGAGGTCGAGCTGCCGTTCAGCGACCCCGAGTTCCGCAAGATCGTCTCCCCGATGGTCACCTACACCATCACCGAGCGTCTGAGCTGCCATCTCGAGCACGTCCGTAACCACCCGCTCACCACGCGTCGTTACTATCACCAGATGAACTACTAATCCTCTCAAATTGCTGCGGTTGTCTGCAGGCGAGCTGCGCAGAATGCCTCGCCTGCAGACCTATTTCTGGGGTTGATCGAAATGGTTGTCCAGTATCTTCTAGTTGCACTGGTCGCATTTATTGCGTCCATGGACGAGCAATTATTTGGCATTACGATGCTTGGTCGTCCGCTGTTTACGAGCCTGTTTGTCGGCTTGATCCTTGGCGATGTCCAGCAGGGCGTTATCGTCGGCGCTGCTTTGGAGTCCATGTTCATGGGCGCCATCATGGTCGGCGCGGCGGTTCCTCCCGAGGTCTATGCCTCCGGCGTGCTTGGCTGCGCGTTTGCCGTCATTACGGGTACGGGCACGGCAACTGCCGTCGCGCTCGCCCTTCCCGTCTCCGTCTTCCTTCAGGTGTGGCGCAACTTCTGCTACGCCGTTCCGGGTGCCTTTGCCTGCAAGAAGATTGAGACCGCCCTGGCAAATCGCGATCTTGCCAAGGCGAATCTGTACCATCTGACTATCGTGCCGCTGTCGATTGGCATTCCGTCTGCACTGCTGGTGTTTGGCTCACTGTTCTTTGGTGCCGACCTCATCAACAATGCGCTCAACGCGATTCCGCAGTTTGTGATGGACGGCCTCAACGTTGCATCCGGCGTCATGGTCTGCATCGGCTTCGCACTTCTTATCAGGACCATGGGCGATAACAAGCTCCTTCCCTGGCTGTTCCTGGGCTTCATTATGGTCATCTATCTCAAGATGGACGTGGTCGGCGTCGCCGCAGCTGCCATTTGCGTCGCGCTGCTCCTGGCCTTCCGCGAGGGCTCGTCCGGTCCGCAGACGGTTGCTGCAGATGAAGAGGAGGACTTCTAATGGCTATCCAGAACACCGACCTCAAAGAGGCCAAGAAGGACGCGATTATGACTCCCGATATGTATCGGAGCATGTTCCTTCGCCAGTTTACGAGCCAGTGCTCGCAGTCGTACGACAAGATGATGGCAATGGGCTTCATGTACACCATTCAGAAGCCCCTGCGAAAGATCTATCCCAACGACGACGATTACTATGCGGCGCTCGATCGCCATACCGAGTTCTTTAACATCACGCCTCATGTGCTTCCGTTTGTAGCCGGCCTAACGGTTTCGATGGAAGAGCAGGCGGCTGCCGATAAGAACTTCGACACGTCCTCGATTAACGCCATGAAGGTCGGCCTCATGGGACCGCTTTCCGGCATCGGCGATTCGTTCTACTGGGGTACGTTCCGCGTGGTTGCCGCCGGCATTGGTATTGGCATCGCTTCGACGGGCAACCCGCTCGGCCCCATCGTGTACGCGCTCATCTACTCCGTGATTAACTTTGCAACGCGTATCGTCGCCGCCCATCTGGGTTACGACTTGGGAACCAAGTTTTTGCAGCAGTCCGAAGAGAGCAACCTTATGTCTCGCATGACGCATGCTGCCGGTGTTCTCGGAATGACCGTTATCGGCGCCATGATTGCGGCACAGGTCTCGCTGTCCACGGCTTTGACCTTTGACGTGGGTGGTTCGGAGATTGTCCTGCAGGATCTGTTCGATTCGATCTTCCCCGGTCTGCTGCCCTTGCTGGCAACGTTCGCTTGCGTTGCCCTCTATAAAAAGGGCGTCAAGACCATTTGGATCATCTTGGGCATCTTCGCAATCTGCATCATCGGAACGGGCTTGGGAGTGTTCGCGGCGGCGTAATGTTGACTGCTATGCTCGCGCGTTGGATAACTAACTGACCGTTTGAAAACGGGGCTCGGCGTAAGTGAACTGCACCCCAAAACTTGGACGGCTTAAATAAGAACTACGCCGCAAGGGGC
>UQMY01000021.1 GCA_900542325.1 uncultured Collinsella sp. | reverse complement strand
ACGGAGAGCACATTAAGTGCTCTCCGGCTCGTGCGGAACTCGCGATCGACCTTATGCCCCGCCCCTCGGGACTAAGGATACATGGTAGAGGCGCATGTGCTCCAAAATTCATTGGCTGCTGACGTTGCGTATGCCCATATCGAAATATCTTCACCACCGGATTAATAAAAAAGAAGTACCGGTTGGGGCCGGTACTTCTTTTGGTGCATCGATATGTGGCTGCAGCTTTTGCCGTTGGCTTACAGGCCGCAGGCTGCTTTGAGTTCTTCGACTCGGTCGGTTTTTTCCCAGGTGAAGTCGGCGTCTTCGCGGCCGAAGTGGCCGTAGGCTGCCGTCTTTTCGTAGATGGGGCGACGCAGGTCTAGGTCGCGGATGATGGCGCCCGGGCGCAGGTCGAAGGTTTTCTCAACTGCCTCGACGATCTTGTCCTCGGCAACATGCGCGGTACCGAAGGTGTCGACCATGATTGAGAGGGGCTTGGAAACGCCGATGGCGTAGGCAAGCTCGACTTCGCATCGGTCGGCCAGACCGGCGGCGACCACGTTCTTGGCGACCCAGCGCGCGGCATACGCGGCGGAGCGGTCAACCTTGGTGCAGTCCTTGCCGCTAAAGGCGCCGCCGCCGTGACGGCCGTAGCCGCCATAGGTGTCGACGATGATCTTGCGGCCGGTCAGGCCCGTGTCGCCCATGGGGCCGCCTACGACAAAGCGACCGGTGGGGTTCACATAGATGTCCGCGTTGTCCCACGGCATGTTCTCAGCAGCCATAACCGGGGTGATAACGTGCTCGATCAGATCGGCCTTGATCTTGCCCATGTCCTCGATTTCGGCGGCATGCTGCGTGGAGATGACGATGGTCGTGACCTCCACGGGCTTGCCTTCCTCGTAGCGCACGGTGACCTGGGTTTTGCCGTCGGGGCGCAGGTAGGCGAGGGTGCCGTCGTGGCGCACGGCTGCCAGGCGCTCGGCCAGGCGGCTCGCCAGGTAGTGCGGCATGGGCATGAGGGTCTTGGTTTCGTTGGAGGCATAACCGAACATCATGCCCTGGTCGCCGGCGCCGATCAAGTCGATCGGGTCGCTGGTAGCGCCGGTCTGCGTCTCAAACGACTCGTCGACGCCCTGGGCGATGTCGGGTGACTGCTCGTGAATAAGGCTCATGACGCCGCAGGTATCGCAGTCAAAACCGAACTTGGCACGGTTGTAGCCGATGCGGCGGATGACGCCGCGGGCGATTTCCTGCACGTCGACGTAGGCCTGGGTACGGATCTCGCCGGCAACGATGACGGTGCCGGTGGTCACGAGGGTCTCGCAGGCGCAGCGGACGTTCTCCACGTTGGCGGGCACGCCGTTGGGCGCAATATAGCCCTGCTCCTGGAGCTCTATTTCTTTGGCGAGGATTGCGTCGAGTACGGCGTCGCTGATCTGGTCAGCGATCTTATCGGGATGACCCTCGGTCACCGATTCCGACGTAAACACAAACGATCCGTGTTGGGGCGGGATGGAACGAAGCTCTTCTGACATGATTGTCCTTTCAAAAACGTGTCCCGGCGACCGTTACCATTCCGCCGGGCTCTGTATGCAAGGGCACATCATAGCGCGTAAATCAAACATTCACACCCTTTCCGCACCCACTCATTGGGGACAGACTTAAATGATCAGCCTTATCTAAGTGCCGGCAGGTTGCCCAAAGAATGGTCATTTAAGTCTGTCCCCAATGAGTGGGTCGGTGCCCTTTGTGCGGAGGTCGCATTGTTGCTTTATACTAGTGCGGTTAGACATCCATCCTGCAATCGAGGAGATTTCCATGGCATCAGACGTTCGCGTCCGCTTTGCACCCTCACCGACGGGCAAGCTGCACATCGGTGGCGCCCGCACCGCTATCTATAACTGGGCTTTTGCCCGCGCAAACGGTGGCACGTTCATCCTGCGCATCGACGACACCGACCCTACCCGCTCCACCGACGAGAACACGCAGATCATCCTGCGCGCCATGCGTTGGCTTGGCCTGGACTGGGACGAGGGTCCCGAGGTGGGCGGCGACTACGGCCCCTATGCCCAGACCGAGCGCCTGGACCTGTACAAGCAGGCCGCCCAGAAGCTTTGGGACGAGGGCAAGGCCTATCCCTGCTTCTGCACCAAGGAGCAGCTCGACGCCGACCGTAAGGCCGCGCAGGAGCGCAAGGACCCCTTCCAGGGCTATCAGCGTCGCTGCCGCGATCTTGATCCCGAGGAGGCCCGTCGCCGCATCGAGGCCGGCGAGCCCTACGTCTTGCGCATCAAGGTGCCCGAGGACCGCGGCGACGTCGTCATCCACGACGCCGTCCACGGCGAGGTGACCTTCGATGCCAAGGAGCTCGACGACTTTGTCATCTTCCGCTCCGACGGCACGCCCACGTATAACTTCGCGACCGTCGTTGACGATGCCATGATGAAGATCACCCATGTCATCCGCGGCGATGACCACCTGTCCAACACCCCGCGCCAGGTCATGGTCTACGAGGCCCTCGGCGCGCCCGTGCCTACGTTTGCCCACATCTCCATGATCCTGGGCGCCGACGGCAAGAAGCTCTCCAAGCGCCACGGCGCCACCTCGGTGGAGGAGTACCGCGACGCCGGCTACCTGTCCGATGCCTTCGTCAACTATCTGGCGCTGCTCGGCTGGTCGCTCGACGGCGAGACCACGATCATCCCGCGCGATGTCCTGGCCAGTAAGTTCTCGCTCGATCGCATCTCCAAGAACCCGGCGACCTTCGACCCCAAGAAGCTTGATTGGGTCAACGCCGAGTACATCAACGGCATGTCCGACGCTCAGTTTGCCGACGAGATTATGGTCCCCGAGCTGCACGAGGCAGGTCTCATCGAGGGCAACGTCGAGTACGACGAGGACTGGATCGACGCACTTGCCGCCATCGTCAAGCCGCGCACCAAGATGCCGGCCGACGCCGTGACCGTCGCCGCTCCCATCTTTGCTACGGCCGAGACGCTCGAGTATGACGAGAAATCCGTCAACAAGGGCCTGGCCAAGGAAGGCATGGGTGCCATTCTGGACGCCGCCAAGGCCGCTCTCGAGGGTGTGGACGAGTGGACGGCTGACAACATCGACGCCGCGCTTGAGCCGCTGCCCGAGCAAATGGACCTCAAGAAGCGCGTGGTGTTCCAGGCCGTGCGCGTCGCCGTTTGCGGCAACATGGTGAGCCCTCCGTTGGGCGAGACCATGGCGCTCGTCGGCCGCGACGACTGCCTGGCGCGTATCGACCGCGCCCGCACGATGGCGCTGTAATCGCTGCGCAAACGTATGTACCCGAGCCCCGTTCACCCCGAGCGGGGCTCTTATTTCTGTAGACGTATGGGATAGGAGGTGCTGGGGCCATGGCTCAACAACTGTCGCTGTTTGGTACGCCCGAACCGGAGGAGGCTCCGGCGAAGCTCGCACCTGCCGCCGCCTCGGCTCAGCCTAAGCCTGCACCTGAGCCCATCGCTGCCTACGCGAGCGTGGTCCTCGACATCCCGACGCGTGCGCTGTCCGAGCCATTCGCCTATAGCATTCCTCAACCCCTTGCCAACGAGGCGCAGATCGGATCCACGGTCCTGGTCCACTTTGGTAACCGTGCCGCCGCGGGCTATGTCGTCGACATTGCTCCTGAGCTGGGCGATCTGCAGGGCAACAGCGCCCTCGACCCTGCGCGCATCAAGCTCATCGAGGCCATCCTCAGCAAACCGCTCTTTACCGCCGAGGCCGCCGGCATTGCGCGCTGGATGAGCCGCGAGTACGTCGCGACGCTTTCCGAGTGCCTGCGCCTATTCTTGCCCCCGGGTGGAAGCCCGCGCGTGGTCAAGGGCGATGACGGCGTGTGGACCGTTGAGCGCCCCGCCGTCAAACCCATCCAAAACCGCTGGGTCATGCTCACGCCCGAGGGCTTCGACTATACGCCGCCCAAGACTGCCGTTCGCCAACGCCAGCTCATCGAGGCGCTCCAGTGCGGCCCGGTCACGACGCGTGACCTCAACTTGCTCTACAACAGCATGTCGGCAACCATCAAGGCGCTCGAAAAACGCGGCGTCGTGGTGGTGGAGGAGCGCCGTGCGTGGCGTGGCTGCAGCGAGCAAACTACGCTGTCCTCCGCGAGCGGCAAAGCGCCGGTCGCACTTACCAACGGCCAGCAGCAGGCGCTCGCGCAGATTGAGCGTGCCCGTCTGGACGCTCATGGCGATGTGGTGCTGGTCGATGGCGTTACCGGATCTGGTAAAACCGAGGTTTATCTCTCTGCCATCGAGCGCGTGCTCGCGGCCGGCCGTTCGGCCTGCGTGCTCGTGCCCGAGATCTCGCTGACGGCCCAGACCGTCGGCCGCTTCCGCTCGCGCTTTGGCGAGACGGTCGCTGTGTTCCATTCGCGCCTTTCGGCCGGCGAGCGCCTGGACCAGTGGGATATGGTCGCCAGCGGAGCCGCGCGCGTGGTCGTGGGCGCCCGCTCGGCGCTCTTTTGCCCGCTCAGCGACTTGGGCCTCATCATTATCGACGAGGAGCACGAGACCAGCTACAAGCAGGGTTCCAGTCCACGCTACCATGCGCGCGAGGTGGCGGCCGAGATGGCGCGGCGCTACCGCTGCCCGCTCGTGTTGGGCTCCGCCACGCCTTCTGCTGAGGCTCTCGACCGCTGCCGCCGTGGCACGTATAACGGTGCCACCTGGACGCGCGTCGAGATGCCCGAGCGCCCGGGACACGCCGTGCTGCCTACGGTGCGTATTGCCGACCTGCGTCGTGAGTTCTCGCACGGCAGCCGCTCTATGTTCTCAAAGCCGCTGATGGAAGGCTTGGAACGCGTGGTCGAGCGCCGTGAAAAAGCCGTGCTGCTGCACAACCGCCGTGGTTTTGCGCCGTTTTTGATGTGCCGCGAATGCGGCTGCGTCCCCACCTGCAACCACTGCTCCACCGCGCTTACGTATCACGAGCGCTCGCACACGCTGCAATGCCATACCTGCGGGTCGTCCTGGCGCGTGCAGCCGTATCCCGCGCCCACGAGCCGTTGCCCCAAATGTGGTAGTCGCTACCTGGCAAAAATGGGTTTGGGCACTCAGCAGATCGAGGACGCACTGCACCAGATGCTGCCCGAGGATGTCGCCATTATTCGCATGGATGCCGATTCCACGCGCGGCAAGGATGCGCACAAAAAACTGCTCGAGCAGTTCGATGCGGCCGATTGCGCCGTGTTGCTGGGCACCCAAATGATCGCAAAGGGTCTCGATTTTCCCGAGGTCACGCTCGTGGGCGTGGTCAATGCCGACTTCGCCCTCAAGCTGCCCGATTTTCGCTCAGGGGAGCGCGCCTACGATTTACTGGAGCAGGTCGCCGGCCGTGCCGGTCGCGGTGATCGCCCCGGCGAGGTGATCATCCAGACCTACCTGCCCGAGGATCCGGTCATTCGCGCCGTCGCTGAGCACGACCGTTCGATCTTTACCGACTACGACCTGGACCAGCGCCGCGACGCCCTGTATCCGCCGTTTGTTCGACTGGTCAACATTTTGGTGTGGTCGGCGAATGCAGATGACGCACGAGATTATATTGGGCGCATCGCGAAGTTCCTCAAGCGCCGCTGGCATGCCGCCGCGCCCGACTTTTTGCGGGCGGGGAGTGCCGTGCCGCAGGTGCTGGGCCCGGCTTCGTGTGTAATCGAGAGAGCCAAGGACCGTTATCGCTTCCATCTGCTTGTGAAGTCGCCCGTGGGGTACCATGTCTCTGATGATATCGACGCCTGCCTCAAAGAGGTGGGCTCTGTGCGCGGCGTGAGCGTAAGCGTTGACGTCGACGCCTATGATTTGATGTAACAACTCGAAAGGATGGCCATGGAAGCCAACGGAATCGTACTGTCGCCCGACCCTCGTCTGCGCCAGGAGTGCGCCGTCATCGAGGAAATCACCCCGGCGATCGAGGCGCTTGCCGAGAAGATGAAAAAGATGATGTTCGAGAACAGCGGTTGCGGCCTAGCTGCTCCGCAGATCGGCGAGCTCATTCAGCTCGTCACCATCGACTGCGACTACAGCGACAAGAACGACTACGATCCGTACGTTCTCATCAACCCCGTGATTGTGGAGCAGAGCGACCGTATGGTGCCGTTTAGCGAGGGCTGCCTGTCCATCCCTGGCATTAGCTGCGAGATCGAGCGTCCCGACCATGTCGTCGTCGAGGCGTACGACTTGGACGCCAACCTGATTCGCTATGAGGCTTCGGGCGATCTGTTCTGCGTGTGCCTGCAGCACGAGATCGATCACCTGCACGGCAATACCATGTTCGAGCGACTCAAGCCGATGCAGAGGATCAAGGCAGTCAAGGAGTACCAGGACGCCCTGGCCCGCGGCGCTCGACCGGGCGAGACGGAGTAGGTTTGTCCGTCCCCGGGGCGTCCGCCTATATCATCCCGTGCTCAAACATTCTCGCTGCGCTGCGAAACTGCGCGCGGGACGATATAGGCGGGCGCCCCGGGGACTACGTTGACGCTGCTTGACTCGCCCGGGTGCCGTCGGGCCAGGGAAGGGCGTCTTCGCTGATAGGTGCTTTGTTGGGAGGGCTGCTTTTATGCGGCTCTTTCTTTGTTTTTGGGTATATTTGTCTTTGTTGAACTGTTCTTGCGGCTGGGTGCGCTTGCGACCTGGAACGCTTTTTTGTAGCCGTCTCGGCTCGTTATTGAGAGGAGACTAACTTTTATGCGTATTGTGTTTATGGGTACGCCTGATTTTGCTGTGCCTTCGTTGACTTCGCTCGTTGAGGCTGGGAACGAGATTGCGCTTGTTGTTACTCGTCCTGATGCTGTTCGTGGGCGTGGTAAGAAGCTTGAGCCGTCTCCTGTTAAGGCTAAGGCACTTGAGCTGGGATTGCCGGTTATTGAGGCTAATCGTATGACGCCTGAGGTTGTTGAGACGCTTCAGGCTGCCCAGGCTGACATTTTCTGCGTGGCTGCTTATGGCTGCATTTTGCCTGATAACGTGCTGCATATGGCGCCGCTTGGTATTGTGAATGTTCATGCTTCGCTGCTGCCTCGTTGGCGTGGGGCAGCTCCTATTCAGCGTGCGATTCTCGCTGGTGATGAGGTTGCTGGCGTTTCTATTATGCGCATCGGGCATGGCGTTGATACCGGCGCTTATTGTGCCCAGGCGTCTACGTCGGTTGCCGGTAAGCATGCTGAGGCGCTGACCATGGAGCTTGGTGAGCTTGGCGGTAAACTGCTTGCCGATACGCTTCCTTCTCTTGCCGATGGCACCGCCGTGTGGACTGAACAGGATGAGTCGCTCGTCACTCATGCTGCTAAGATTTCTAAGCAGGAGATGCGCCTGGATCCGCAGATGGCGGCGCTCGATTGCGTGCGTCATGTGCTGGCCTCGTCCGATACCGCGCCTGCTCGTTGCGTGATTGCTGGCAAGACCGTGCGCGTGCTCGATGCTGCGCCAGCTGATGTGTCGCTTGGCGAGGGTCAGGTTCTCGTTAAGGCCAAGCGTGTTTACCTGGGTCTTTCCGATGGCACGGTTGAGTTGCTCGAGGTTAAGCCCGACGGTAAGCGCGCCATGGCTGCTTCTGCTTGGGCTACCGGCCTGCAGGGTGCCGATCTTATCTGGGGTGTTTTGTCATGAGCAAGTTGTCTCCCGCGCGCAAGCTTGCGCTCGATGTGCTAATGGAGGCTGATCGCCGCGGTATGTATGCGCGTGACGTGCTGTCCTCTCGCGCATCGGCCAAGGCTATTGACCAGCGCGATTCCGCTTTTGCCGCCCGCTTGGCACTGGGTGTTGCCGCCACGCAGGGCATTTTGGATGAGTTGCTCGATCAGTTTCTCGATAAGCCTAAAAAGGTTGCGCCGCGTGTTCGCATGGCGCTTCGTATCTCGGCCTTCGAGATGCTCTATCTGCATACGCCGGGCCGCATTGCCGTAAGTCAGGGTGTTGAGCTGGTTCGCAGCGGAGCTAAGTCTGCCGCCGGTTTGGCCAATGCCGTGCTGCATAAGGTCGCGGACAACGTTGAGGACTTTGCTACTGCGTCCGATGTGGATGAGTCTGAGCGACGCTTGGTTCGTCTGTCGCGCCTGATGGGTCTGCCGCGTTGGCTTTGCGCTCGTATTATGGCCTCGTTCGATACACCCGAGGGCGCGCTGAACTTTGCCGGTAATCTTGCGCCTGCGCCGCTGGCCCTTCATGAGAACGCCTTTGCGTCTAAGCCCGATCCGTATATCTCGCAGCTCGTCGCGCCCGTCTTCCCGGGCTGCCACGCCCCGGTTGATGCCCAGGTTACCGTTGCTTCGGGTGTGTTTGAGCGTGCTGCTGCCGTGGCCTCGGATCTTAACGCCCAGCTCATCGCCACAGCTGCCACGCGCCCTGGAAGCTGCCTTGAGATTGGTGCCGGTCGTGGCACCAAGACCTATGTGATGATGTGCCAGGCCAAGCGTGCGGGATATGAGCGTCAGCATACGGCGCTCGATCTTCATGATCGCAAGTGCGATCTGAATCTCGCTCGCCTTCATAAGGCCGGTATTCAGGGCGTTCGTACGGTTGCGGGTGATGCCTGCGAGCTTGATGAAGTACTGACATCGTTTGATGCCATGCTTGGCAAGCCGGTTAAGTTCGACACGGTATTTATCGATGCGCCGTGCTCGGGCACCGGCACCATGCGCCGCCATCCTGAGATCCCGTGGCGTCTGACCGAAAAGGATGTGACGGTTGAGCTGCCCAAACTGCAGTTGACGATGCTCAAGGAAGCCGCCGCGCGCGTGGCCGCCGGCGGCGAGCTCATCTATGCGACGTGCTCGGTCTTCGACGAGGAGAACACGCAGGTCGTAGACGCGTACCTTGCTTCTCCCGAGGGTGCCGGCTTTAGCGTGGCACCGCTTTCCGAGGCACAGATTCTGCAACTCCCCGAGTTCGATCAGGCCAAAAAACTCGTATCCGTACGCCAGAACGATCGAGGCCTCTTCCAAAGCGTACCGGTAAACGCCGACTCCTGCGACGGCCACTTCTGCGCCCGCCTGGTCCGCAAGTAACGACTAAGTTGCGGTGAAATAGGGATTGAATATCGGTTTCTACCCGCCAAACAGTCCTTATTTCACCGCAACTCATAAGGAAACCTGGGCAGCTAAAGACGCGGCCCCGCGATCGGTGTTGATCGCGGGGCCGCGTTGTTTCTAGTGGCTATGCGGGCAGTTGGCGCAGCAGCCGCTGGTGGCGCTGGTGCTGGCGCCGCCGCTTCGCTGGTCGGTGTTGTAGAAACCGCTACCCTCAAATTTAATGCCGCTGGCCGAGAACGTCTTGGCCGCCGGGGCACCGCAGCTGGGGCACACGACCTCGGGAGTCTCAGACATGGGATGCTCAACCTCAAACACGTTGCCGCAGCTCGAGCACTTATAATCGTAGCGCGCCATAATACTTCCTTTTCAGCACAAAGCGGGCAGATTACTCTGCCCGCAAAAATTCAAACGTCTGTAACTGTACCCTATATCGGGGGTTTTATCACGCTTCGCCCCAGAATCTATTGTTGTTGCGCAGGAGCTGTGCGGTTTTGTTCTCGGCGGCTGCAATGTCCGCCTCGTCAGCCTGCCAGGTCCAGTTGCCCGTGGCCACGCCCGGAACGTTCATGCGCGCGTCGTCGCCTAGCCCCAAGACATCTTGCAGCGGCATCATCACCAGGGGAGCGTCGCTTGCCAGCGCGTCGTTCATCAGCTTGGACGCCACCTCAACACCGCTCGGCACGTCGCCACCCGCAAAGGAACGCGTGCACCACCCGGCCAGCGTCGACGTATCGTGCGTCGAGGTGTACAGAATCTTGCCGGGCGTGGGATGCACACCGCAACGAACGTCGTAGTCGCTAAACTCCAGCACGTCCATGCCGGGGAAGCCGCAGGTCGAAGCCATGGCACGAACGCCAGGCGTCAGATAGCCCAAGTCCTCAGCGATAAAGTTGAGCGGACCCAGCTCGTCGTAGGCGGTCTGGAACAGGTCTTTGCCCGGTCCCGCCAGCCAACGACCGTCGGCGCAGGCCTTGCCCGCAGGAATGCTAAAGTAGCTGTGGAATCCCAGGAAGTGATCCAGACGCACGCGGTCGTAGAGCGAGAACGCGCGACGCAGGCGATCCATCCACCAGCCATAGCCATTCTGCTTCATGTGGTCCCAGCGGAACGTCGGGTTGCCCCACACCTGGCCCTCGGGCGCAAAGTTATCGGGCGGCGCACCGGAGATCTCGATTGCCTTGCCGGTATCGGATAGCCAGAAATTCTCGGGTTCGCTCCACGCATCTGCCGAATCGTCGGACACGTACATAGGGATATCGCCGATGACCTCGATGCCCTTCTTGTGCGCATAGTTCATAAGCTCGCACCAAGCCAGGTCAAAGCGATACTGCATGTACGCCTGAAGCTCGGCCTCGTCGTGGAAGCGCTTGTCGTCAATCAGATGCTCGTTGTAGCGCGCAACATCTGCCGGCCAATCGTGGCGCGATTCGCCCTCAAAGTACTTTTTAACGGCCATGTAGACGCAGTATTTCTCGAGCCAATCGGCATTGCGATGTTTAAACGCCGTGTACAGCGGGTCGGCATCCTCGCCGCCGCGGGTCTTCCAGGTGGCAAAGTCCGCAGCTAGCTCCTCGTGGCTCTCGGGCAGCAGGTCGATATTGCCTGCAAAGGCCGAAGGACCGGCATAGGGGGAGCGGAAGAAGTCCGTGGGATTGACGGGCAGAACTTGCCAGTAGCGCATGCCCATGGCGGCCAGGTGGTCAATAAAGCGACGCGTGGGCGCACCGATTGTGCCAGGCTTGCCGTCGTCGGTGGGCACCGAGGTGATGTGGCACACGACGCCCGCGCCGTGATCGAGCGGCTCCTGCAGACGCTGCTCGGCATGGTGATAGATGATCGACGAGCCCAGCGGATACAGATCGAGCGTGACCGTACCGTTGTGGATCTCGCACTCGCGGCCGCTGATCACGTCACTCGCGCATTCGCCGAGCGCCGGAATCGTCACGCAGTGCGAATTGCGCAGACTACGGTTGATGATAACCGTCGCGGACTCGCCATCCTTGCCCGTGCGGTTGTATGCCAGCACCTCGTCGTTGAGTGCGAAGGCCTTGATCTCGCCGTCGATCATAAACGGTAGTGCGCGGCGTACGGCGGAGGCGTTTTTGACAATAGCCAGCGTGTCGAAGTCGTGCAGTTGGTCCTTGGTCGGCAGGGTGCGGCGATTGCCCGGATCGGTGAGACCCTCCAACCCGTACTCGTCACCGTAATAGATTGAGGGAACGCCCGGGAACGTCATTTGCATGAGCGTCGCGAGCCAAAAACGGCTCTTGGCCAGGCCCATTGCGTTCTCGTCCAGACGCCATTTGCTGCGCTCGCACTCGGGCAGCTGCGATTCATCAGGGCCGCCGCCGAGCACAGAGATGATGCGCGGACGGTCGTGGCTCGACAGCAGGTTGAGCGCGCAAGACAGGGCCTCACGCGGATAGTTCTCGCGTAGGGTCTCGATATCCTCGGCAGCTTGGTAGGCGTTTTTGTAGCCCATCAAAAAGCCGATGACCATGTCGCGGAAGGGGTAATCCATGGCGGAGTCGAGTTCCGATCCCTGCAGGTAGCGACGCAGATGGCCATAGCTGATCTTGTTGGAGGCGTCCTCCCAGACTTCGCCGAGCAGCAGTGCGTCGGGTTTTTCCTCGAGCACGGCGGTCTTGATATCGGCTAGGAAGTCATCGGAAAGCTCGTCGGCCACGTCCAAGCGCCAGCCATGGGCACCGGCGCGCAGCCACTTACGGATAACGCCGTCCTTGCCTAGAAGCTTTTCGCGCACCAGCTCGGAATTCTCGTTGATGGCGGGCATGTTGCCCACGCCCCACCAGCAGTCATACGTACCGTCCTCATGGAAGGTAAACGCATCGCGCCACGGCGAGTCCTCGCTCTGCCACGCACCGACGCCGGGATAGTTTCCGTAGCGGTTAAAGTAGATCGAGTCGTCACCCGTGTGGTTAAAGACGCCGTCCAGGATAATAGAAATGCCGAGCTTCTCGGCCGCTTCACACAACTCGGTAAAGTCCTGCTCGGTGCCCAGGATTGGGTCGATCTTGGTGTAGTCAGCCGTGTCGTAGCGGTGGTTGCTCGCGGCCTCAAAGATGGGGTTGAGGTAGATGGCCGTAAAGCCCAGCTCCGCGATGCGGGGCAGGTCATTTTGGATGCCCTTGAGCGAGCCGCCGTAGAAGTCCCAGGTCTTGATGGAGCCGTCCTCGGCGCGCTCGTATACGGGCGACTCGTTCCAGTCCTCGATCATGCGGCGCTGGATTCCGTTGCGCGGTTTTTCGACTTCGGCCAGCGTGCGCTCGCGCCAGTTTTCGTCGCGGGCATAGCGGTCGGGGAAGATCTGGTACACCATGCCACGCTCGTACCACTCGGGACGCACTTCGCGGTGCTTATAGACGGTAATCTGGAAGGACGGCACCTCGGCGTAGTCGTAAGTTACGCCCTCGCCACCGGTGCGACCCTGCGGTGCGCCCAAGCGGACCTCGGGCTGGCCCTCGATATTGCAGATAAAGCTGTACCAGATAAGACAGGACTCGGTACACTCAAGCTCTACGGTATAAATGCCGTCGCCCTCGTGCGTCATGGGATACCGAGACTCACCGATCTCATCGACCCAGGTGCGCAGCGTAAGCGTTGCCTGGTTGGGGTCGGCATCCTCCAGAATCACGGAGAGCGAAAGGGTAGTTCCAGTGGTCACAGCGCCAAACGGAGTGCGAAACTGCGGAAGACGGCTGTTGTGTATCAATCTCATAATACGGTCCAGTTCAATAGAATCACGGCCTGCGGGCCATGGCTTTACGCACAAGTTGTAAGTATATCTGTTGTACACAGGCTGTATAAACAACATCCGTTTACCATCGGCGAACGGTTGTCCTAGAAAATCGTTTTACCACTACCTACAGAGAAGGGGCACCCAGTTGGAGCGCCCCTTGCTTAGGGTTTGATGAGGTTTTGAATCGTCTGCGTACTAGCGGCGCTTGCGGGTGGCCGTTGCCTTGCGGACGGAGGTCTTCTTGGTCGGAGCCTTTTCCTCGGTCGCGGCGGCGGGGGAGACCGGGGCCTTCTTGGCGGGCTCGGGCTTGGCCTTTACCTCGGCCTTGGGCTCCTCTTTGACGGCAGCGGACTTGGCCTCGGATGCCTTCGGTATCGGCTTGGCCTTTACTGCGGGCTTGGCCTCGACCTTAGCCTCCGCCTTGGGAGCAGCGGCCTTGGTTGTGGTCTTCTTGGCCGTCGTCGTAGTGCGCTTGCGCGTGGTGGCCTTGGCGGCCGGCTTGGCCTCGACGGTTGCCTCGGCCTTGGACTCGGCGGACGTCTCCTCGACTTTGGCAGCCGACTTTGCGGCAGCCTTCGTGGTCGTCGATTTCGTAGCCGTGGTCTTCTTGGCTGCCGTTGCCTTCTTGGCGGTCGTGGTCTTGGACGCGGTCGTCTTCTTGGCAGTGGTCTTGGCCGGAGCCTCGACGGCGACCTCGGCCTTTACCTTGGGAGCAGCCTCGGCTTCTGCGGCCTTCTTGGCAGCGGCGGTCGTGCGCTTGCGCGTGGTCGTTGCCTTGGCAGCAGTCGTCTTTGCTGCGGCGGCCTTGGTGGCAGCGGCCTTTGTCGTCGTAGCCTTCTTGGCGGTCGTCTTGCGGGTTGTGGTCTTCTTGGCGGCAGGCTTCGCGGCAGGCTTGACCTCTGCCTTTGCCGCAGGAGCAGTCTCAGCATTCACCTCAGGCTCGGCCTTTGCGGGCTCAGCCTCAACCGGCTTCTCCTCGGCCTTGGCTTTGGGCTCCGGCTCAGCGGCCACCGGCTCAGCAACAGCCTCAGGCTCGTCGACAACAGACGCCGGCCTCTCAATCTCCGGATGCATAAAGAAGTACAGGTCCAGATACTTGTCGGCCGAGCGCGTCCAGCTAAAGTCCTGGCTCATGGCCTGCGTGACCAGCTGGTTCCAGGCGTCACGGTTATCCCAGAACAGACGCGCCGCGCGGAATACCGCATCGCCCATCTCGTCGCCGTTAAAGTTGCTAAACGAGAAGCCCGTGCCCTCGCCGGTAAACTCGTTGTACGGGATCACAGTGTCCTTCAGGCCACCGGTCTCGCGCACGATGGGCAGGGTGCCATAACGCATGGCGATGATCTGCGACAGGCCGCAGGGCTCAAACTTCGAAGGCATCAGGAACATGTCGGCGGCGGCATACATGCGCTGCGACAGCGCCGGGTCAAACTCGATGCGTGCGGCCATGGTGCCGGGGTACTTGTCCTGGAAGTAGCGCAGGCCGTCCTCGTAGTCGCGGTCGCCGGTGCCCAGCACCGCCACCTGCACGCCGCCGGCCAGGATGCGGTCGAGCGCGTACATGACCAGGTCCATGCCCTTCTGGCGCGTCAGACGCGTGACCATGACCATAAGCGGGCGGTCGTCGCGAACCTCGAGCCCCAGCTCTTCCTGCAGCTTGGCCTTGCACACGGCCTTGCCGGAGCGATCCTCTACCGTGTAGTTGGCGGCAATGCGCTTGTCGGTCGCCGGGTCAAAGCCCGCGACGTCGATGCCATTCAAAATGCCCTGCAGCGCGTAGGAGCGCTCGCGTAGAACGCCGTCCAGGCCCTCGCCAAATTCGGGCGTCTGGATCTCGTTGGCATAGGTGGGGCTCACCGTGGTAATGGCGTCGGCATAGCGCAGCGCGCCCAACATGTAGTTGACGCTGCAGGCGTCGCAACGCAGCTGCGAGGCGGCCGCGGGAATATGCGCCACACCCAGGATGTCCTCCATCACGGTGTCGCTAAACTGACCTTGGAACGCCACGTTGTGGATCGAGAACACAGTCTTGACGCGGTCGTACAGCGGCAGGCCCTGGTAGAACTCGCGCAAAAACACGGGCGCCAGTGCCGTCTGCCAGTCGTTGCAGTGCAGGATGTCGCACTCAAAGCCCTCGGGCAGGTGCTGCAGGCTCTCGGTGATGGCCTTGGAGAAGAACGCAAAGCGCTCGCCGTCGTCAAAGAAGCCGTACGGATAGTCGCGCGCAAAGTAGCGCTCGTTGTCGATGAACATATAGGTGACGCCGTCGTGCTCGAGCTTCTCGAGCCCGCAGTACTCGTTGCGCCAGCCCAGACTCACGTAAAAATCGGAGAAGTGCTCCATCTGCGCCTTGTACTCGTCCTTGATGGTGGCGTACTTGGGTACCATCACGATAACTTCGGCGCCGGCGCGCACAAGCGCCGCGGGCAGCGAGCCTGCCACGTCGCCCAGGCCACCGGTCTTCACAAACGGTGCGCACTCGGCCGAGGCAAACACGATCTGCATCTTTTTGCTGGAATCAGCCATATTGTCTCCCATGTTGCAATTCGAGAATAGCCGCCTGGCGCTAACCGGGCGGCTATTCTACATGTTACGAGCGATGTTGCGGTGCCAACGTTAACGTACGATGGTGGTGTCGGAAGTTAACGGAGCCTTGCCCAGCACCAGGATGTTCTCGGGCGTGCCGCGAAGCTCGGTGTTGGTGGGGACCACGTTGTTCTTGTCCAGAATGGCATTCTCGACACGTGCGCCGCTCTTGATGATGCAGCTCTGGTTGATGATCGAGTTGGTCACCGAAGCGCCTTCCTCGACCACGACGCCGCGCGACAGGATCGAGTTGCGCACGGTGCCCTTGATGATGCAGCCGGCCGAGATGATCGAGTTGCACGCGTGGCTGCCGGTCGCATAGCGCGAAGGCGGCACGTCGTGAGCCTTGGTCAGGATCGGACGCTCGGGGTCAAAGAGCTGGTCGGCCACGGTCTGGTCGAGCAGGTCCATGCTGCGGCGATACAGCGACTTCTCGCTAAACACGCCCACGACCTCGCCCTTGTACTCGTAGCTGCACACGTCGATGTTGCCAAAGTCGCCCTGGAGTGCCTCGAGCAGGTCCAGATAGTCGGCGGCCTGGTAGTGGTCGATGATCTCGAGCAGCGTCTCGCGGTTGACGATGCAGCAGTCCATGGAGGCGTTGTCGCCGTACACGACGCCGGCGCTCACGCCCGTCAGGCGGCCGTTCTCGTTAATCTCGAGCTTGGTCTCGTCATCGACGTTGCGCGTGGCCTTGCAGTACACCACGGTCATCTGGGCGCCAGAGTTCTCGTGCGCCTCGATGATGGTGTTGAGGTCCATGTTAAAGATGATGTTGGTGCCCATCATCACGACATAGGGCTTCTCCGAGCGCTGGAACAGCGTCTTGTTGGAGATGATGTCGCGCAGCAGGAAGCGCATGCCGCCCTTGGTGGTGCCATACGCGTTGCCGGGCACCATGAACAGGCCGCCCTTCTTGCGGTCCAGGCCCCAGTCCTTGCCAGAGCCCACGTGGTCGATCAGCGAACGGTAGTTACCCGGCATGACGACGCCGACGGTCTTAATGCCGGCATTCATCATGTTGGACAGCGGGAAGTCGATCAGGCGGTAGCGGCCCAAAAACGGAACGGACGCGATGGGGCGGTCCTTGAGCAGGACGCTGCCGTAGGACGAAGAGTAGTTAGCGGTGATGTAACCGATGGCCTTGCGATTGATCATCGGATCATTCCCCCTTCCCGATAACGACGTCATTTCCAACGACGGCCGTATCCTTGGTGGTATCGACAGAGCCGAGCTTCACGCCCTCTTCGACCGTGGAGTTCTCGCCCAAAATAGCGCGGCAGATGTGCGCGCCGCTCTTAACGTGCGCACCCGGCAGCAGCACGGAGTCCTCGACCACGGCGCGCTCCTCGATGATGACATCGGTCGAAAGGATCGAGTGGCGAGCGGTGCCGTAGATCTTGCAGCCGTTGGAGACCAGGCAGTCGTCCAGGCGGCCGTCCGGACCAATGTAGTGCGGCGGACGCGTGGTGATGTTGGACATGATGGGGAAGTTCTTGTCAAACAGATCGAACTCGGGGTTGTTGCCCAGCAGGTCCATCGAGGTCTCATGGAAACTGGCGATGGTGCCGACGTCCTTCCAAAAGCCGTGGAACTCGTAGCTGTACAGGCGCTTGTTCTCGCCGAGCAGCTTGGGGATGATGTCCTTGCCAAAGTCGTGGCTCGAGCGCTGGTCCAGAGCGTCCTCCTCGAGCGCCTCGATCAGCACGTCGGCCGAGAAGATGTAGATGCCCATGGATGCGAGGTTCGAATCGGGCTTCTCGGGCTTCTCGGTGAACTTGGTGATGCGGCCGTCTTCGGGGTCGGTGGTCAGGATGCCAAAGCGGCTGGCCTCCTCCCACGGCACGGGCATAACGCTCACCGTGAGGTCGGCGTTGTTCTCAATGTGCGTCTTGAGCATCTTGCGGTAGTCCATGCGATACAGGTGATCGCCCGAAAGAATCAGGACGTACTTGGGGTCGTTGGCCTTGATGTAGTCGAGGTTCTGCGTAATGGCGTCGGCCGTGCCCGCATACCAGGCGCCACCGGTCTGCGTCTCGTACGGCGGCAGGATCGACACGCCGCCGTCGCGGCTGTCCAGATCCCACGCCTCGCCGGAGCCCACGTAGGCATGCAGCAGGTAGGGACGGTACTGCGTCAGAACGCCCACCGTGTCGATGCCCGAGTTGGAGCAGTTGGACAGCGAAAAGTCGATAATGCGGAACTTGCCACCAAAGCTAACCGCCGGTTTGGCGATCTTTTGGGTGAGTGCCCCCAATCGGCTGCCCTGTCCTCCTGCGAGGAGCATCGCGATGCATTCTTTCTTACTCATCGATTTCTCCTTCTGTCATCGATGTTCCTAACCCATTAGCGACGGGCGCGGCGCACTGTCACGCCCGTCGAGTAATGCCGTGCGGCAAAGGGAGCTCGCGCGCTTTATGCGTGCCAGATCTCGTCGCGATACTCGCGAATGGTGCGGTCGGACGAGAACCAGCCACTCGAGGCGGTGTTGAGCAGGGCCTTGCGGTTCCAGGTCTCCTGGTCGCCGTAGCTGCCCGTGAGGTTCTCCCATGCATCAACGTAGCTGCGGAAGTCGGCCATGACCAGGTCGGGGTCGTTGTTGTTCATGAGCTCGTTGTAGATGCTCTCGAAGTTGCCCGAAAGACCCGCAAAGGTGTTGTCCTTGAGCTCGTCCATCACGCGGCCCAGACGCTCGCGGTCGCCGTTGAGGGTATCCCACGCAAAGTAGCTGTTGGATGCCCAGAGCTGCTCGACCTCGGGAGCGGTCAGGCCAAAGATGGCCTCGTTCTCGCGGCCGGCCAGGTCGGCGATCTCGATGTTGGCGCCGTCGAGGGTGCCCAGCGTAATGGCGCCGTTCATCATGAGCTTCATGTTGGACGTGCCCGAGGCCTCCTTGCCGGCCGTGGAGATCTGCTCCGAGATCTCGGCGGCCGGGTAGATGAGCTGAGCGTTGCTCACACGGAAGTTGGGGATAAAGCAGACCTTCATGACCTCGTTGACGCGGGCATCGTTGTTGATGACGTCGGCCACGGAGTTAATGAGGCGGATGGTCTCCTTGGCAAAGGTGTAGCTCGAGGCAGCCTTGCCGCTAAAGATGAAGGTCGTCGGCGTCACGTGGAAGTTAGGATCGGCGATGCGACGGTTGTAGATGTCCATCACCTTCATGATGTTCATGAGCTGGCGCTTATAGGCGTGGAAGCGCTTTACCTGGACATCGAAGACGGTGTTGGGGTCGATAACCAGACCGGTCTCGGCCTTGACGTAGGCGGCCAGACGCTCCTTGTTGGCGCGCTTGGAGGCACCCACGGCCTTCAGGAACTCGGTGTCGTCCTTAAACTCCCTGAGTTTCTCAAGCTCAAAGGCGTCTTTGAGCCAGCCATCGCCAATGGCCTCGGTCACGAGCCTGGCGTAGGTGGGGTTGGCCTCGGCAAAGAAGCGACGGTGCGAGATGCCGTTGGTCTTGTTGTTGAACTTCTCGGGCGTCAGGGCATAGAAGTCCTTGAGCACGATGTTCTTGATGATGTCGGAATGGATCTTGGCCACGCCGTTGACGCTGTGGCTGCAGATCACAGACAGGTTGGCCATGCGAATCTCGCCGTCCCACAGGATGGCGGTCTGGCGCAGACGCTCCTGCCAGCCCTCCTGCGTGGTGTCGAAAGACTCGTGCCAACGACGGCTGATCTCGTCGATGATCTGGTACACGCGGGGGAGGAGCTTGGAGAACGTGCCGATGGGCCACTTCTCCAGGGCCTCGGGCAGGATGGTGTGGTTGGTGTAGCTCACGACCTGCGTCACGATGTTCCAGGCGTCATCCCACTCGAGCTTCTTCTCGTCGATGAGGATACGCATGAGCTCGGGGCCGCACATGGCGGGGTGGGTATCGTTGGTGTGGATGGCTACAAACTGCGGCAGCAGCTCCCAGTTCGCGCCGTGCTCCTTCTCAAAGGTGTCGAGCAGGCTGTAGATACCGGCCGAAACAAACAGGTACTCCTGCTTCAGGCGCAGCAGACGGCCGTGCTCGCCGGCGTCGTTGGGGTAGAGGATGGCGCTGATGGCCTCGGCCTCAGCGCGCTCGGCATCGGCCTGGGCATAGTCGCCGCGGTTGAAGGCCTCCAGATCAAAGTGCTCCTCGACCGGTTCGGCGGCCCAGACACGCAGCTTGTTGACGGTCTCGCCGGCATAGCCCACAACGGGGATGTCATAGGGGACGGCCAGGATGTCCTGCGTGTCCACCGTGCGGTAGAACGTGCGGCCGTTCTCCTCAAAGCCCTCAACATGGCCACCAAACTTGATGGTCACGGCCTTGTCCTGACGGCGGACCTCCCAAGGGTAGCCGTGGGTGAGCCACTCGTCGGTGGCCTCGACCTGACTGCCGTTGACGATCTCCTGCTTAAACAGGCCGTAGCGGTAGCGCATGCCGTTGCCGTAGCCGGCGATGCCCTCGGCTGCCATGGAATCCAGGAAGCATGCGGCCAGGCGGCCCAGACCACCGTTGCCCAGCGCCGGATCGGGCTCCTGGTTCTCGATGACGGACAGGTCAAAGCCCATGTCGTCGAGCGCCTCGGCGACCATGTCGCGCACGCCAAAGTTGAGCAGGTAGTTGTCGAGCAGGCGGCCGATCAAAAACTCGATCGAGAAGTAGTACACGCGCTTCTTGCCCTCGGCGGTGACGCGGGCGTCACTCTTGGTGGCAACGGTGCGTGCCTTCTCGGCCACGAGCTTAGCCAGTGCATTAAAGCGGTCCAGGTCGCTGGCGGCCTCGACGCTCTTGCCACTGATGCTCATGACGGCATCGCGATAGAGCTCGGTAAACTCCTGCTTGTTGTCGAAGATCTTATTCATACGTTCCTTTCCCCCGGGGATGTTTCTCCCGGAACGGTTATGACTTATATCCTACGCCCCGTCGGGGCGGGTAATTACAGCTGTAACGACTTTGTTACGCATCCTTGGCAGACGACTTAACAGAAGCGGACTTTGCCTTGGTAGCGGCCTTTTTTGCAGCCGGCTTCTTGGTCGCGGTAGCCTTAGCAGCGGGCTTTGCGGCGGCCTTAGCCTTGGCCTTGGTCGTCGTCTTGGCAGCGGGCTTGGCCGTCGCAGTCTTGGCCTTAGCAGGAGCCTTTTTGGCTGCCGCAGGCTTGGGCTTCACCGAGGACGTGCGCTTCTTGGGCGCAGCCTTGGGCTCCTCAACCACCGGCGGCTTGTAGCTGCTGGGGCCACGGCGCTTAAGCACCACGCCAGCCAGGCCGGGCACCTTAATCTCAATGGAGTCCATCTGCCCGTTCCAGGGATAGGGCTCGCTCGAGCAGGTGTAGGGTTCCTCGCCGGCGTATCCGCTGCCGCCATACTCAGGACGGTCAGAATCAAAGATGACCTCCCAGTCGCCCTCACGCGGCACGCCCACACGGAAGCTCTCGTAGCTCGCCGGATCAAAGTTAATCAGGATCACCAGGTCGTCGTCGATGTCCTCGCCCTGGCGCACAAAGCTCACGATGGACTGTTTGGAGTTGTCCGCATCGATCCAGGTAAAGCCGTCGTCGGTGTAGCCGCGCTCGTACAGGGCTGGCTCGGCGGTGTACAGGTGGTTGAGCGCCTTGATAAACGCCTGATGATGACGGTGGGTCTCGTACTCCTCGGTCAGGAACCACTGGATGGACTCGTAGTAGCGCCACTCAATAAACTGGCCGATCTCGTTGCCCATAAAGTTGAGCTTGGCACCGGGGTGCGTCATCTGGTAAAAGGCCAGCGTGCGCAGGCCGGCAAACTGGCGCCACCAGTCGCCCGGCATGCGGCCGATAAGCGAGCACTTGCCGTGTACGACCTCGTCGTGGCTCAGCGGGCAGATAAAGTTCTCGGTAAAGGCATACATGATGGAGAACGTGAGCAGCCCGTGGTTGCCGGGGCGCCACGGAAAATCGGTCTGCATGTAGTGCAGGGTGTCGTTCATCCAGCCCATGTCCCACTTGTAGTGGAAGCCCAGGCCGCCGTCCTGCGGCGGGTAGGTCACGAGCGGCCACGCGGTGGACTCCTCGGCCATCATCATCACGTCGGGGTAGTGTGCCTCTACAGCGCAGTTGACCTGGCGGATAAACGCGCTGGCGTCCAGGTCCTCCTCGGTACCGTACTTGTTGAACTTCTTTTGGCCGGGATCGTCGATGCCAAAGTTGAGGTACAGCATGCTCGACACGCCGTCCATGCGAATGCCGTCAACGTGGAAGTTCTCGAGCCAGTACAGCACGTTGGAGACCAGGAAGGAGCGGACCTCGCCGCGGGCGAAGTCAAACTTGTGCGTGCCCCAGTTGGGGTGAATCTCGTGCTCAAACAGCATGTGGCCGTTAAAGGTGGCAAGGCCGTGGGCGTCGGCGCAAAAACCGCCGGGCACCCAGTCCATGATCACGCCGATGCCCGCCTCGTGGCATGCATCGATAAAGTGCATGAGCTGCTGCGGGTTGCCGTAGCGCGACGTGGCGGCGTAGTAACCGGTCGTTTGGTAACCCCAGGAGCCATCGAAGGGATGCTCCATAAGCGGCATGACCTCGATATGCGTGTAGCCCATGTCGCGCACGTAGTCCACGAGCTCCACCGACAGGTCGTCGTAGGTGTAGAACTCGCCGCGCTGTGCGGGGAAGGGGTCCATGGGGCCGGGATAATTGCCGTACTCGTCCGGCTCGCCCTGCGGCGCGTCGCCGTGGCGCTTCCACGAGCCAATGTGCACCTCGTAGATGTTCAGCGGCTGCGACATGTGGTTGTGGCCGGCGCGGCGCTTGAGCCACGTGGCGTCGTTCCACTTATAGCCATCGAGGGTCCACAGCACGCTCGCCGTTCCCGGAGGGCACTCGGCCTTAAAGGCGTATGGATCGGCCTTGTAAAGCTTTTCGCCCTCGTTGGTCTCGATGAGGTATTTATAGAGCTGGCCCTGCTCGGCGCCAGGAATAAAGCCTTCCCAGATAGCGCTCGTATGCACGGGCACCAGCGGGTTGGCTTGTTCATCCCAGTCGTTAAATTCGCCAATGACGTGAACGCTCTTTACATCGGGCGCCCAAACGCAAAAGCGCCAGCCGCGCGTACGGTTCTGCGTGTCGGGATGCGCGCCCATCTTCTCCCAGCTGCGCTCCCACATACCAATGCCAAACAGATAGACATCGTCCTTGGAGAGCTCCGGCGCGTGCGGGGCGGCTTTACGGGTAGCGGGCTTTTTGGTTGCTGGCTTTAGCTTTGTATCGCTCACGTTTGATCCCATCATGACGCGGCAGCGTGTTGCCTTGGTGACTAGATGCGAAAGGTCCAAGGCTGCACGAATCGAAGGGACGGCGATAGTTTCGGTGATTCGTTCCACCTCGCGTGCTCGGTGGAACTTTCGGCACAAAATACGATAACACCTGTTCGTTACTTTTATGGAGAAAAGTGGATTTGCGGCGGTGTTTAATCGGCGAGCGCCATGTTTAGACCACTGGCAGAATTGCGATGGTAAAACTCTTGACAGTTTTACCAATTAGCGTTTCTAGATTGTTAGGTCGACGTTTGGTAAAACGTTTTTAGCAGGTTGTTTACCATTTGACATTGAAAGGCTCGTTTATGGACCACATCGCTGCCCCAAGTGTTGCTTTTATTTTCGATTGCGACGGCACACTGGTTAATAGCACCCCCGTTTGGGCCTATGCCCAGCCCGAGTTATTGCACCGTCACGGAGTTGACGTTACGGTCGACGATTTTGCCCAGTTTGAGCATTTGTCGCTCGAGGACGAGTGCCAGGCCTACCACGACATCTGGGGCATTGGCGCAAATGGCGAGGAGCTCTACCGCGAGCTGAGCAATATTCTGATTGATGGTTACTCCAAGGTGCCGCCCCGTGAGGGTCTGCTGACGTTTTTGGAGCAGGCGAAGGCTGCTGGCATTGCCATGTGCGTTGCCACATCCACGCCCGCCGAGCTGGTTAATTCTGCGCTTGCGGGCGCCGGACTCGATGTCTACATGGAGCTTGTGACCACCACGGGCGAGGCGGGACGCTCCAAGCAGTTCCCCGATGTGTACGAGCTGGCGCTGAGCCGTCTGGAAGAGCGCCATGGGCATAAGTTTGAGCGCGCGTGGGTGTTTGAGGACGCCGTCTTTGGCCTTAAGAGCTCTGGCACCGCCGGATTTAAGCGCGTGGGCATCTATGACCCGCACGGCCGTATGAAGAGCGACGAGGTTCGCGACAACTGCGACATCTTTATCGATAGCTATGAGGACCTGGACCTGGCCCGCGTGCTTGCGTTTGAGGGATAGGCGAGGGGTGTGGCTTGCAAGGTATTAGTGGTCTGTGGCTCGCCCCTGGTGGCGAGCGCGGATCTGCTGCGTCAACTGGCAGGGGAGTGCGACCACGTTGTCGCCGTGGACCGCGGGCTCGACGCGCTGCTGGGCGCGGGACTGGGCTGCGACGTATATGTGGGGGATGCCGACACGGTGAGCGATGCCGGGCGCGCGTTGGTCGATGCCGCCGAGGCCTTTGAGGTAGAGCGCCACGACCCGTACAAGGACTATACCGATCTGGCGCTGGCGCTCGGTTCGGTCCGCCGTCGCTGGCCGGGTGCCGAAGTTGTTGCGACCTGCGCCACCGGCGGCCGTCCGGATATGGCCCTGTCCGTACTGGGGCTCCTCGCGAGCTACGAGGATGCCCCCATCTGGATTGCCGATGACAAGGTGGTTGCCCGCATCCTTCACGCAGGTGAGTCGTGGACCATCGAAGGCGCCGAAGGCAAGTCGTTCTCCATCATCGCCATAGCTCCCAACACCAAGGTAAGCGAGCACGGTCTAGAATGGGAACTAGACCACAGCCCCCTAGGCCTTTTGGCCGACACCGGCATTAGCAACGTAGTCCGATCGACCGCAGTGATTAAGGTCCACACCGGTACTGCAATAGCGTATTTGCTGCATCAGGGTTTCATCGGGACGGCGGATAAAAATAATCGCCTATCAAGTGTATAACCGTCCCATCAGGGTTTTATCGGGACGGTGGATAGAAATAATCGCTCGAAGAGTGATTATTTCTGCCCCGTCCCAGGAAAACCCGTAAGGCAGGGCAACAACTCAAAAAAAGTCCTTGCATCCCCGAAGATCTTCCCCTATAGTATCTCCTCGTCACGGGGGCGTAGCTCAGCTGGGAGAGCGCTTGACTGGCAGTCAAGAGGTCAGGGGTTCGATCCCCCTCGTCTCCACCCGAGCATTGAATGAGGCTCCAACGCAAGTTGGGGCCTTTTTTCATATAGGAACACAAGGTCAAAGGCGGCAGCATGATCCTCCTGGTCGACAAGATCGAAAAAAGCTTCGGCGCACGCGTCCTCTTTAGCGGCGCGTCCTTCCAGATCAACCCCGGCGAGCGCTTCGCGCTCGTGGGCCCCAACGGCGCCGGCAAAACCACCATGCTCAAAATCATCATGGGCATCGACAGTCCTGACTCCGGCCAGGTCCAGTACGCAAAGGACTGCCAGGTGGGCTACCTAGAGCAGGAAACTAATCTGGAACAAAAGGACACCACCATCCTCGCCGAGGTCATGGCCGCCGCCAAGGAAATCCGCCGCATGGGCGAGCGCGCTAACGAGCTGCAGGCCCAAATCACCGAGCTCTCCGAGCAGGGCAAGGACGTCGACGCACTCCTCAACGAGTACGGCCAGGTCCAGGACCGCTTTGAGCACCTGGGCGGCTACGAGCTCGAGAGCAACGCCCGCAAAATCCTGTCCGGCCTGGGCTTTAAGGTCACCGACTTTGAGCGCCCGTGCTCCGAGTTCTCGGGCGGCTGGCAGATGCGCATCGCGCTCGCCAAGCTCTTCCTGCGCCATCCCGACCTGCTGCTTCTGGACGAGCCCACTAACCACCTGGACCTCGAAAGCGTCCAGTGGCTGCGCGGCTTTATAGCCAACTATGACGGCGCCGTCCTCATCGTCAGCCACGACCGCGCCTTCATGGACGCTTGCGTCGACCACGTCGCCGCACTCGAAAATCGTCGCGTGACCACTTACACCGGCAACTACAGCAGCTACCTCAAGCAGCGCGAGGACAACCTTGAGCAGATGCGCGCCAAGCGCGCCGCCCAGGAGCGCGACATCGCCCACATGCAGGTCTTCGTCGACAAGTTCCGCTACAAGCCCACCAAGGCAGCCCAGGCCCAGGAGCGCATCCGCAAGATCGAGCAGATCAAAAAGGAGCTTGTCATCCTACCCGAGGGCCACAAGCACATCGACTTTAAGTTCCCTGACCCACCGCGCTCCGGCGATATGGTCGTGGGCCTGGAGGGCGTCTCCAAGTCCTACGGCAACAAACACATCTACAGCGATATCGACCTCAAGCTCTACCGCGGCGAGCACGTGGCGCTCGTCGGCCCCAACGGCGCCGGCAAGTCCACGCTCATGAAGATCATCGCCGGACTGGAGCCGCCCACCACCGGCACCCGGGACCTGGGCACCAACGTAGGCGTAGCCTACTACGCCCAGCACGCACTCGAGGGCATGACCGAGTCCAATACCGTCCTGCAAGAGATTGACACCGTCACGCCCAAGTGGACCGTGCCGCAGCAGCGCAGCCTGCTGGGCGCCTTCCTGTTTAGCGACAACGACGCAATCGAAAAGCAGGTTCGCGTCCTCTCCGGCGGCGAAAAGGCGCGTCTGGCGCTCGCCAAGATGCTCGTAGCACCCGAGGCGCTCCTGTGCCTGGACGAGCCCACCAACCACCTAGACATCGACTCGGTGGACATGCTCGAGAACGCCCTGCAAAACTTCCCCGGCACCATCGTGCTGATCAGCCACGACGAGCACCTGGTGCGCGCCGTGGCCAACCGCGTCATCGATATCCGCGACGGCAAAGTCACGGTCTACGACGGCGATTACGACTACTACCTCTACAAGCGCGAGGACCTCGCAGCCCGCGCCGCCGCCGAGGCGTCCACGGAGAGCGCGCCGGCCACGACCAAGTCCGCCAAGGCCAGCGCCGCCCAGGCCGACACCCCCGTCGCCGCCCCCAAGCCTGCCGAGGGCAAAAAGACCAAGGAGCAAAAGCGCGCCGAGGCCCAAGCCCGCGCTGCGCTCAACAAAAAGCTCAAGGGCGTGCGTAACCAGCTCAAGAAGATCGAGACGGAGCTCGACAAAAAGCGCGCCCGCTATGACGAGCTTATGGAATTGATGGCAAGCGAAGAGCTTTATGCCGATCAAGACAAGTTCAACGCCGCGCTGGGGGAATATAACGGGCTTAAGCAAGAGCTGCCCAAGCTCGAGGACGAATGGCTGGAGCTTTCCACCCAAATCGAAGAGGAGACCGCGCGTGAATTCTCGTAAGGCCGCTGCCGTGGCGATGAGCATCATCGCCATTGCTTGTCGCATCTGCGGCATCTTTATGAGCGCGATGACCGTGCTGCTGTGCTTTAGCGGCCTCACTGCCAAGCTGCAGATTGTGGGCTTCGTCGTTGAGCTTTCACGCGCACTGCCAAGCGCCATCGCCGGCTATGGCGTCATCACGTCGCCCTTTGGCGGTGTGTTCCGCCTGGATTACGCTATCGTGGCCGTCATTTTGTTTGTGGCCGATTACCTACTCACGCGCGCCTCGCGTCGCGTCCGCTAGGGGAGCGCCATGTCCAGCAGCTACCTCATGAACCTGCTCGCCAGCGCCGTTGCCGTCATCGTGGGCATCGTGATCCACGAGAGCGCACACGCCGCCGCGGCCTGGGCGCTCGGCGACAAGACGGCCCGTTCGCGCGGCCGCGTGTCGCTCAACCCGCTTAACCATATCGACCTGTTTGGCACCATCATCCTGCCGCTGCTCATGCTCGCGGCCGGCGGCCCGGTGTTCGCCTTCGCCAAACCCGTGCCCGTCTACCTCAACAACCTCAAGCACCCCAAGCGTGACGAGGTCCTGGTGAGCGCAGCCGGCCCCGCATCGAACATCGCGCTCGCGTGCCTCGCGGCCGCCCTCATGCACGCAATGTACGGCAACCTCTACGCCAGCATGTCCTTTGCCGTGGCGTCCCAGATCATGAACTTCGGCGCCACCTTTATCGTGGTCAACCTGTCGCTCGCGTTCTTCAACCTCATCCCGATCCCGCCGCTCGATGGCTCGTCGATCATCGTGCCGTTCCTCAAAGGCAAGGCGCTCAGCAACTACTACCACCTGCAGCAATACGCCATGCCCATCCTCATCATTGTGCTGTACCTGCTGCCCATGTGGACCGGCATCGACGTTATCGGCCGCTTTTTCGACGTTACCGTGTATCCGCTGGCCGAGTGGCTGCTCAACTTCGCAATCGCCGGCATCTAAGGTAAACTTACAGGTCGACCGTGCAAAACGGTCGTAACATGCACCCAAACCGCGCCGCGAAGGCGCCGTCAAAGGAGGTCGAAGATGTCGTATCGCGTGTCGACGCAGGTCTACAGCGGACCGTTCGACCTGCTGCTGCAGCTGGTAACCCGCCAAAAAGTAGATATCAGCGCCATCTCCATTAGCGAGGTGGCCGAGCAGTACCTTGCCGAGGCCGAGCGCATCGAGGCGCTAGACCTGGACGTGGCGAGCGACTTTTTGCTGGTCGCGGCAACCCTTTTGGACATCAAGGCCGCCTCTCTGGTGCCGCAGGAGGCCCCGCGCAAAGCCGATGACGACGATGACGAGTTCGACGAAGACCTCGAGGAACTCAGCGCGCTCGACGGCGACGCCTTGCGCGAGGTCCTGATCCAGCGCCTGATTGCCTACAAGCAGTTTAAAGGCGCGGCTGCGGCCCTCGGTGCCCGCATGCAGGCCGAAAGCCGTATGCATCCGCGTGTGGCCGGCCCCGACCCTGAGTTCCTAGGGCTCATGCCCGACTATCTGGCTGGCATCACCCTGCGCGGCCTGGCCGTTATCTGTGCCGACCTGGACGGCAAGCGCCAGACCTTCCTGCTGGAGGCCGAGCACGTGGCGCCGCATCGCGTGCCGCTCGATCTGACCGTAGCCTCGGTCGACCGCTTTACCATGGCGCACCAAACTTGCACCTTCCGCGAGCTGTTGGACGGCGACGCCACCACCGAGCAGCTCGTCGTCACCTTCCTGGCCATGCTTGAGCTTGCCAAGCGCGGCTCGCTCACGCTGAGCCAGGACGAGATCTTCGGAACCATCTGCATCAACCGCGTCGAGGGCGCTGAGGCATACGTGCCCGGCGAGGGCCCCGAGCTCACCGAATAGGAGCCGCAACCATGTCAACCCTTTCCACGCTGGAGGCAAATAGCATCAAAGGCGCCCTTGAGGCGCTGCTGCTGGTGTCGAGCGATCCCGTGAGCGCACCCGCGCTGGCAGGTGCGCTGGATATCGCCCCGGGCGAGTGCGCATCGCTGCTCGCCGAGCTCAAGGTTGAGTACGAGGAGGCCAACCGCGGCTTTCAGCTGCGCGAGGTCGCCGGCGGCTGGCGCCTGTTTACGCATCCCGCCTACCACGACGTGGTCGAGGCCTACGTGCTGAGCTGGGACACGCAAAAGCTGTCGCAGGCGGCGCTCGAAACCCTGGCCGTCATCGCATACCACCAGCCTGTGACGCGCGAGGTGGTCAAGGGCATCCGCGGCGTCAACTCCGACGGCGTCATCGCGTCGCTCGTGGACAAGGGCCTGGTGCGCGAGCTCGGCCGCGATCCCCAGCGCGGTCAGGCCATCATTTACGGCACGACCAACGCCTTCTTGGAAAAGTTCGGTCTGCGCTCCACCCGCGACCTGCCCGACCTGGAGCAGTTTGCCCCCGACGAGCAATCGCGTCAGTTTATCCGCGAGCGCCTGAGCGGCCGCAGCATTCAGTCCACGCTCGAGGAGCAGGCCGATGACCTGGACGAAGAGCGCGAACTGCTCGATACCGATGTTGAAGATGTTGAGGCAGTCGAGGACTTGGAAACCCTGGACGTCGACGAGACCTCGGAGGATTTGCATGACGAGGACTAACGAAGTAGGGGAGACGCGCGCCATGGGTAACGCAGTACCCGCCACCGACGCCCAGCCCGTCTATCCGCACACCATGCGCCTGCAGCGCTTTTTGGCGCGCGCGGGCGTGGCGAGCCGCCGTGGCTCGGAGGACCTAATGACCGCCGGCCGCGTGACCGTCAACGGCGAGGTCGCAACTGAGCTGGGCACCAAGGTTGACGTTGACCGCGACCATATCGAGCTTGACGGCATGCCCGTCAAGCTCAACCAGGGCGCCGTGTACCTGATGCTCTACAAGCCGACCGGCTATCTCACCACCATGAGCGATCCGCAAGAGCGCCCTTGCGTGGCAGACCTGGTCCCGCGCGACCGCTATCCGGGGCTCTTCCCGGTGGGTCGCCTGGACCGCGACACCACAGGCCTTTTGCTCTTTACCACCGACGGCGACCTGTCGCAGGACCTGCTGCACCCCAGCAAGCATGTCTACAAGACCTACCAGGCGCTCGTGGACGGGCAGCTGTCCGACCACGATCTTACGCCGCTGCGTCGCGGCATCGAGCTCGACGACGGTCTGTGCCAGCCGGCTATCTGCCGCATCATCACCGCACGCGAGGCAGAGGCGGTGGCACCCCAAGGCGTCAAGCCCGGTACCACCGCCGTGGAGGTCATCATCCGCGAGGGTCGCAAGAACCAGGTCAAGCGCATGCTGAGCAAGATCCACCATCCGGTAATCCGCCTGCATCGCTGCAACTTTGCCGGCCTTGAGCTCGAGGGCGTGGCCAAGGGCTCGTGGCGCGAGCTCACCGACCGCGAGGTGCAGATCCTCAAGGCCGGCGGCATCCCGCCCAAGCAGGCCGTCGGCAAGCGCGCCGGCGCGGCGGCGACCAACGCCGCGACCCGCACGCGTCACCACGGCAGCCACGGCTCCGCACCCAAGCGCAACACCTACCGCGAGCGCTACACAGGCTAGGCAACCCGCCGCGCCCCAGCACCCGCGAACCATACCAGCACGTCAACCATCGAAAGGAAGCATTGCATGATCGTCGCCATCGACGGCCCCGCCGGTTCCGGCAAGTCCACCATCGCCAAGGAGATCGCCCGCCAGCTGGGCTTTAACAAGCTCGACACGGGCGCCATGTATCGCGCCGTCACCTTCGCCGCGCTCGACCGCGGCATCGATCTGGACGACGAGGCGGCTATCGACGCCCTCGCCGAGCAAATCGAGATTCGCTTTACCAACGGTACCGGCGAGGACACGCGCCTGACCATTGACGGCCAGGACGCTTCGGCCGCCATCCGCACCCCGCAGGTTGACGCCAACGTGTCCAAGGTATCGGCCTATCCGGGCGTGCGCGCCGCCATGCTCATCCACCAGCGCCGCGCCGCCGAGGACCGCGATATCGTGGCCGAGGGTCGCGACATCGGCACCGTCGTGTTCCCCAACGCGCAGGTCAAGATCTTCCTGACAGCCGACCCGCGCGAGCGCGCCCGCCGCCGCGTGCTTCAGCGCCACCAAAACGATGCCCAGCCGCTCACGTCCGAGCAGCTCGAGGCTGAGGTCGACGAGACCCTCGACGCCCTTAAGCAGCGCGACAAGCTCGACAGCAGCCGCGAGGTCGCCCCGCTCGTGCCCGCCGAGGACGCCGTGCACGTCGACTCCACCGCCCATACCATCGACGAGGTCGTCCGCATTATCGAGGGCCTCATCAACCAAAGGAGGTAGCCCATGCGCCTGTTTAAGCAGACGCCCGAGGACTATTACAACGCCCCCTACGCAGAGTTCCCAGCGCTCATCCGCGGCACCGTCGTCGTAGTCATGGCCATCCTTTGGGCATTCTCCAAGCTCATGTGGCGTTGGAAGGTCGAGGACGCTGACCTGCTGTTTGAGCGCCAGGAAGGCCGCGGCAGCGTGGTCATCTGCAACCACACCTCGATGGCTGAGCTCTTGGCCGTGGAGACGGCGCTATTCTTTGGCGGCCGCCGCATTCGCCCCATCTTTAAGTCCGAGTTCGCCAAGAGCAAGATTGTGCGCTGGGCTTTTAGCCGCGTTGGCGGCATCCCCGTGGAACGCGGCACTGCCGATATGAAGTGCCTGCGCGCCGCCCAGCATGCGCTGCAGCGCGGCGAGGACGTCCTGATCTTCCCCGAGGGCACGCGCATCCGCTCGCGCGAGCTCAAGCCCGAGGTCCACGGCGGCTTTGCGCTCATCGCTCAGATGGGCAAGGCGCCCGTCAACCCGCTCGCCATCTGCGGCTGGTCCGACATCACGCCCGCGGGCAAAAGGCTCATGCGTCCCAAGAAGTGCTGGATTCGTGCCGGCAAGGCCGTCTCGCTTTCCGATGCACCGGCCGAGCTTAAGCGTACGGAGCGCCTGGCCTGGTTTGAGTCCGAGGCCATGAGCCGCGTATACGCCATGCGTGACGAGCTGTGCGCCGAGCATCCGGGCAGGTTCTAGCCATGAGCGAGAACATGACGAACACCGCCGCGACTGCGTCTGATCAAGACGGCGCGCCCACCATCGAGATTGCAGCCCACGCCGGCACCTGCTACGGCGTGCAGCGCGCGCTCGATATGGCGCTGGCCGCCGCGCCGCAGGCAGGGGAGAGCGCACAGGTCCACACCCTAGGGCCGCTCATCCATAACCCCATCGTGGTACGCGAGCTCGCCGAGGCAGGCGTTGGTCTGGCCGATACCCTGGACGATGCCGCATCGGGCACCGTGATCATCCGCGCCCACGGCGTGGTGCCGCAGGTGATCGATGCTGCCCGCAAGCGCGACCTTACCGTGGTCGACGCCACCTGCCCCTACGTGAAGAAGGTCCATGTGGCGGCCGAGCGCCTGGTGCGCGAAGGCTACCGCGTGATCGTCGTGGGCGAGCCGGGCCACCCAGAGGTCGAGGGTATTCTAGGCCACGCCGGCAATGACGCGCAGGTCGTGAGCTGTGCCGCCGACGCCGATGCCCTATCGCTCAAGGGCAAGGTGGGCCTGGTTGTGCAGACCACCCAGACCGCGCAGAACCTCGCTGAGGTCGTGGCCGCTATCACCCCGCGCGTGCAGGAGCTACGTGTGATCAACACCATCTGCGCCGCCACGAGTGAGCGTCAACAGGCAGCAGCCACACTTGCCAACCGCTGCGACTGCATGGTCGTGGTGGGCGGCAAGAACTCGGGCAACACCCGCCGCCTGGCGCAGATTTGCGCAGACGCCTGCGAGCGCACGTATCACATTGAGGAAGCTTCCGAGCTCCAGGTCGCGTGGTTTACCGACGCTCACCACATCGGCATCACTGCCGGAGCCTCCACCCCACAAGAACACATCGAACGCGCCGTTGCGCGCATCAAGGAGCTTTGCCGCTAATCATGGACCAGACCGTACCCGCATACGCCGCCGAGGTGGCCGATTACGGGCGCAGCCGCGACCCCGAGCCGGGTGAGGGCGCGCTCGTAAAGAACGTGCGTCCCGAGTCGCCCGCATGGGATGTGGGTATCGAGCCGGGCATGCGCGTGCTCGCGGTCAACGGTGAGCAGCTTACCGACATGATTGTGTGGCTCTGGGAGGCCGACGATGATACCGTCGACCTCGAGGTTTTCGACCCACGCGACAACACCGTCACCTCCGTCGAGCTCGACCGCTTTCCCGGCGAGGATTGGGGTTTGGAGTTCGATGGACCCATCTTCGATGGCATGCGCACCTGCGTGAACGCCTGCGTGTTCTGCTTTATGACCATGCTCCCCAAGGGCGGCCGCTCCACGCTCTATATTCGCGACGACGACTATCGCCTAAGCTTTTTGCAAGGCAACTTTGTCACGCTTACGAACCTCACCGACGAGGACGTGCAAAACGTCATCCAGCGCAATATGAGCCCCATGAACGTGTCGGTCCACGCTGTGAGCCCCGACGTCCGCCGCCGTATGATGGGCCGTAACGCCCAGCGAGGCATGGACGTACTCGAGACCATCATGGCCGCCGGCATCGAGATTCACGCGCAGATTGTGTTGTGCCCCGGCATGAACGACGGCGAGGAGCTGGAAAAGACCCTGCGCTTTTGCGAGGAGCACGAGCAAATCACCAGCCTGGGCATTGTGCCGCTCGGTTTTACCAAGCACCAAAACCGCTTTAGCTGGTCATACAGCGACAAGCCCGAACTGGCGCGCGAGACCATTGCCATGATCCGTCCCTACCAGGACCGTGCCTTCGAGCGCTTTGGCCGCCACACCTTCCAGATGAGCGACGAGTTCTACTTGGATGCCGGCATCGATCCTCCCGAGGCGGACTTTTACGACGGTTACCCGCAGTACTACGACGGCATCGGCATGATCCGCTCGTATCTGGACGAGACCGACGACGTGCTTGCCGCCGATACCGAGCGTCTGGCCCGCGTCCGCGAGGCCATCGCCGCCCGCAGCCAGCACCTGCTGTGCCTCTCGGGCGCCAGCGCACGCGACACGGTGGCCCGCTTTGTGGAGTCGCCCCAGGGACTCGCCGGCACCGTCACGGCCATCAAGAACCGCTACTTTGGCGGCAACGTGGACGTGACCGGCCTCATCGTCGCGTGTGACATTCTGGAGCAGCTGCCCCAAGACCTGTCGGGGGTTATGCTCTTTGTGCCTAAGCTCATGTTCAACGCTGACGGCATGACACTTGACGAGTATCATCGTGACGATTTACTCGCAAGCCTTGCCAGTCGCGGCGCCGAGGTTCATGTGGTATCGACCATGCCGCATGAGCTGCTCGATACCCTGGAGTGCATCCTTGGCATTGTGCCCGCAGACTCTAACACTTCCACTGACCCTACCCATTAAAGGAGAGCAGATGAAACCTATCGTCGCCGTCGTCGGACGCCCCAACGTGGGCAAGTCCACGCTCGTTAACCGCCTGGCCCAGACCTCGGACGCCATCGTCCACGAGTCCCGTGGCGTCACGCGCGACCGCTCGTACCACACGGCCGATTGGAACGGCCGCGAGTTCACCATCGTCGACACGGGCGGCATCGAGCCGCTCAAGAGCGATGACGTCTTTGCCACGTCCATCCGCGACCAGGCCCTTGCCGCCGCCGAGGAAGCCGCCGTCATCCTGTTTGTGGTCGATGGCCGCACCGGCGTCACCGAGGAGGACGAGTCGGTCGCCCGCATGCTCAAGCGCTGCGACAAGCCGGTCTTTCTGCTGGTGAACAAGCTCGACAACCCCGATCGCGAAAACGACAGCATCTGGGAGTTCTATTCGCTCGGCATCGGTGAGCCCACGCCGCTCTCGGCCCTGCATGGTCATGGCACGGGCGACCTGCTCGACGATATCGTGGCCCTGCTTCCGGAGGAAGAGGACGAGGTCGCCGATGAGTTCCCTGATGCGCTGAACGTCGCCATCATCGGCCGCCCCAATGCCGGCAAGTCGTCGCTGTTCAACCGCATCCTGGGCGCCGATCGCTCTATCGTGTCCAACATCGCCGGCACGACGCGCGACGCCATCGACACCGTCGTGGAGCGCAACGGCAAGCACTACCGCATGGTCGACACCGCGGGTATTCGCAAGAAGAGCACCGTGTACGAGAACATCGAGTACTACTCGATGGTCCGCGGCCTGCGCGCCATCGACCGCGCCGACGTGGCGCTGCTCGTCGTCGACGCCTCCGTGGGCGTTACCGAACAGGACCAGAAGGTCATGGGTCTTGCCATCGAGCGCGGCTGTGCCATCGTTGTGCTGCTCAACAAGTGGGACCTGCTCGACGACGACCGTAAGCGCGAGGCCTGCATGGAGACCATCGACCGCCGTCTGGGCGTCATGGCTCCCTGGGCCCAGTACCTGCGCATCTCTGCCCTCACTGGCCGCAGCGTCGAGAAGATCTGGGCGATGGTCGACGCCGCCGAAAAGACGCGCTCGCAAAAGATCAGCACTTCGCGCCTCAATACGTTCCTCACCGACCTGCGCGAGTTTGGCCACGCCGTGGTAGACGGCAAGCGCCGCCTGCGTATGCACTACGTGACCCAAACGGGCGTCAACCCGCCGACGTTCACGTTCTTCGTCAACCACAGCGACCTGGTCAACGACACCTACCAGCGCTACGTAGAGAACCGCATGCGCTCGACTTTCGATTTTGCCGGCACGCCCATTCGACTCTTCTTTAGGAAGAAGGAGCAAAAGGATGCATAATCCGATTCTGCTGACCGCCATCTGCGCCGTGGTCTCGTTCTTTATCGGGGCGATTCCGTTTGGCCTGATCCTGGGCCGTGTGTTCAATCACACGGACATTCGCAAGGCGGGCTCCGGCAACATCGGCACCACCAACGCGCTGCGCGTAGCCGGCCCCAAGGTGGCCGCACTCACGCTGCTGCTCGACTGCCTTAAGGGCGCCATCTGCGTCCTTATCGCCCGTCCGCTCATCGCCGACTTGGGCTATGGTTTTCCGCCGAACATCATGGCGCCTGGAGCCCCCGGCGACTGGATGCTCGGCGTCATTTGCCTGGCAGCTGTATGGGGCCATATCTTCTCGCCCTACCTTAACTTCCATGGCGGCAAGGGTATCGCCGTTGGTCTGGGCGTGATCCTTGCCTGGTACTGGCCCATTGGCCTGTCGCTGCTGGGCATGTTTATCGTGGCCGTCGCCATCACCAAGTATGTGTCGGTGGGCTCACTTGCCGCGGCCATCGGACTTCCTATCGCTGCTTGCGCGGTCTTTCCGTACAGCAGCCTGGGCCTCAAGTTCTGCATGGCGATGATCGGCATCACCGTGGTGTGGGCCCATCGCTCAAATATCAAAAAGCTCACGTGCGGTAAGGAGTCCAAGCTCTCGTTTACCAAGCGCGTCACCGAGCCCGACGATAAGTAGGAGAGAGTCATGAATGTTGCGCTGATTGGCTCCGGCTCCTGGGGAACCGCCGTCGCCGGTCTTGCCGCCGCGCGCGCCGAGCGCGTGACCATGTGGGCCCACAGCGAGCAAACGGCCGCCGGCATCAATGGTGAGCACCGCAACCCCCGCTACCTTGTGGACTACGAGCTGCCCGGCAACGTCGTCGCAACGACGGAGCTGGTGCAGGCGCTCGACGGCGCCGAGGCCATCATCTTTGCCGTTCCTTCGACGCACCTGCGCAGCGTGTGCCACCAGGCGGCGCCCTTTATCACCGCTGATACCCCGGTGCTCTGCCTCACCAAGGGCATTGAGCCCGAGTCCGGCTTGCTTATGAGCGAGGTCATTGCCAGCGAAATCGGCAACGAGCGGCGCGTGGCTGCCCTCTCGGGCCCCAACCATGCTGAGGAAATCTGCCGTGGCGGACTTTCTGCCGCCGTCATTGCCAGCGAAGATCCGCAGATAGGGGAGACCTTTAAGGACCTGCTCCTGTCCACGGCATTCCGCATCTACCTGTCGCAGGACATGACCGGTGTCGAGGTCTGCGGCGCCATGAAAAACGTTATCGCCATCGTGTGCGGCATCTCCGCCGGCTCGGGCGCGGGCGATAACACGCTCGCCCTCATCATGACGCGCGGTCTGGCCGAAATCAGCCGCCTGGTGCACGCCCGCGGCGGCCAGGCCATGACCTGCATGGGGCTTGCCGGCATGGGCGACCTTATCGCCACCTGCACTTCGGAGCATTCGCGCAACCGCACCTTTGGCTACGAGTTCGCTCATGGCGTGTCGCTCGAAGAGTACCAGGCACGCACGCATATGGTGGTCGAGGGTGCCGTTGCGGCCCGCAGCGTGAGCGAGCTCGCCCGTTCACTGGGCGTAGACATTCCGCTCACCTTTGCCGTGGAGCAAACGCTCTACAACGGTGTTACTTTGGATAGGGCGCTCGAGATTCTCACCGACCGCGTCCCCTCTCAAGAGTTCTACGGACTCGCCGACTAACGCAGAAAGGCTACCACCATGGGTTCCATCAAAATCGCTCCATCCGTCCTTTCGGCCGACATGGCCAACCTGAAGGGCGAGCTCGACAAGATCGCCGGCGCCGACTACGTGCACTTCGACGTCATGGACGGTCACTTTACCGGTAACCTCACCTTTGGCGTTGACATCCTCAAGGCCGTCAAGCGCTCCACCGACGTGCCGGTCGATGCGCACCTCATGGTGTCGAACCCCGACGAGACCGTCGATTGGTATGCCGACGCTGGCGCCGATATGATCACCGTACACTACGAGGCCTCCACACACCTGCACCGCACGCTCACCCATCTGCAGCAGCGCGGCGTTAAGGCCGGCGTGGTGCTCAACCCCGCCACCCCCGTGTGCGTGCTCGAGAGCATCATCGACGTCGTCGATATGGTGCTGCTCATGAGCGTGAACCCGGGCTTTGGCGGTCAGAGCTTTATCCCAGGCACCATCGCTAAGCTCCACGAAGTCAGGGCCATGTGCGAGCGTCACGGCGTTTCGCCCCTCATCGAGGTCGACGGTGGCATTTCTTCCAAGAACATTGTCGAGGTCGTCAAGGCCGGCGCCAACGTGCTCGTGGCCGGTTCTGCCGTATTTAAGTCCGAAGATCCCGCTGCCGAGGTTGCGCTGCTGCAGAAGCTGGGCAACGAGGCCGCACAGGAGGCATAAACCCTTATGACCGCAGGTCAAAACCGCACACCCGTGAATCTTGACTATGCCGCCTCGACGCCCATGCGCGCCGAGGCGCTCCTTGCGCAGCGCGAGTACGACGACAGCGAGCTTGCCGGCGTCAACCCCAACTCGCTGCATTCGCTCGGCCGCAAGGCTGCCGCGCGTCTGGAGGTTGCACGTCGCGAGATCGCCCGCAGCTTTGGCACGCGCGTCCGCCCGTCCGAGATTGTACTGACCAACGGCGGCACCGAAGCCAACCAGCTGGCGCTGCTCGGTCTTGCCGAGGGCGCTCGTCAGCGCGATCGCAAGCGCGATCGTGTAATCGTTTCGGCCATCGAGCACGATTCGATTCTGGACAACCTGCCGTTGCTGCGTGCCGCCGGCTTTACCGTCGACCTGGTGCAGCCCTGCCGCATGGGCTACATTGAGCCTGCCACGCTTGTCGAGCTGCTAGGCGACGACGTGGCGCTCGTGAGCATCATGGTTGCCAACAACGAGACCGGCGTGGTGCAGCCCATCCGCGAGCTTGCCGCGGCCACGCATACCGTTGGCGCCCTGTTCCACACCGATGCAATCCAGGGGTATCTGCATATTCCGCTCGATGTCACCGAGCTGGGAGTTGACGCCATGACCGTTGCCGCGCACAAGATCGGTGGCCCCGTGGCATCCGGCGCGCTCTACCTTAAGAACCGCACGCCGCTGCGCCCGCGCATCTTTGGCGGCGGACAGGAAGCCGGACGTCGTGCCGGCACGCAAGACCTGCGCACGCAGCTCGCCTTTGCCGCTGCCGCCTCGTCTCTGACGCCCCATGTGGCTCAGGAGCGCGCGAAGCTGCAAGCCCTTTCCGACAAGCTCTACGCCACGCTTACGGCCCACCAGCGCATTCACGCCACCATGGGTGACTACGCACAAGCCGACCGTCTGCCCGGCATGGTATCGATCTACATTGACGGCATGGACTCCGAGGAACTCATCATCAAGCTCGACGCCGCCGGCTTTGAGGTGTCGGCAGGCTCGGCATGCTCGAGTGGCAGCATGGACCCGAGCCATGTTTTAAGCGCGATGGGCATCGGTCGCGAGCAGGCATTGGGCGCACTACGCATTTCCTTTGACGACCGCGTGAATCCGGACGATCTGGACGAGTTTGCCCAGACGCTGCTCTCGATCGTAGGCGCCGCATGATCGTCGCCGAGCTTGAGCGCGCGCTGCTGGCACGCTATCCCAAGACCGATGCCGAGAGTTGGGACCATGTAGGATTCTCCGTCGGCGACCCTGCCGCGGAGATTACCGGTGTTGCCTGCGCACTCGATGCGACCGAAGCCAATGTGCACCGCGCCCAGGAGGCCGGCGCCAACGTGCTGCTAACGCATCATCCCATCTATATCAAGGCGCCCGAGGCGTTTTGTCCGTCGGATTCCACACGCCCCCAATGCAGCGCCGCGCTGTACGAGGCAGCTCGTTGCGGCGTGAGCATCATCTCGCTTCACACCAACCTGGACCGCTCGCACGAAGCGCGCGTTCGCCTGAGCGATTTGCTAGGCGCAAAGCCCATAAGCTCGCTGGAGCATGCGGACGAGCCTGAACTCACCGGACTGGGCGTACTCGCGACCCTCCACGACCCCTGCAGCCTGCGCAACCTTGCCGCACGCGCCGCAGCGGCGTTTGGCAGCGACCCGCGCGTGTGGGGCGAGGCCGATCACCCGTGCCGAACCATCGCAATTTTGGTCGGTTCGCTGGGTGACTTTGGCGTGCTTGCCATCGCCGCCGGTGCGGATGTCATCGTGACGGGCGAGGCGGGCTACCACGCGGCACAGGACCTCACTCTGCGCGGTCTGCCGGTGATCTTGCTCGGCCACGACCGCTCCGAGGAGCCGTTCGTGGATATCTTGATGAACTCTACGGTTGACGCCGGGGTTGACCCCCGTCATGCGATTAAAATACTGAACCCTTGCCAATGGTGGACTGTGACAAAAGGAGAGAACTTATGAGCGCCGGCGCTACGCTACTCAAGCTGCAACAGATCGATTTGGAGCTCGCCCGCAATAAGAGCGAACTTGCCAATATGCCGGAGCTCAAGGAGCTCGCTTCCAAGCGCAAGACCTATGTGAAGCTCAAGTCCGAGATGACCAAGCTCTACGCCCAGCGCAAGGATCTGGACATTGAGCTCGACGATCTCAACACCACCGAGATTCAGACCAACAACGCCATCGAGGCCGCCAAGAAGCGCCACGTGGACGGCTCCGACTACCGCGAGGTTCAGGACCTGGAGAACGAGCTCGCCACCCTGGCCAAGCGCTTGGACAAGATCGAGCACACCCGCAAGGACGTCGTCGTCGCCCATAAGGAAGCGCTTGACCGAGAGGCTCGCGCGCAGGCCATCATCGCCAAGTTCGAGAAGGGTGTGAAGGCCGATACCAAGGCTGCCCGCGCCAAGGCTGCCAATCTGCAGGCTCAGATCGATGCCGCCACCAAGGAGCGCACCGCCCTTGCCGCCACGCTGCCGACCGACGTGCTCACCGATTACGAACGTCTGCTCAAGCAGTTCCGCGGCCTGGCCGTCGAGACCATCAAGGGCAACATCCCCACGGTCTGCCACACCGCGCTGCAGGCGTCGTCCATGAGCGACCTCAACCACGACGGCAGTGAGATTACGCACTGCCCGTACTGCCACCGCCTGCTCGTACTCCCGAGCAAGGAAGCCTAACGATGACGGCGGCACCCAACAATTCAATGCAACTTGAGGGAAAAACGATCCTGCTGGGCATTACCGGCGGGATCGCCGCCTATAAGTCGTGCAATATCGTGCGCCTGCTGCAAAAGCGCGGCGCGCACGTCAAGGTCGTCATGAGCGAGCATGCCACTGAGTTCGTGGGGCCGCTCACCTTCCGTGCGCTCACCAATGAGCCGGTCGCGGTTGGGCTATTCGACGACCCCTCCGACCCCATCCACCATATCTCGCTGGCGCAGGAGCCCGACTTGGTGGTCGTGGCGCCCGCAACGGCCAATATCATCGCCAAGATGGCAAACGGTATCGCCGATGACCTCATCTCCACTACGCTGCTTGCCACGCCGCGACCCATCGTGATCGCCCCCGCCATGAACAACGGCATGTGGAGGGCGCCGGCGACGCAGGCCAATATGGCCACGCTGCGCGAGCGCGGCGTTCACGTGGTTGGCCCCGGTAGTGGCTACCTTGCCTGCGGCGACGTTGACACGGGACGCATGAGCGAGCCCGAGGACATCGTCGAGGCCATCTGCGAGGTGCTCAATCCCGTGCCCCAAGACCTTGCAGGCAAGCGCATCGTGATCACCGCCGGTCCTACGCATGAGTCGATCGATCCCGTGCGCTTCATCGGCAACCGTTCGTCGGGCAAGATGGGCATCGCCCTGGCGGGGGAGGCCGCTCGCCGCGGTGCTGCGGTCACGCTTGTGCTGGGGCCGACATCGCTCGATGTTCCACGCGGCGTGGAGTGCGTACGCGTGCAGACCGCCGCAGAGATGCTGCAGGCAGCGCTCAGCGCCTTCCAGACGGCCGATGCAGCCATTTGCGCGGCTGCTGTCGCCGACTACACCCCCGCGGCCCCGGCGGACCATAAGCTCAAAAAGGCCAACGAGCGCCTGGATCGCATCGAACTGGTCGAGACGGTCGATATCTTGGCCGAGCTCTCGCGCCAAAAGGGGGAACGGTGCGTGATCGGATTTGCGGCCGAGACCGATAACGTTGTCGAGTACGCCGAGCGCAAATTAGCCCGCAAGGGTTGCGATGCCATTATCGCCAACGATGTTTCGCGCGCCGATTCGGGCTTTGGAACCGATACCAACAAGGCCTGGATTGTGAGCACAACGGGTACGAAAGAACTTCCCGTTCTAACAAAACCCCAGCTCGCAGATACAATTTTGGACTTGCTTCAAAATTTGTAAAAAAGTTCTTGCACAAGGACAAAGTTTCGGGTTAATATACTCCCTGTTGCAAGCGAGAGCAGAGCAACAAACAAAAGCTTCGGGACGTGGCGCAGCTTGGTAGCGCACTTGACTGGGGGTCAAGGGGTCGCTGGTTCGAATCCAGTCGTCCCGACCAGAAGTTTGCAGGTCAGGCACCTAGTGCCTGACCTTTTTTGTTTAAAGGCTTTAGCCTGTGCGGGGCGCGCAGCGCGCCGCATCAGAAA
>UQMY01000020.1 GCA_900542325.1 uncultured Collinsella sp. | reverse complement strand
GTACCGCCTCGCGGTGACATCGTTTTTATGTCAACCTTGGTCTAACAGAGCCTTTGAAAATGCGGCGGGCAGCAACCGATATAACCGAGCTCTACGCACCGCAGTTTGAGCAGTTTGGTCTGCAGCTTTCCGGCAAGGGCGCCGTCTTTACCGGCGAGGTGGCAAACGATCGGGCACACGGACGCGCATGGATCATGCCCCTTTCCCCCACCTGCATCGTCATGGAGCATTTCATTACCCCGACGCACAACATGCAGCTAGCCGAATACACGCCCGAACCGTACGCGTGCGTGAGCGAGGTCAGCGCGCCCACGCTCATGTGCATGCCCGAAGCCGGCATAACGCCTGCGAACCTCAAGCCGCTGCATGGACCGTGGCCGAACAGCGCGATCTGCAGCTTTGTCCAAGATAGCTGCGGTGAGGAGCTAAGCCCACTGTTTGCAGGGCGGCTCTATCACTCGCGCTCGGTGCTCTTTTTGCCTGGATATTTTGACGAACTGGAGCACCGCTATCCCACCGAGTTCGCAGGGGTCTTTGAGGCGTTTGCCGAGCCATGGCACGAGGAGGCGACGTCTGCCATCTGCCACACGCTGCGTCGGATTAACGAGGAACGCGCCCGCACCGTAGGCGGACACGTCTATATGCAAGGCATCGTGGAGACCATGGTCGCGGAGCTCGCCTGTTCGCGCGCGGCCCACAAGCGGGCGCAGCAGGCGGCAGACACACGCGTCAGCGTGACCATTGCCGAGGAAGCGACGGCGATGATTGAGTGCGCGCTCGACAAAGGCAGGCGTGTGGGTGTCAACGAAGTGGCCGAGAGGCTCTACACAAGCCGCTCCAAACTATGCGCCACCTTTAAGGCCCAAACTGGCGAATCCCTGGGCGCCTACATTCGCAGACGCCGTATGGAGCGAGCACAGGACCTTTTGGCCGATAGCTCGCTCACGATAGCGCAGGTGGCAGAGCGTCTAGGCTACCCTCAGCAGGCCGCCTTCGCCCAAGCCTTCAAGCAACACACCGGCACCACCCCCACCGCTTGGCGCTCCCAGCATCAATAAAGAGGCGACAAAGGGACGGCCCATAAGTCCCACAAGCAGGGAAGACCATTTGCAATGTGACAAAGGGCTGCCCCTTTGTCACCCGCACAAAAATGGGCGCGCCAACGGCGCGCCCATTCACTCTATTCCATTCAGCCCCGCCTGACCCGAACGGCCGAGTCGTTACGGAACCGAGGGGCCGGGCGCAGGGCCTTGCCTCTCAATGAGTTCCGCACGAACAGGAGGCGCCAGTGGCGCCTCCGTCGTGAGTCAGGACTGTCCGAAATTGAGAGGCAAGGCCCTGCGCCCGGCCCCTCGGTTCCCGTTTACGAGAGCGACGTTCTCAGCAACTCGTTGAAGAGCTTCGGGTTGCCCTTGCCGCGGCTCGCCTTCATGCACTGGCCCACCAAAAAGCCGATAACCTTCTGGTTGCCGTCACGATACTGCTGCGCCTGATCGGCACAGTTAGCCAGCACCTCGTCCACGATCGGCTGCAACGCACCGGCATCGCTCACCTGACGCATACCACGCTCGTCGACGATCTTGTTGGGGTCGTCACCGGTCTGGGCCATGGCCTCAAAGACCTCGTGCGCCTGGTTGGAGCTGATGGCATCGGTCACCAGCAGCTTGGCCAGCGCTGCTACCTGAGCCGGCGCGATGCCGGACTCGGCGAGCGACACGCCTGCGCTCTTAAGGTAGGCGATCATCTCGTTGACCAGCAGGTTTGCGACCGTCTGGGCCTCCTTGCCAGCCATACCGGCAGCGGCAGCCTCAAAGAACTCGGCAAACTCGGGGTCGCCCGCGATCTGCTCGGCATCGGCCGCCTTAATACCAAAGTCGGTCTCAAAACGGGCGCGCTTGGCATCGGGCAGCTCGGGAATCTCGCCACGGCAGCGGTCGATGAACTCGTCGTCCAGATCGAACGGCGCCAGATCGGGATCGGGGAACAGGCGATAGTCGTCGGCCGTCTCCTTCACACGCATAACCACGGTGCGCTTACGGCTGGGCTCCCAGTGGCGGGTCTCCTGATAGATGATTCCGCCCTCCTCGAGCACCTCGGCCTGACGGCAAATCTCGTAGGCAAGGCCGTCGTGCAGGCTCTTAAACGAGTTGAGGTTCTTGAGCTCGGTCTTGGTGCCCAGCTTGGTCTCGCCGCGGCGGCGCAGCGACACGTTGCCGTCGCAGCGCATGGAACCCTTCTCCATGGAGCAGTCCGAAATGCCCAGCGTCACAAAGATGCGACGGAGCTTCTCCATAAACAGGCGCGCTTCCTCGGGCGTGCGCAGATCGGGCTCGGTGACGAGCTCAATCAGCGGCGTGCCGCAGCGGTTGTAGTCGACGAGTGACTCGGCAGCGGCGGTAATGCGACCCTCGGCACCGCCCACGTGCACCATCTTGGCGGCGTCCTCCTCCATGTGGATGCGCAGGATGCGGATGGGCACCGTGTAGGAACCGTCCTCGCGACGCTCGGGCATCTGCAGGTTGGACGCGTCATAGCTGGCCAGGTGGCCGGCGCGCTGATTGCCTTCGCGCATGGTCGACGTCATGGACGTGGACAGGCCCTCGGCATTGGCCGAGGCGCTCGCCAGGCTCTGGGCCTCGGCCTCGCCAAACGCGCAGTCGGGGCGCTCGGCGGCACCGCGACCGGTCACGTCCAGGTCCAGGTGACCGTACATGGCAAAGGCGACCGGGCCCTGCGTGGTCTGGAAGTTCTTGGCCATATCGGGATAGAAGTAGTGCTTGCGGTAGAACATCGAGTGGCGCTGGATCTCGCAGTTGGTGGCGAGACCGGCCTTGACGATGCTCTCGATGGCGCGCTTGTTGGGCACCGGCAGCGCACCGGGCAGGCCCAGGCATACCGGGCACACGTTGGCGTTGGGTTCGTCATCGTGGCTGAGCTTGCAGTTGCAGAACATCTTGGTATCGAGTGCGGTGAGCTCGGTATGGATCTCCAGGCCGATCACGGCCTCCCAATCCCGCAGGACCTCGGAAAGCTCCTTCATTACAGCTCGCCTCCCTTCCCGGCAAAATCGGGCGCGACGGAAAGCGCGGGCGCACCCGTGGCGGCATCGGCAAAGCCGCGCTCCAGGGCGCGGGCAAACGTGAGCAGCTGACGGTCCTTAAAGGCCGGACCAACCAGCTGGGCAGAAACGGGCAGGCGGCTGTCCTCGCCCAGGCCCAGCGGCACCGAGATACCACCATTGCCGCAAATGTTGAGCGAAATGGTGTACAGGTCGGAGAGGTACATCTGCGTGGGGTCGCTGATCTCGCCAAACTTAAAGGCCGTGCGCGGCGAGGCGGGCATGAGGATGGTGTCCACCTTGGCATACGCGGCGTCGTAGTCCTGCGTGATGAGCGTGCGAGCCTTTTGCGCGGCATAGTAATACTTGTCGTACACGCCCGAGGAGAGCAGGTAGGCGCCGAGCATCTGGCGGCGCTTGGCCTCGGCACCAAAGCCGTGGGCGCGGCTGAGCGAACTCTGGTCGGACAGGTTGGCGCAGCCTTCCTCCTGGTAGCCGTAGCGAATGCCGTCAAAGCGTGCCAAGTTGGAGAACGCCTCGGCCGGGCCGATGACGTAGTAGGCGGCGATGGCGGCGTCCAGGTGCGGCAGGTCAACCTCCACGAGCTCGGCACCCTGGTTCTGCAGCTCCTGCGCGGCACGCTCAACAGCGGCCTTGACCTCGGGCGTCAAGCCATCGGCCTCCATGAACGCGGGGATGATACCCACGCGCTTGCCCTCGATGCTGTCGTTGAGATGCTCGGTAAAGTCGACGGCGCAATCCTGGCTGGTGCAGTCGTACGGATCGTGGCCCGCACCGGTAAGTGCGTTCATGGCCAGCGCGACATCCTCGACCGTGCGGCCAAAGGGTCCCACCTGGTCGAGCGACGAGCCAAAGGCAACCACGCCGTAACGGCTCACGGCGCCATACGTGGGCTTAAAGCCCACCACGCCGCACAGGCTCGCCGGCTGGCGAATGGAGCCGCCGGTGTCCGAGCCCAGCGAGAGCGCTACCTCGCCCGCAGCGACGGCAGCAGCGGAGCCGCCCGAGGAGCCACCGGGCACGCGCTCGGTATCCCAGGGGTTGTTGGTGCGATGGAACGCCGAGCTCTCGGTGGAGCTGCCAAAGGCAAACTCGTCCATGTTGGCCTTGCCCATGGGCAGGCAGCCGGCGTCGAGCATGCGCTGGACGCAGGTGGCGGTGTAGACGCTCTGGTAGTTCTCGAGCATACGGGAAGCGCAGGTGGTGCGCGTACCCACGAGGTTCATGTTGTCCTTGATGGCCAGCGGCACGCCCGCGAGCGGGGGCAGAGCCTCGCCAGCGGCGCGGCGGGCGTCGATTTTGGCGGCAGCCTCAAGCGCGAGCTCGGGCGCCACCTGCAGAAATGCCTGGACTCCGCCCTCGCGCGCCTCGATGGCCTCGAGCGAGGCCTGCGCGACCTCGGTGGCGGAGAAATCGCCGGCGGCAACGTGCTCGACCAGCTGCGCGGCCGTGAATCGATCGAGATTGAGCTTCATTACTCGCTCTCCCCCTCTCCCAAAATGGACGGCACGCGGAAGTAGCGGTCGCGCGCGCTGCCAGCGTTTTCGAGCGCGACGTCGAGCGGCAGGTCGCGCTCGGGCTCGCGCAGGTCGTCGCCCATCACGTTGGACAGGCTTCCGATGGGATGGAACGTGGGCTCCACGTCGGGCAAGTCATATTGCAAGACGGGCTCGAGCATCTGGACGGCATCGTTCAGGTAGGACGTCATCTGGGCGAGCTCGTCATCGGTCAGTGCGATCTTTGCGTACTCGGCAATGCCGCGCACGTCTTTCTCGCTGAGTGCCATAGGCGCTCCCTTCCGCATAACAGATAAACCGCTCTAGTATACAAGGCAACGCCGCTTGGAGCAGGTGCTTTACCTAAATGCAGCGAAAACGTAACGAGGGCGGCGGTTGGCAGGCGGCAGGCTGGCAGTTCTGCAGCGAAACCGCACCGCCCACAGCGAAAACCGTCTCGCCCACAACGAAAACCATCACAACATTCGACGCCTTTCGTCAAAATCGAAATTTTCATCGAATGTTGTGATGGTTTGGAAGTCCCAACCACCACAAAGGTGCCTGCCCCCATTGTGGTGGTTCTGGAGAATGTCTTATGCCGAGGCCTTGGCCTTGCGGCGTTTGCGGACCGCGTGGATCACGATGTCCAGCAGCAACAGCACAATGGCTACGACCACAATGAGCACGGCAAACTCGCGCTTGCCCCAGTGGCGGCCGGCCAGCGACTTTTGCTTGTCGACGTCCTTCTTGTTGTACTTGGTGCGCACGCAATGCACCAGCAGGCGATGGTCGTTCACGCCGTAGGGCGTGCAGGTAACGAGCGTCACCTTGTCGGCACCGGGCTCGATGGTCAGCGACTCCATCTCCTCGGGCAGCACTACCTCGGAGTCCACCATCTTGTAGGCGAGCGTCTTGTTCATGGTGTGCAGCAGCACCAGGTCGCCGGGCTCCAGCGAATGGATGTCGTCGAACATACTCAGGTTGCGCATGCCCGAGTGCGCGGTGAGTACGCAATGCGTCGAGGTGCCGCCCACCGGCAGGCTCGTGCCCTCCAGGTGGCCGACGCCCGCCATAAGGACTTCTTCGCTCGTGCCGTGGTAGATGGGCATGCTCACGTCGATGGAGGGGATCTCGACCCAGCTCATCATGGGGTCGCGGTCAAAGATGAGCTGCTGAGCGTAGGGCTCGATCTGGTCGGCGGGGAGCTCGGTGGCCTCGCCCGCCAGCTGCTCGTTAAAGGAGCGCGCCTGGAGCAGGATGCGCTCGCGCTCCTCGGCAGACAGCGCGTCCACGGTGCTGGACACCGTGCTGATCTGGTTAAACACGCCCGAGGCCTCGAGCCGGTCCAAAATCCACGGCCAGGTCATAAGGCCCACGCCGATAAGGATGATGACGATGGTGATGAGCCGGTCGGCCCAGCGCGGCAGCCGCTTGCGGCGGCGCTTGGGCTTTGGTTGAGGTTTGGGCTGAGGGCTTGAGCCGCCGTTGGCCGCAGCGTTATTGCTCTTCATATGTTTGGCGCCCTGCACCATCGCCGGTCACTCCTCTACAACTCAAGTTGTCTAAACAAATAATAGCCGATTCGCGAGCTCGTACGCCGGACAACGCAGCCTGACAGCATTGCACAGCGCGAGTATGGGCCCGCATTTGAGTTTTCAAAATGTCCCGAATCGACTGGGCGATTCGGGATACAATGTCAATAGAAAACGACGCACCCCGCGTAAATGTTTGGGAGCGCGGGCGGCCTAGTTTTCAGTTTTTGTTAAATGCCCGGGATCCGACCCCCGGGCATTCTTATTTGCGCTTTCGGCGCAAATGCCGTCCACCGTCCGCACCGCGCGTGCGCCTACGGACCTTAAACCGAACCTCATACGAGTCAAGAAACGCGATGACGAACGTGCCCACCGCCGCGAGGGCGGCGAGCGCGTTAAGGAATTTCAGCATATGGTGACCTCCGATCGAGTCGTCGGCCGCCCGCGCACGGAATGCGTCGCAAGGGTATTTTACTGCGAGTGTATGCACCCACGCCTGGTAAACGCGATTTTGACAAACATCTGTTCGATATTCATACGCTTGATCCAACGGGCAATGGAGGCTGGCTGCGTTATCCCAAAAAAACGGGGCAAACTCCAGTGCGGAGTCTGCCCCGAAAAGAGAATGGCAAAGCAAGAACGTGGATGGACGAGAAAAGTGTCCGCAAGTCTCATGGCCAACACATCCCACCTGCCAAAGGGATGGATGAGCGAGCGTTACTCCTGCTCGGACTCCTCAGCCTGCTTACGGCTGCGGATGAGGTGCGCCACGCCGATGCACAGCACCGCGCCACCGGCGATCCAAGTGAAAGTCACGCCGTTAAGGCCGGTCAGCGGGAGGCCCACGGACTTGGTGTTGCCGACATTGATGGTGACCTCGCCGGCATCAGCGTTGGTGCCGGTGTTTTCTTGACCATGAAGAGCATTGTCGCCGACATTACCGTCAAGCTTGCCGAAGGCGATGTCGGTGCGCTTCTCGTCTGCCTCAGACACCTTTGCCTCAAGGGTCTTCACCTTCATCGTGTCTTTGTTATACGTCGCGGTGATGATGAAGGTGAAGGGGTCGGCCTTGGTGGGGTACTTGGCAGGGTCGGGGGTCTGGACCTCAGTCACCTTGTAGGAGCCGGCGTCGAGGCCGGAAACGGAGATCTTGCCTTCTTTGTCGGACGTGAACTTCACACACTCGGGAAGGTTTTCAGTATTGGTGACGGTCACGAGCTGACCCGCGACGACACTGACGCCATCAACAGTACCCTCCGTCGAGGCAATATACTGGTTTTCGGTATTCTTGTCCGCGGACTGGATGGTGAAGACGGCATTCTCAAGGCCCTGCTCGGTGCCCTGGTCGACCTTCTTGAGGTTGAGCTTGAACGCAAAGTCGGCGACGGTGTCCTCGATCGTCGTGCCCGTGCCAACGCCATACGGGTTGTTGGAGTACTCAAGCTTAACGGTGTTGGGGTTGCCACCCTTCTGAGTATTGTCAGTAGTGTTACCAATCACGGCATTGCCGTTGAGCACCGCCTTGTAGAAGACGACTATCTGAGTGCTGGCGTCTACCTTTGAAATCTCCTTGAGATACTTACCGTGCTCTCCCGCATTAGCGTTAATAGCCAAGGTGGTAGTTCCATCAGCATTGGTGGTTGGCGTCACAGTAAAGTTCTCTGTAATGTCGGCATATTGATCAATGTTGTTCTGATCTTTGTTTACAGCAAAAACTTGAGTTTGGCCATCAACATAGCTGAGGCCCTTGGAAAGGGTGTCAGTGAACCTATAGGTATAGCTATCGTAAGTAGCGTAGTTGCTGGCGATCGTGCCGGTGAGCTTGTAATTGACCTCCTGGCCGATCTGCGAATCGGCGACGTCATCCCAATCTTTCACAGGCACGGTCGTGAGGTCATCCTCCGCCTTGTTATCATCAAGAATCTTCTTTTCAACCGTGGGGACGCTCTTCTTAGGGGTAATATTCACAGTTGTGTCCGTACCGTCAATAAGAGCGTACACCGGAGCTGAATAAGCATCGGTCGACTTGTCCCTGGGCTTTACCGTCGTATCAGTGAGGAACAGCCAGTAGCCGGCGTCAAGATTGGAAAGAGACGGCTGTGCGGCAGACGTCCTCTGCCACGTTGCATTGTTCTTCAAATTGTCGGCGATCATGCTCAGAACATTATCGCTTGCGACCTGAGAAGTGCTCCCAGTCACGCCTGACTTCTCGTTCAGCCAATCAGCGGCATCCTGGGCAGTCGTTTTGTTGTAGGCAGGCTCTTTTTTCTGAATTGCACGAACAACTGCGTCCTGAATTGCCTGTTGCTCTGTCACGTTTGTGCCCGCCCACTGAATGTTCTTTACAGTGGAGCCATTTACGTCAGCAGCGAAGATTTGAATGCCCTTATAAGTCGTTGATCCAGCGTAGTCACCGCAATCGAACGTCACAGTCGAGCCCGTGGCATCCGCCGCAAACGCCATCGTGACCGGGGCCATCACGCCGCCGAAGCTCAGCGCTGCTGTGAGGCCGGCGGTTACTGTCAGGCGTGCGATGTTCTTGTTCATGTGCATCTTCTTTCCTCTGCTTTCTATTTCGTAACTCATTCGATCGGTCATCATCTGTCTGTGTCTTAGCATCTACTTCGCTACGTCTCGCCCCGCTCTCTGTGGGGCTGCCAGCTACTCTTTATGGCTGCCACCTCCCCGCTTGACCAGGAGCGCGACCACGATGAGCGCGGCTCCGGCGACCGCTGCGGCGGCCGCGGCGTACATTGCCATATCGCCAGTCGAGGGCATAAAGCCTCCGGTGGTAATGCTAGGGGGTGTGCCGGTGGGCGTGTTGATGAGCGACGCCTCCAGGCTGCCCGTCGACCCGTCCGCGCTGTCGGCGCGCAGGGGCGACTCGGCCGTGATGGTGAGCTTGGGCTTGGCAGCGGCCACCTGGTCGACGTCCAGGCCCTCGGCCTTGACCGTCACGGAGCGCGTGCCCTCAAAGGCGGTGTAGCCCTTGGGCGCCTTGAGCTCGCGGACCTCCAGCTTGCCCGAGTCCACGCCCGAGACGGTCACGCGGCCGTCCTCGCCCGTGGTGACGGTGGCCTTGCCTTGCGCATCCCACGTGCCGTCGGCCGCCAGCGCGCGACCGCGGTCGTCGGTGATGCTCAGGACCGCCCCGGGCAGCGGCTTGTCGCCGTCGCTGCCGCGCTTGGTGAGCGCGAGATCCCAGGTGTAGGCGCATGCATCGTCGCTCGGCGTGCTGGTGAAGCCGGCGTCGCCGGACTGGTCGGCAAAGGGAGAGCGCGGGTAGCGCAGGTAGGCCTCGTTGGGGTTGCCCTTCGCGATGCCGTGGTTGCATGCGCTGTTGAGCGGCGCGTTGTACACAGCGACCACGCGGGCGCCCGTGGCGAAGGCGTCGGCCCCGCCGAGCGCGGCGACCAGGTCGCCGGTGTGCACGATGAAGGTCCCGTCCGCGGCCACCTTGGTGGCGCACTGGGCCGTGATGTCGGTCCAGCCCTTCGCGGCCTTAGTGCCGGCGCGTCCGTCCTTGCCGGTGGCAACGGCGTCGAAGCCGCCGTCCGCTCCCGCCGCCACGTACACGTGTATGCTCGCGGCGACCTTGGAGAGGTCGAGCCCCGCGCTCATGGTGTCGACGAACTGCACCGTATAGGTGTCGTAGGCGGTGAGCCCGGCCGGGACCGTGGCAGAGAGGCGCCAGTACAGGTCGTCGGCGACCGTGGCGTCGGCGGCCTTCTGCCATGCGGCGGTGTTGTCCTCCAGCACGTGCTTGGCGACCTTGGGCGTCGCGGCCTTGGGCTTGACGGTGACGGCGTTGCCGCCCACCAGCGCCATGATCGGCGCGGTGCCGGCCTCGCCCTGGGCGATGGCGTCGTCTCTGGCGACGATGAGCCAGTAGCCGCAGGGCAGCTCGGCCGCCGTGCCCGCGTTAAGGGCCACGGGCACGGCGCCAGAGCTCTGGAGGGAACGAGCGAGCTGTGCGCTCAGCGCGCTCGTAAGGTGGGAATCGGTGTTGAGCCACTCGGCAGCTTCCTGCGCGGTGGTCTGGGAATCGGGCATGCCGGCGCTGTGCAGCACAGGCAGGACAGCGTCGCGCGCGGCGTCGCTTGCCCAAGCGAGGTCGGTAAAGGTCTTGGCGTCGCCGTCGCCGTCGACGACGTTGGCGCTAAAGATCTGGTAGGCGTCGTAGTTGCTCGCCACGGCGCCGCTCACCGTGATGGAACCGGTCGAGGTCGGCGCGGCCTGCGCGGATGCGGGGAACACAACCGCGCAGATGCCGATCAGGAGGGCAAGCAGCGCAAACAAGATCGGGAAGGAGCAAACTTTCTTATTCACGACGCTCACCTCCCTTCGCATTCGCCTTGCGACGAATGTGCATCCAGGCCGCAGCAGCGCAAAGCACCGCCGCGCCGGCAAGGTACGTCAGAGTGACGCCCGACATACCAGAAAGGGGCAAAGAGGTGGAGTAGGTGTTGGTGAAGGTGGGAGTGGACTTGCCGGTGAGGTCGTGGGGCGTGTCAGTGGTCACTTCATTGCCATCACGATCCTGAATCTGCTTGTAGGTCGCAGTGACGTCGATATGGTGGTTAGAGTCGTCAGTCGCGTTAACCGTAATCTGATAGACCGACTTGTCGTACGTATAGTGCGAGAACAGCGAACCGTCGTCTTTCTCGCGCACGTAGTACGTGAAGGTCTTGGAAGCACCACGGCCAGTGGGGCCAGACGCGAGCTGGTCGAGTTGATCGAGTTTGTAATCAATCTTGTCGAAGCTCAGGGTCTGGGACTTGTCGCCGTCGGCAGTGGTGGACTTGCTGCTAACGATATCCGTAAAATCTGTGTCGGTCGCAAGCTGGAGCGTGAACTCCTTCATCTCGCCACCCTCAACGACCTTAGTCGCCATAGGCGTCCAGGAGCCCTTCGAGTCGTACGGAGTGAACTTGTTAGTGAAAGTCGTGGAGTCACCCTCACAGATAATTGGATAATAGTCTCCACTCTTCTGCACCTTGCTCCTCGCTTTTACGTTCTCCCACTTCCCAGACGACTCGCGGAATTCGTACTTGGTTACACCGACGTTTTTAATCGTGTAGTTATGGATGTAAAGATCCTTCAGTTGGCTTGAGTTTTCTTTACTCGGAACAGACATGAGCAAGGTCTTGGTATCTTCGGCCGTCACCACAATCTTATACACGCTGGAGTCGTACGTGATGCCAGAATCACCACCGGGATCTTCGACCAAGTAGTATGTGATTTCGTTACCCGCGCCACTCGATGCGAATTGTTCACCAAGGTCAAACGTAATGCTGCCTTCTGCATCATTTGCTGCTGTTCCAACCTCGGTGCAAACGTCGCGATTGAATGTCATGCCAGCTGTCGTGCCAGCCAAAGGGTCGTCTGAATCCTTGCGATACACCGTAAAGGAGAACTCCCCATCATTGAGCTTGCGGCCTTCCAGCTTCTTGGTCGCCTTGAGCTTGAGGCTCGGATAGACATACGTGTCCTCAGGCGCGCCCATGTACAGGTCGCCGTTCGACATGATGCCGCCGCCATGGTTCCAGGAATAATTGCCCGTGATAAACGTCGCGCCCGCCTCTAGCGCAGCCTTTCGCGCATTGATCGCCTCGGGGTCTTGAGCCTTAACATCCGAACTCAGGCCGATGCTGTTATATACCTGCACGCCACCGTTAGCGGGGATAGTAATGGCTTTCTGAAGCTCTAAGCTTCCCCGATACTTAGCATCGCCGCCGCCAAGCATTTTGCCAATCACCGCCGCGATCGGAGTCGTATGACCCTCCGCCGCAAGGAAGAAGTCCGCGTGGCCGTTTTCGCGAAACACTTCGGCATTGTAGGCGTCGGAGTCCTGGTCCTTACCGTGACCACCGCCGGAAAGATGGGGGGTGCCGTTATTGCCTGTATTACTCACGGATTCGTAATCGTTCGCGTTTTGCTCATTTCCGGCAGAAGTATTACCGAAAATCGCCGTGCCGTCGGTGCCTGTCACCAAAGTCTTACCCGTCGGGCAAACCGCAACGCCGCCACCGTAGCCACCGGCCTCATTGCTGCTTATATAGGAGTTATAGACAAATAGCCTACCAGCATTAGACGCGACCTTAGAATCGCCCTGGACGAAGATGCCGCCTCCACCCCAGTCAAAGCGAGACATGCAGTGGTTATTAGTGATATAGACTGGATTTGAATTTGACGCTCCTTTTATCATCGCGTCAACCATCTGGCCCACGCGAATGCCGGCACCCTCAGAGCGAAAACTCACGTTAGAGGCAATAGTTCCCCCCGTAATGTTGAGCCATGCCATTGTCTTGCGCGAGCTCGCCCCTTGGTGTTCGATGTCGGTCACATAGACGCCGCCGCCGGCTTCCTCAGAATAGTTGCCCGTGATCTGGCCGCCCGAAATGGTGACATGAGTACCGTTTTTAGCGGCAAGTCCAGCACCGCCATGATCGCCATTACCATCGTTACCACAGTAATTGGCATATTTATTGTTAGTAATGTAGCCACCAGAAACAGTAACGCTGCCGCCTTCGGCCATGATGCCGCCGCCGAAACCAACACCAGTAGCAAGCGTGCTGTTGCCGGAGATTACGCCATTAGTTATGTTGACCGTGGAGTCTTTAGCATACACACCACCGCCACTAGGAGCACTGTTGCCGGCAATTACGCCACCGGAAACCTCGAGGGTCGAATTACCGTGTATTTCAATTCCGCCGCCCGCACCCGAGCCAGAAGCTCCACACACATAGCCGCCGCGCATGTTGACGGTAGAGCCGTTCTCGGCATAGACCAAGCTGCTAACGCTGCTGCCTTGTTTTTGCGTGATCACGCCGCTCACAAGGTTAAACGTGCCACCCTTGCCGTTGTTGTTATACAGATTGATGAGCTTTAGATTTGCGTTGCCGTCGCACGCCACGATGGCGCCCTTAATATCGACGTTATGTCTGACAAGCGTCTCGATTGTCCCTGTACCACTCGGAGTCGATTTGGTCACGTAGTAGGTAAGATTAGACGGAATGCCACCAACGTAATTTAGCTCGACTTTCTTGCCATAATTATTGGGATCCAGCTTCTGCCCCTGATCAGTCAGCTGTTGGACATCGTTGACCGTCTCAGTCACCGGCGCGGAGTCCTTAATTTCGTCCTTAATTGTAAGTGTTGCGCCGTTAGCAACATCAAATAACGGCTTGTCGGTGTTCAAGCACTTGATCTTATGACCGTTTAAGTTCAGCGTTATATTGCTGCCGCTCTTCTCAAGTTTGATTTCACCGGCATAGTCAATATCAGCTGTAAGCTCGAAGCAGGCAGTTTGGTTTTCCCCAACGCCTTGAAGCTTAGCTGACAAATCATCGGCGTTAGTAATGTTAGTAATAGCTGTGGTTGTCTCTTCGCTCTCTGCAGCCTCCTCAGCTGACGCGACAGCGTTAACATCCATCGCATCATTATCTTCCGCCTGCGACTCGTCCTTGGACTGCTCCTCCGGCCGAGCGTCGTCGTCGCTCGCAGCATCGTCGCTGTTCTGGTTTTCGGCGTCTGTGCCGGCATCCCCGTTAGTACTGTTGTCTATACCAGTAGACTCACTTGAGGAACCCCCCCCCCATCACAGTTTCCTCGGTAGAAACCGTCTGGGCATCGTTGGCAATGGCCTGCGAGATCGGGGGCATGACGAGCGACAGTACCAGGCTCAAAACGGAGGCTCCGCACAAAACGCCTGCCAGTACACGGCGCGTCGCTTTATTACTCTGCTTAGATTTGTCCGAATTCGCTTTCATCGATGTCTCCTCCCCAAGAGACCGCGATCTTGCTCTTTCCCTATCAAACGTATCTGCGCAATCTGTAATTGCGCTCGCTAAGTGATGCAATTATAACGATTGTTTAAACATCTGAGCAGCAAAACCGACATTTTTGTGCAAGTTCTTAATTCTCTTGACAATTGTTTAGATTTGCCTTCGTTTATTCGCTATAAAATATCTGTTTCTACTGGTAATTAAGTTAGTTATCAGTTTTTTAATAGCATTTTATTTATTTGCACAACCTTTTGCTCAAGAGCAAACATCCTGTGAACGGTCGGAAATCGACCGTGAACGGTAGATTATTAACCGGAAGGAATATCCTACCAAACTGATGAGAATATCTTTAACCCACCGGTGGTTAGAGGCATGATGTTCAGACAACTATATTTGAATTATCGCGCAGATTTTAGGCATCAATTCGCCCAAATCGCCTGAGGCCACCACAAAGGCGCCTGTCCCCATTGCGGGGGTTCTCCCCCGGCGCTACAGCAGATGTTCCTCGACAAAGATCGCAATGCCGTCTTCGTCGTTGCTGACGGTTACAAAATCGGCGGCGGCGCGGGTGGCGGCGCTGCCGTTTGCCATGGCCACGCCAACGCCGGCGTCGGCCACCATGCAGGTATCGTTATCGGCATCGCCAAACACGCAGATGTTCTGGAGCTCCATGTCGTTGAGCTCCGCCACGCGCACAAGGCCGCGCGTCTTGGACACGCGCGGGTCCATGAACTCGTAGAGCCGCTGCGTGGTTTGCAGAGCCGCCGCCTTGACGGTGCTATCGGCAAACGTCGACGCCCGCTCAATCACCCGCGGCATTACCTCGGGTGCCATGGTAAACATCACCTTGGGCTGCGGTTCGCGCAAAAACTCGGCAAAATCGACCACCTGGTAGGGCACGCAGTCGACGCGCGACAGGTGCTCGACGCACGCGTTGCTCTCGGGCACGTAGAACACGCCGTCTCGGGGGCAGACGGGCGTCGCCGGAAGGTCCGCCATGTGCTTGCAGATGCGCGCGATGGTCTCGCCCGGCAGCGGATAGCTCAGCTCGTTGATGTCGCGCGCACGGTCGATGACCTCGGCACCACCGCAGCCCACCAGCACGTCCACCAGACCTTCGATGCCCCAGAGCTCGTACATGGCCTCGGTCGCGTGGGCGTCGCGCCCGGTGCACAGGCCAAAGAGCACGCCGCGCTCGCGCAGGGCGCGAATCGCCGCCACGGTGCGCGGGGACACCGTGTGCTGGCTCGTGAGCAGTGTGCCGTCGATATCGCAGAACACGGCTTTGATGTGGCTGAAGGTGGTGTCCATGGGGGCCTTTCTGGGTTGTGCGGCGGTGTGGAGTGTATTCGTGAACGGCGTACATCGTATACCAAGGCGCAGGCGCGGCCCGTCAAAGCAAAATCCACCACAAAGGTGCCTGGCCCCTTTGTGGTGGAAGTGACGTTTGCGGGCCAAACCATCACAACATTCGACGTTTTTCGGCAAAATCGCGATTTTCATCGAATGTTGTGATGGTCTTTACTGCTTTACGGCACGATCCAAATGGCAGCGCCCAAACAGCAGCAACGCCGCGGGGACTGCCGTCACGACCATGCCTGCTCCGATGAGCGTCTGCTGCACGCCAAACGTCGCCGCCAGCCACGGGGCAATCGCCAGCGGGGCCACGCCGGCGAACATGTTGCCAAAGCCCATAACCGAGTTCACGCGGCCGAGCTGCTCAAGCGGTGCCGTCGTTTGCACAATGGTGTTGTGGAGCGGGTTGACGACACCCCAAGCTATGCCCAGGGCGATCTGGCCGACGAGGGCCACGCCCACGTACGGTGTCCCCACATAGAGCAGACTTCCCAGGCCCACGGACATGAGCGCCACGAGCAGTGTTTTAAGGTTGACCAGGTGCGGCGGCAAGCGGAGCGCGAGCACGGCACCCAGCACCGCGCCCACACCCGAGGCCGACGAAAGCCAGCCCATCCACTCAACGCCGACGCGTAGGACATCGCGGTAGAAGAACGACTCCAGCGGATCGAAGGCTCCGTAGCCAAAGTTCGAAAGAAAAATGATGCAGAAAAGTAGCGCGAGGACGCTGTTGGTGAAGACTGTCTTGATGCTGGCTGCGAAGGTGGCGCGGGCGGACGTGCTGGGGTTGGAGCTTTGTCCCGCACGCTCCCCTTCCTCTGCCGAATCGGCATCCGCATGCCCGGCGACATGGCTGGTCTGCGACCTAAAGCCCCAGCCGGCAACGAGCGCCAGCACGGTAAAGAGCATCATGAGCACGAACACCGCGCGTGACGATGCAGCAGCCGCGACAAAGCCGCCCAGCGTGGGGCCAACGATGATACTCACGTTTGAGAACATGGCAATGGCGGAGTTGATGTCTTTGAGCTCGACGGGGTCATTGGTGAGATAGGCCGGATAGGACGTGGCAATGGGCTGAGCGAATCCCATCGTAAAGCCTAGGAACACCGCGCCGAGCAGGACGACGCCGGTCGCGCCACCAAAAGCGATGATTGCCGTGCCAGTTGCGAGAGCGCCGATGATGCTCAGCAAGAAATGGCGGCGCGGACCCCAGGCGTCGAGCTCCGCGCCACCCGCAAAGGATCCCAGGATCACAAATACATTCATAAACAGGACAGCCAGCGATGTCGCGATGACCGAAGCGCCGTCCGCATAGGTGAGCGTTCCGATAACGCCGATAAAGTAGCTGGTCTGAAAACCGGTGTAGATGAGAAAGCGCATCGCCACCAGGCGCTTGGCCTGCACGGAAAGCGATGATTGAGGCTTTGAGAAAAGAGAGACGAGCATGGAGACTCCTTGTTTCATACGAATGTGGACGGCGGGCATTCGCCACCGTCTGTCAAATCAATCTATCCGCATGAAACATTAAGGACGCATCAAGCCCCTTTTCTCCGTTTTTCGCCCGTCATGAACTACTTGGTAGATTGTAAGGCATGTCCCACACATCTACCAAAGCAAAATCCACCACAAAGGTGCCTGGCCCCTTTGTGGTGGTTGCGACGTTTACGCTGGTTGAGACTTGGCTAGGCCAGGTCGGCGCCGTTGGTGGCGATGACCTTCTTGTACCAGAAGAAGCTGTCCTTGCGGCTGCGGGCGAGCGTGCCGTTGCCGTCGTTGTCCTTGTCGACGTAGATGAAGCCGTAGCGCTTCTTCATCTCGCCGGTCGAGGCGCTCACCAAATCGATGCAGCCCCACATGGTGTAGCCCATCAGGTCCACGCCGTCCTCGATGGCAATCTCCATCTGCTTGATATGCTCGCGCAGGTAATCGATGCGGTAGCCGTCGTGAATCGCACCGTCCGCCTCGACCTCGTCCACCGCGCCCAGGCCGTTCTCGACGATCATCAGCGGCACCTGGTAGCGGTCGTAGACCTCCTCCAGGTAGTAACGCAGGCCCTCGGGGTCGATCGCCCAACCCCAATCGCTCTTCTTGAGGTACTCGTTGCCGGCGCCACCAAAGATGTTGCCCTGCTCCAGCAGCACCGGGTCAGCCGTGGCCGTGGCGCTCATGTAGTAGCTAAAGCTGTAGAAGTCGACCTTGCCGGCGGCCAGCGTGGCGGCGTCCTCGGGCGAAACCTCCACGTGCACGCCTTCGCGGCGCCACACGCTGGGCGCCCACGAGGGATACGCACCGCGCACCTGCACGTCGCCGCAGTAGAAGTTCATCTCGCGCTGCTGCTTTTGTGCGGCCAGAACGTCTGCCGGATTGCACGTGTGCGGGTAGCAGGCGTTGCCGGCGATCATGCAGCCGATCTTGTTCTGGGGATCGATCTGATGGCCCATGGTGACGCACTTGGCGCTCGCCAGGAACTGATGGTGCAGGGCATCGAAGCGCGCCTGCGGGTCGTCCCAGTCGCAGTCGCCAAAGGCCATGGGCGTGTCGGTTGCCTCGGGCACCATGCCGCCGCCCATCACGCCGCCAAAGCCGCCCATGAGCAGGCAATTGATTTCGTTAAAGGTGAGCCAGTAGCGCACCAGGCCCTTGTACTCGGTCATGACGGTGCAGGCGTAGTTGAGGTAGAAATCGATGAGCTTGGGGTTCTTCCAGCCTCCGTAGTTTTTGGACAGACCATAAGGCAGCTCATAGTGGCTAAGGGTGACCATGGGCTCGATGCCCTGCTCCTGACAGGCCTGGAACACACGGCGGTAGAACTCGATGCCGGCCTGGTTGGGCTCGGCCTCGTCGCCGTTGGGGAAGATACGGCTCCAGTTGATGGACATGCGGTAGCACTTAAAGCCCATCTCGCCAAAAAGCTTGATGTCGTCGAGATAGTGATGGTACATGTCCACGGCCTCGTGGCTGGGATAGTGGTACTGGGGCAGAATGCCGTCGGTAATGTGGCGCGGCTCGGAGACCGTGCCGCCGGTCATGATGTCGGGAACGCCGAGGCCCTTGCCGTCCTCGTTGTATCCGCCTTCGCACTGATTGGCGGCAGTGGCACCGCCCCACAGAAATCCATCGGGAAAAGCCATGTTGGCTCCTTTCGTACGTGTTGGGATGTTGCGTGGACCACGAGGTAATTTGCGTCCCGATCGGAGTTCGCGTTGAGTCGGCCGCCACGAAACCGGCCCATCTACTACGTTTAGTCGTGAACCCCCGACCACGCCGCAATTGTCAAAAATAAAACCGCAGGTAGACGGCTTGGCGGTTTTCGAAAAACCACCGTGTGGTTGGCCCCTACCACTTAAACGTAGTAGATAGGCCGGTTTCGTGGCGAGGCATGTTGCGGGACGCGCACGGACCGACCCATCGAAACTATGCCGGCTTAAGATATGCGGACGGAGCTGACGGAGACGACGTTTGCCCAGATAAAACCGACCAAAATAAACCTGTCCCTTATTGGCAGGTTCAAAACCATGCCGGTTTACGGGGCAGAACCAGTGCCCCTTGAGCATGCCAGAAACGGCAAGGACAAAACCGCAGGTAGGAGGCTTGTCAGTTTACGGAAAAACGGGGTATGGTCAGCACTCACCGTTTCAGCCCCGTAATCCGGCATGGTTTTGATTTTGGGCAGTCGCTCGGACGAGCGCATGGCATCTAGCCCCTTTGAAAAAGGCTCTGTTAGACCAGGATTGACATTCCGCCCCGTCATCTTCTTGCGATTGCACAATGGTCGCCCCTTGTCGAATCTGAATCCGGCAAGGGGCGATGCGCCCGAGACCGGACGAGTTGCTCGCCTGGCCCTGCCGTTTCATGCCGACCTGCCGGCTAACTCGCCGTCTCCTCGTCGGGCGCCGGCGTCTTGACCCTCATCTCGAACGGCATCCCGCCCTCTCGGACGAGCGCCCTGAGGAACGCGTTGACGGCGGTGGACATGGACAGGCCGAGCTCGTCCAGGATGGCCGTGGCCTCCCTCTTGACCTCCGGGTCGATGCGGATCGTCGTGGCCGGTATGCTCGACGGCATGGCCTCACCCCTCCTCGTGTATCGCGGTGCGACCATTCTACCGCCTCTATGCGGCGGGCGCGGCCCAGTAGTCCATGTAGGGCGGCTCCACGTTGAACATGTCGCGGACGCGGCTCCTGCAGACGCCGTGCGCGAGCTGCCGCGCGACCGTGCGCCCGGCCGCGCCGGAATCGGTCGCCATGAAGGTCCGGCACCACCTGAACCAGGCGAGGTAGGCGTCGAGGTGCTTCGTCGACACGCCCCTGAACGGCTCCATGAAGGCGCCGAGGAGCGAGTGGACGGTGTTGACCCGGTTGATGGTCCCCCCGGAGCGGTCCTTGGGGTCGTAGGCCGCGTGCGCGGCGACCTCGAGCTCGGCGAGGACGCCGACGTAGGCGGCCGCCCTGTCGGTCGCGACGACCGAGCCGGCCGCGATGCGGCCCCTCAGCGCGTCCATGGCGCGCTCCCTCGAAAGGGCGCCCCGCCCCGTGACCTCGAGGAACGTCTCGTTCGAGTCGTTCACTCCGGTCATGACGCAGATCCGCTCGCGCGACAGCCCGCGTCTGTGCACCTGCTTGCCGCGGTGCCGGGAGGGGCGCGGCATCGTGAACGACCCCTTCGCGTGGTTGCCCTTGAACGACTCGGGGAAATAGGTCTCGTCGAGCTCGCAGCCGCAGCCCCGCTCGACCCTGAACGAGGGGGAGTAGGCCGAGAGGCACTCGATCAGCCTGTGGCGCATGGTGTAGGCGGTCTTGAGGCAGACGCGGCAGCGCCTCGCGCATTCGCGCAGGGGCAGCATGAGCACGAAGCACTCGGCGTAGGCCATCCAGGTCTCCTTCGGGAGCTTGCTCGTCCCCAGGATGCGCTCGCTGCCCATGCCGAAGGTCCTGCCGCAGCCCCGGCAGAGGTAGCGCTGCTCGCCGTTCTTCGATTTGCCCTTCTTCACGACCGCGGCGGACCCGCAGCGCGGGCAGCGTTCGATTTCGTAGGCGGAGCCGGCCGCGTCGTCGAACGCCGCCGCGCGGATCACGTCCCTGACGGACTCGATAGCGCGGCGGCGCTCGGTCTTGCTGAGGTTCGCAATGCCCTTCTTGAAGTTGAGGACCAGGTCTTCGGCGTTCATGCTGCCCCCATCATCGCGGTCTATGGGGTCAACGATATGGCACCGTGGGGACACATGTATGTCAATCCTGGTCTAACAGAGCCTTGAAAAAAACCGGCGGGGCGCTCCCCCCCCCCGCCGGCTTGGTACCGAGTCTTTGTCGTTTGGGCTACTTGGCAGCCTCGGGCTTGTAGGTGGCAAACTCGATCGCAAAGCCCACGGCGGCACCCACGAAAGAGGCAACGATAGCCCAGATCATGTGGTTGATGCCGTTAACACCGGAGGGGTCGATGAAGGACAGCCAGTTGAAGACGCCCAGACCACCGGACATGTACACCACGGCGCCGGAGAGACCAATGATGAGGCCGCCCACAGCAGAACCGATGCTGGCGTTGATGAAGGCCTTCTTATCGGGCAGGGCGACACCGTAGATAGCGGGCTCGGTGACACCAAAGAAGAAGGCGGAGATCATGGCCGGCAGCGCGATACCGCGGAACTTCTCGTCCTTGTTCTTGAGATACATGGCGAAGAGCACGGCGCCCAGCGAGAAGGAGTGGGCGATAACGGAGCCCAGGATGTAGTCGTGGCCCAGAGTGGACAGGTTGACCAGCGCGATGGGCACGAGCGACCAGTGGAAGCCAAAGATGACCAGGCACATCCAGAAGGCACCGACGAGGGTGCAGCCCAGGAGGGAGCCGATCATGGGCAGGCCAAACAGCAGCGCGAAGAACTCACCAAGCAGGTTGGTGATGAGCGTGGCGATGGGGCCAATGACCAGATAGCCAAGGGTGACGGTAACGGTGACGACGATCAGCGGGGTGAAGAACATCTTCATAGAAGCGGGCATCCACTTCTTAACCCAGTGCTCGAGGGTGGAGCCAAACCAGACCATGAGCAGGATGGGGATAACGGAGCTGGTGTAACCCGAGGCAGGCATGATGAGCGGCAGGCCCAGGAACGTGGTGTACCAAGAGAAGGTGCCAGCAAAGCCGAGCTCGACGGAGCCGACAACCTCGCCCGAGGTCAGGGCAACCATGGTGGGATACACCAGGGCAAAGGCGATGGCCATGCCGTTGAACTCGCTCATCTTGAACTTCTTGGCCGCGGTAAAGCCAAGCACCACGGGCAGGAAGTAGAACATGCCGTCAGCGACGGTGTAGAGCAGCGTGTAGGCGCCGTCGTTGGCAAAGCTCGGGACCAGGAAGGTAGCGAGCGCCAGCAGGCCCTTCATGATACCGGCAGCGGCGAAGGTGCCGAGCATGGGGGCGAAGATGCCCGAGATGAGGTCGATGATCACATCGGTAACGCCCTTGGGAGCGGCATCGTCGTCATCGGCGTCGACGGCGCCGCCGTCGCTAAAACCGCCGGCCTTGAGAACGGCGTCGTAGACGTCCTCGACGATGTTGCCCACAACAACCTGGTACTGGCCGTTGGCGTGCATGACCTTGATGACGTTGGGCAGCTCGGAGATTGCCTCGTCATTGGCCTTCGACTCGTCCTTGAGCTTAAAACGAACACGGGTAATGCAGTGTGCGACGCATTTGACGTTGGACTTGCCGCCAACCAGCTCTACGATCTGGGCAGCAAGATCGTCATATTTACCTGCCATGATCTGTCCTCTCTTTTCCAAATTTCGACAAAAATATCCCCTACCGCGAGCCAGTACCTTGCCCGCAGTTAGAAACCAAAAAGAATTGTTGCGATTGCCGCCGGGCTGGCGGCTTTACTCACTCGGTCTGCGAAGCCGATCGCAGACGGTTGATATGCATCATCAGATACAAGAGCTCCTCGTCCGAGCAGCTCTGCTTGAACTCTTTCTCGAACACGCGGTTGATGGCGTACGCACACTGGTAGGCCTCGGGAAAATCGCGGGCGGCCTGCATAAACAGTGAGGAGTTCTCGGTCTGCGTGCAGCTGCCCTTAACAAGGCGGCGAACCAAAAAGCGCAGGTGCGCAAGAAAGCGAATGTAGCAGTACGACGCCGTGTCGAGCGAGCAGCCGAGCTGCTTTTCCACGGAATGGGTTACCTCGTCAAGCACGCGGGTGCTCTTCATGATGAAGTCCATGTCCTTGGCGCGGCCCATGCCGTCGACCTCGGCGTTAACGATGTGGAGCGCGATGCTCGTGGCCTCGTTCTGACCCAGCTTGGCGCCGGTGTGCTTTTGCACGATGGCGAGCGCGGCCTGACCGATTTCGAGCTCACGCGGGTAGATGAAAGCCACCTCATGCTCGAGCGGGTTGGGAGCGCTGATCTGGTCGTCGTCGCGCTGAACGGCAAACTGCAGGTGATCTGCCAGGATAAAGGGCAGGCCACCGGACAGCTTGCAACCAAGCTGCTGGGATGCGAAGCAGGCAATGTCGCTTGCCGCGAGCAGAACGTCGTCGGGAAGTGTGCCGACCATATCCTGCAGGCTCTCGGGAACGTTATAGAATTTGCGCTGGATGAGCGACTCATCGGCAAGCTCGTAGGGCATCTCGTGAAAACCGATGCCCTTGCCAAAGACAACAACCTCTCGGCCGTCATCGCTGGCGGCGAGAGCAACGTTATTGTTGATCTTCTTTAAAATGAGCATGAAAAAACTCCTCGGACATCGGCGCTAAACGACGGGGCGATATTCCTCGTCTTCTATTATGCGCAAGTGATGCCTCCCGAGGAGTAACAAACTTGTGAGCACGTGGGCGATTGTAGGATGAAACTTGCATGCAGCGTAAGCCCCATTGGTGCGAAAGTCCGCTGAACGGTAGGAAATCGCCTGTAAACGGCAAAACCACCACAAAGGTGCCTGGCCCCTTTGTGGTGGTTTTGGCTGATGCCCCGATGTTACTCGCGCGGGGTGCCGTAGGGGTTGTACAAATCTGCAAGAGCAAATGTGCCGGTAGTAGCATCAAAGTCGAGTTCGAGCACACAGCAGTTGCCAATGCGGTGCTTCATCTTGAGCGGCTCCACGCCCACGCCGCGCATGACCTGAGCCGCTGCGGCGCCATGGCTCACGCACAACACGCTCTCATGTCCAGGGCGCTGCATGAACTCGGTGATGGTCGCCATCATACGCTCGCGAAACTCGACTTCGCCCTCGCCGTCATACTGCTTGTAAAAATCGCCGTACGGCAGGCGCGGATTCAAATCCTCGCTCGCGCCCTCAAATTTGCCAAAGTTCCACTCCTTAAGGCCCTTGACGCGCTCGTAAGGCTGACCGGGGAACGCAAGCTCAAGCGTGTCGCACGCACGCTCGGACGTCGAACTGTACGCATGGTCAAACGTAAGGCCACGCCCTCGCAGGGTCGCACCGACAGTTTTAGCCTGCTCGATTCCCAGCTCGGTGAGCGGCGAGTCACACCAGCCCTGCTTGCGACGAAGCAAGTTAAAGAGCGTTTGACCGTGACGCATAAAGTACAGTTTTGACATGAGGCCTCCGTGATCGCAATCGTTTGTCAGCGATTATGACACCTTGAGCTAACTTTAAGTCAAAGCTTTTTTGCAAAAACCACCACAAAGATGCCTGTCCCTTTTTGGCATGTTATGGCAGCGCAGCGAGCCGGTTCCAAGTGCCCCAGGTCGCCCCGAAAGAGGAGCGACGCGTACTTTGGTACGCGAGCGACGGCTTGAGGGGCGAGATGGGGTGCTTGGGGCCGGCGCAGCGTCAAGCCTTAAAGGTGGTCTTGGATCAGATCGCAGATGGCTCGGGCGTCATTGATGTTGATGGCTCGGGTCGCGAAGCCGGCGTCGAAGGCCTGACGCGCCAGGGCTTCGTTGCAGGCAAGGGCCAGCGTGTGACCGTCGACCAGGTCGAGCGAGCTCTTGCCGCGCAGACGGTCGACACCGGAGCGCGCGACGACGATGTTGTCGAAGCCCTCGGTCTTGTAGCCCTCGATAATCACCACGTCAACATCGCCGTAGCGCGACAGCAGCTCGCGCGCGGGCATCTCGTCCTCCTCGCGCGTGTCGGCGTACTCCGCCCAGCGCGTGGCGCAGATGAGACCCACGTGCTTGGATCCGGCTTGGTGATGGCGCCAGGTGTCCTTAGCGGGTACATCGATATCAAAGCCGTGATGCCCATGATGCTTGAGCGAACCCACGCGCAGACCGCGGCGGGTGAGCTCGGCAATGACCTTCTCGACGAGCGTGGTCTTGCCCGAGTTCTGGTAGCCGATAAACGCGATCGCGGGGACGGCCGGTGTCGGAGCCGTGGGCGCGACGGCGACGGGTGCGCTCGCGAGTGCGGCACCGTCAGCGGCCACGGACTCAACGGCAGCGGCCTGACGCTCCGCGCGATCCCACACGCCCGAGCGGCCGCCCTCCTTGTGCAGCAGGCGCACGTCGACGATCTCCATGCCGCGATCGACGGCCTTGCACATGTCATAGATCGTTAGGCACGCGGCGCTCGCGCCGGTCAGGGCCTCCATCTCGATACCCGTCTTGCCCGTCACGCCCGCCGTGACCAGCACGTGAAAGCCAACCTGCCCGTCCGCGCGCGCCGGCGCCCAGCCCCCGGGCACGTCCTCGACAGGCGTCCCCGCCGCAGCGATGGGCGCAATGTCGCACTTGCTCTTGGTAATGAGCAGCGGATGGCACATGGGGATGATGTCGCTCGTGCGCTTGATGGCCATGATGCCCGCCACACGCGCGCAGGCAAGCACGTCGCCCTTCTTGGCGCGGTCCTGCAGCACCATGGCCTGCGTCTCGGGATGCATGAGGATGGTGCCCTCGGCGATGGCGATGCGATGGGTCTCGGCCTTGTCGGACACGTCGACCATGCGCACCTCGCCCTTGGCGTCCACATGCGTCAGCTCGTCGCGACGGGCGTCACGGGCGGGCTCGGCTGTAGCGCTGGCAGACGGCTGCGCGGACGCGTCGGCGTTGCCAGCATTCGCCGCAGCCGTGACTTTGTGGGCAGACATCGCGGCCCTACGAGCGGCCTTGGTGGCATCGGCGTACCTGCTCTTGGCCATATGATCATCCTCCGATTTGGGACATAAATCGTTGCGTGCCCTCAATTATCGCGTGTTCCTGCGGTTTGTGGGCCACGGCATCGCGCCAAATCGAAAGTACCTGCATATCATCACCACGGCGCAGGGCGTCGCGCACCGAATACTCGGCATCGCTGAACAGGCACGGACGCACGTTGCCATCGGCCGTCAGGCGCAGACGGTTGCAATTCGCACAAAAATGATTGGACATGGCGCTGATGAAGCCAACCGTTCCCGCCGCACCCGAAAAGTGCCAATAACGTGCGGGGCCCGCGCCGGCAGGAGCGTCGTTGATGTCAAGCGGCTCGAGCTCGCCCAGACCCACCGCGGCGGCCCCGGCATTGATGCGCGCCCGCAGCTCATCACTCGGCACGGTGTCGCTCGCATCCCACAGCTCGGGATTGAGCGCGGGCGCATGCGGGTCCACAGCGCAATGCGAGCTCGTGCGCTCGTCGCCGATGGGCATGTATTCGATAAAGCGCAGGTGGATGGGGCGGTCGACGGTCAGGCGCGCGAGGGCCGCCACATCTTGGTTGAGCCTGCGCACAACAACGCAGTTGACCTTGACGGGCTCAAAGCCCCAGGCCAGCGCCGCGTCGATGCCGGCCATGGTCTGCTCGAGCCAGCCCAGGCGGGTGATCTCTTCAAACAGCACGGGGTCGAGCGTATCGAGTGAAATGTTGACGCGGTTAAGCCCGGCGTCTTTGAGCTGCGACGCCAGCTTGGGCAGCAGGGCGCCATTGGTGGTAAGCGAGATGTCCTCGATCTGCGGAATCGCGCGGATGTCGCGAATGAGCGGGATGATACGGCGGCTGACCAGCGGCTCGCCACCCGTCAGGCGCACGCGGCGAATGCCCTCCCCCGCCACCAAGCGCACAAAGTGGGCAATTTCCTCGGCACTGAGCAGCTCGTCGTGCGCGCGGGGTGCCACGCCATCGGCCGGCATGCAGTAAATGCAGCGGAAATTGCACTTGTCGGTAACGGCAATGCGCAGGTAGTTGATATCGCGGCCAAAGCCGTCATGTTGCACGTGCCCGTCCACGCAGCCCTCCCCTCACGCTGGTCTTTATTCTTTAGGGAATATAGTACCGCACGGGAAGAATAGGTCGACATGCGTACGACACGACGCAGGGCGAATGGCGTTTTCTAGCGTGAACTCGACATGGTTCAACGCACCTGCATTCAATTGGAAATGCCTACGCACGCAACTTTTTCGCCCGGTCCTCAACTCAAACCTTGACTCTACAATCGTTGTAGGGTTTTCACTACACTGGTAGCTAAACGACCAAAGCCAGAAAGTGCCCCGCCCATGGAACACGACCTCACACGCGGCAATGTCCTTAAGACCATTGCGGTCTTTGCCCTGCCCTATATGCTCTCGTACTTTTTGCAGATGCTCTACGGCATGGCCGACCTGTACATGATGGGACAGTTTAGCGGCGCGGCCGGCATCACCGCCGTGGGCAATGGCGCGCAGACACTCTATATCATTACCGTGACGCTCGTGGGCCTGGCCATGGGAACGACAGTCATCGTCGGCCACGCCGTGGGTTCGCGCCGCTTTGACCGCGCCGAGGCCGCCATCGGCAACACCATCACGCTCTTTATGGGCGTCTCGGTGGTGCTGGCCGCCGTCTTATTTGCGTTGTGCCCGCAGATCGTGGCGCTCATTGGCACGCCGGCCGAGGCGGTCGAAGGCACCGCTGCCTACCTGCGCATCTGCTTTGTCGGCATTCCGTTTATCGCCGCGTACAACATCCTCTCGGCCATCTTTCGCGGCCTGGGCGATTCGCGCTCGCCCATGTACGTGATCGGCGTGGCGTGCATCATTAACATCGCGCTCGATTTTTTGTTTATCGGCCACATGGGACTCGGCCCCGTGGGCGCGGCACTCGGCACGGTAACCGCCCAGACGGCAAGCGTTGCCCTCGCGCTCGTGTGGCTCAAGAGCCGCCGCACGCACATTCACCTCAAGCGCAGCGACCTGCACCCCCAGCCCGAGGTGCTCAGCAGCATCCTTAAGATCGGCGTGCCCGTTGCCGTGCAGGACGGCTGCATCCAGGTGGCGTTTATGTTCATCACCGTCATCGCTAACCACCGAGGGCTCGTCGACGCCGCCGCCGTGGGCTTGGTCGAAAAGATGATCAGTTTTTTGTTTATCGTGCCGAGTTCCATGGGCGCCACCGTCAGCGCGCTCACGGCGCAAAACGCCGGCGCGGGCAAGGGCGACCGCGCGCGTCAGGTGCTCAAAGATGCCATGACCATCTCGGTGATATATGGCTGCCTGATCACGGTGCTGATGTGGCTGGTGGCACCGGCGTTTCTCGGCTTTTTTGCCAAGGACGCCGCGGTCGTTGCGGCCGGCACCGGCTATATGCGCAGTTATATTTTTGACGCGATCTTTGCCGGCATCCACATTTGCTTTAGCGGTTTTTTCGCTGCGTATGGCAAGAGCTACATCGGCTTTGCGCACAACGTGCTGGCAGTGGTGCTCATTCGCGTGCCCGGCGCGTGGCTGCTGTCGAACGCCTACTCCGACACGCTGTTCCCCATGGGCATCGCCTCGCCGTGCGGGTCGATTCTGTCGGTGATTATTTGCGTGGTGGCATTTACCGTACTCAACCGTCGCGGAGCTTTTGACAAGCTGATGGCGTAGCGGCTCGTTCGTGTCATACGACGGCCGCGCTGCATGGCCCCAGCGTTCCCCCGCCCACCGAAAGGAGCGGTCCCATGACCGACACGCCAACTGAACATACCGAGGGCCTGCTCCGCATTGGCGAAGTGGCGCGCATGTTTAACCTGAGCGTGGGCACGCTGCGCCATTACGAGCAGATGGGCTTGCTGGACCCGGCGCACATCGATCCGGCGAGCGGGTACCGCTACTACGGATCACGGCAGCTCTCCACCCTTAACACCATCAGCCACCTGCGCGTTCTCGACTTGCCGCTCGCACAAATCCGTGAGTTTGTGACCACGCGCGATGTGAACCTTATGCAGCGGCAGCTGGCTCAGCAGCAGGAGCTCATCGAACGCAAGCGCCGCGAACTAGAGCGCGTGTCGCGCAAGATTGACAACCGGCTTGCCCTGCTTCACGATGCCTTGAACACCGAGCTCGATACCATTTGCGCAATCGATGCACCCGAGCTTCGCTGCGCCGTGCTGCGCGAACGCGTCAACCCCACCGACGCCTATGCGCTGGAGTGGCAGATTCGTCAACTGCAGAAGGGGCAGCACGAGACCTTTGTCTTTCTGGGCAACTTGGGCGTCGGGATTGGCGCCGAGCGCCTCGCCGCCGGTGATTTTGATGGCTACGACGAGGTCTTTCTGCTGCTCGATGACACCGATGATTACTTGGGTGACGTTGAGACGCGACCTGCCGCGCACTGCCTGACCATAAGCTTCCGCGGCACGCACGGGCAAGCAGCCCCACGCTACGAGCGGTTGCTCGGCTATATGCACGAGCACGGCATAGTACCCGCCGGCTCCTCGCGCGAGATCGCCTTGATCGATGACATTATCAGCGACGACCCAGCAACCTACGTGACGCAGATCACGGTGCCCGTTACTGCGGCCGAATAAAAACCTCCCGGATAGCATCGGACCATCCGGGAGGCTCTTCAATTTGATTAATTTGGCTATCGGCGCCTTAAGCCTGGGGCACCTCACCAGTCGCAAGAATCTGCTCGAGTGCGTCCTCATCCAATACAGGCACGCCCAGCTGCTCGGCTTTGGTGAGCTTGGAGCCCGCTTTGGGGCCGGCGACCAGATAGCTCGTCTTCTTTGACACGCTGCCCGAAACCTTGGCGCCGAGTACCTTGAGCGCCGCGCCCGCCTCGTCGCGGGTGCGGTTGACGAGCGTGCCGGTGAGCACGAAGGTCAGACCCGCAAGCGGCTGTGCGTCAGCAAGCTCACCCGCCACGCCAGCGTCGGCTGCGGCCTGCGCGTGCGCGGCGCCCAAGTCGACCTCGAGCGACAGGCCCGCCTGGCGCAGGCGCTCCAGCACGGCAAGGTTCTCGGGCACGGCCAGGAACTGCTTGACGCTTGCCGCAATCTTGGGACCGATGCCCTCGCACTCGGCGATGTCCTCTTCGCTTGCCAAGATGAGCTTGTCAATCGACAGAAATCGCTCGGCGATGACCTCGCCCACACTCTTGCCCACGTGGCGGATACCCAAGGCAAACAGTACGCGACCGAGCGGCTGGCTCTTGGACTTGTTGAGCTCGGCGATGATTTTCTCGGCCGTCTTGAGGCCCACCGGGATGGGGTCGCCCTTCTTGACGCCCTTTTTGCTGTTGGAGCTGGCATACACGCGACCCGTGTCTAGGCCGGCGATGTCGTCGACCGTGAGCTGGTAGAAGTCGGCGACATCGTGGATCAGGCCAGCAGCGATCATCTTGTCGACGATCTCGTCGCCCAGGCCGTCCACGTCCATGCAGCCGCGGCTCACCCAGTGGAGCAGGCGCTCCTTGAGCTGCGCCGGGCAGTCGATGGACACGCAGCGATATGCCACCTCGCCATCCTCGTGGACCACGGGGCTGCCGCACACGGGACAGACCTCTGGCATGTGCCAGTCGACCGAATCGGCCGGGCGTTTGTCGAGCACCGGCCCCACGACCTCGGGGATCACGTCACCCGCCTTGTGCACGATGATGGTGTCGCCCTCGCGCACGTTTTTGCGGCGAATCTCGTCGATGTTGTGCAGCGTGGCGCGCGCGATGGTGGAGCCGGCAACCGTCACCGGGTCGAACTCGGCGACCGGCGTGAGCACGCCGGTGCGGCCCACCTGGATGCGAATCTCGCGCAGGACGGTCTGCTTTTCCTCGGGCGGGAACTTAAAGGCGATGGCCCAGCGCGGTGCGCGGGCGGTAAAACCTAGGTCGAGCTGCTGCTGGAAGCTGTCAACCTTTACGACCACGCCGTCGATGTCGTAGTCCAGGTCGCCGCGGTGCTCGAGCGCCTGGGCACAGAACTCGTGGACCTCGGCCGGCGCGGCGCAACGAGCCACGTTGGGGTTGACGCTAAAGCCGGCGTTGCGCAGCCAGTCGAGAAATTCGCGCTGGCTGTGGACGTGCAACGGGTCGGTATCGGCAATGGCATAGATAAAGGTGGCCAAGTCGCGACGCGCCGTGACCTTGGGGTCTTTTTGGCGCAAGGATCCTGCAGCGGCGTTGCGCGGGTTGGCGAAGGGGTCGCGGCCCTCGGCATCGGCCTCTTCATTCAGACGTACAAAGCTGCCTTTGGGCATATAGACCTCGCCGCGTACCTCAATGGTGCGCTCGCGGTCGGCGCCCATGTGGGCGAGCGCCGGCTCGGACAGGTGCATGGGCACATCCTTGATGGTACGGACGTTGAGCGATACGTCCTCGCCCGTGGTGCCATCGCCACGTGTGGCCGCGCGCACAAAGGTGCCGTTTTGATAGGTAAGCGCCACGCCCAGACCGTCGATCTTAAGCTCGCAAGTATAGGTGACGCTGCCGGCACCGAGCGCATCCTCGGTGCGTTGGAGCCATGCGTCGAGCTCGTCCAGATCCATGGCATCGTCCATGGAATACATGCGCGCCATGTGCGTTACCGGCGTAAACTGCTCGCTCACGTAGCCGCCCACGCGCTGGGTATAGCTGTCGGGCGTCACCAGGTCAGGATAGGCCACCTCGATCTCCTGCAGCTCAACGAGCATTTTGTCAAAGGCGGCGTCCGTGATCTCGGGCGCATCGAGCATGTAGTAGCGATAGGCATGGTAGTCGAGCTCGTGGCGCAGCTCGGCCGCGCGTGTTGCCGCCTTGGCACGGACATCGGTCGGTGCGGTGGCTTCCGCGGTCGTGGGCGTTTCGGTATCGATGTCCACGCCGTCACCAAACAGGCTCGATTGCTCCATAGCGGCACTCCTTCGCTCGATTTCAAACGGATACTAGAGTACCACCGGTCGCAATGAGGCCGAATAGCGGTCTCGAACCGCACCGAATCGGCAGCCGCCAGACTGGGGTGGACAGTTAGTTCAGATACGTATAAATCCTAAAGCTTGATCAGGCACGAACACCCCTGTTTCAACTAATTTGGGCTCCCTGAGACCATGTAAACGTCCCGTTCTCCCTCCCAAACACCCATTCAAGCCCCATCCCAATCAAAAATTGCTCAAAACGCATCCCAAGCTGCCCCAGATTTATACGTATCTGAACTAACTGTCCAGGCCATTCCGAACCAAGCCTCTTGCCAGCCACAAGTGATCCGTTTTCCTCCGCCCCCAAGGGATCATCGCGAAAAGAGGGGGGGCTGCCCCGCGTTGGCGGGACAGCCCCCCCTCTGGCTTCGATATGTGTGGAGTGGCTCGTTAGTAACCCTGACCGTAGCCCTGGCCCTGGTCCTGCTGGCCTAGCAGCTCCTCCAGATACTGGCGCAGCTGCTCGTCGGTAATACCGCCGTTGCCGGTGTCAGTCGCGCTGTCGTCCTGCTGCTGGTTCTGCAGCTCCTCGTCGGAGCCAAGCTCGACGGTGACCTTCTTCTCGTCCTTGCCGCGCATGAGCGTGATCTCGACCTTCTCGCCCACCTCGTGGCTGCGCAGTGCGATGATCAGGCCATCGGCGCTCGTGATCTCATCGTCGCCCAGCTTGGTGATGACATCGCCCTCCTGAATGCCGGCCTTGGCAGCAGGACCATCCTCAACGACGCTCGCCACATACGCGCCGCTATCGGTGCTCAGCTTGTTGGTGCGGGCGTTGAGCGCGTTGACGCTCGAAAGCGTAGCGCCCATGTACGGATGCACCGGCGTCTTGCCGTCGATGATCTGGTCGGCAATGTTCTTGGCATAGTTGACCGGAATGGCAAAGCCCACGCCCGAGCTGGAGCCCGAATAGCTCTCGATGAGCGAGTTGATACCCACAAGCTCACCATTGTCGTTGACGAGCGCGCCGCCGGAGTTGCCCGGGTTGATAGCGGCGTCGGTCTGAATCATGTTGGCATAGATGGTATTGCCGCTGGTAGAGCTCATGGCCGTGGAGCGATACAGCGCTGACACGATACCCGTGGAGACAGACTGCTCGTTGCCAAACGGCGAACCGATCGCCATGACCCACTCGCCCACGTTGAGCTTGGAGGAGTCGCCGATCTCGATCGGGGTGAGCTTGGAGGCATCGGCATCCTTGAGCTTGATGACGGCGAGGTCGCTCGAGGCATCGTTGCCCACGAACTCGGCCTCATAGGTGGTGCCGTCGTCCATGGTCACCACGTACTGGTCGTAACCATCGACCACGTGGTTGTTGGTGAGGATGTGGCCCTCGGTATCGAGCACCACGCCCGAACCGACGCTGCCCGAGCTATCCGACTCGTCGGCAGACTGCGAAAGCGAGCCATTCTGGCTACCGCTCGAAGTGGCGGCGATGGAAACGACGGAGGGCAGGGCCTTAGCAGAGACGGCCTCGGCCAGCGTGGTGTCCTCGGAGTCGATGGTGATCTTTTGCGTCGATGAACCCGAAGCACCCGCCGTCACGGCATTCTTACCGCCACCAATATCGAGCGTGCCACTCATAATGAGTGCGATGACCAGCAAGGCTCCGCAGGCACAACCGGCAAGCGCCGTAATAAAGATCGGCAGCTTTTTGGTCTTGGTCTTGACCACCGTGTGCTTGTTTACAACCTGCTGGCCGCCCAGCGGCTTGCCGGTCTGCGTGTCGTAGGCCTGCACGTAGGGAATGTTGTTGCCGTCGGCAGGCGTCGACTCCACCTGTACGCGCGGCTGCTGCTGAGTCTCGCCGGCGTTGCCCGCATCCTGGGGACGCTGGGGATCGTTCTCGTTCATGCTGCAATCCTTTCGTCAAATAACCAAAGGCCCGCCAAACATGTGGCGGGCCATCATTGTTCACGTTGAGTTGTACCCCAATATGTGGGCGAACGTGTATGAGAACGAAATCTTTTAGGAAGGTTTAAGTTCTGTTGCAGACCCGAAAGGGACCCCCACCTGTGGCAAAGCCACCACAAAGGCGCCTGTCCCCTTTGTGGTGGAAATCTAGTCCTTAAACAGATAGCCCACGCCGCGGACGGTGGTGATGTGTGCCGCGATCTGCGGGCCCACCTTGGAGCGGATGCGTCGGATATGCACGTCGACAGTACGCGTACCGCCGCAGTACTCAAAGCCCCACACGCGGTGCAGCAGCACCTCGCGGCTGTAGGCGCGGTTGGGGTGCGTGGCCAAAAAGCTCAGCAGCGAGTACTCCATCAGCGTCAGGTCGATGGGCTCGTTATCGAGCGTCACCTGGTAGGTAGCCAGGTTGATCTCGAGGTTGTCGATGTTGAGTACATCGTCGGCGGTGACGGTCTCCTCCTCGCCCATCAGGCGCTGCGCACGAGCCTTGAGCTCGTTGGGCGTCGCCGTGGGGCATACAAAGTCGGCATGCGCGTGATTGGGCAGGCGCAGGGTGCCGAGCGCCTCGTCGTCGACGATCACCAACATGGGAACGCCACCGCGGTCGTCAAGCCACTTGGCAATCTGATCGATGCGGTCGCTGCGGATGCCATCAGAATCGAGGATCAGCAGGTCAAAGTCGTGCGCCGCAGTCGGCGAATCGGGGGTGGCCAGGCTCACCTCGACACCCAGGGTGGTCGTCAAGCTGCGGGCAAACTCGTGGAAGCGCGTCGTGCGCGCCATGAACAGGGCACTCTTTTCGGACATATCGGCCTCCATAAAAATGAGCTCAATCGTACTGGGACAAGCCAGCGCGATTAGGAGTTCGCCAGGTAGTGCTTGATCTCCCATTCGGTGATCGTGGATTCGAACTTATGCCACTCGTCGCGCTTCTTTTTGAGGAAGAAGCTATGGATGTGCTCGCCGAGGGCATCCTTCATAAACTGCGAGTCCTCAAAGACGTCGAGTGCCTCTTTAAGCGAGCGCGGCAGCGGCGTATAACCGGCCTCGAGCATCTGGCGGTCGTTGAGCTTGAGCGTCTCGGCCGTGGCCTCGGGCGGGAGCTCCAGCTTGCGCTCAATGCCGTCGAGACCAGCCGCCAGCGTGACGGCGTTGACCAGATACGGGTTGGCCATGGGATCGGGGCTACGAAGCTCGATGCGCGTGGACAGCTGCTTGCCGGGCTTGTAGACCGGGATGCGAACCATGCTTGCGCGGTTGCGCAAGCCCCACGTGGCGTACTGCGGCACGGAGTCGCCGCCCGTGGTGATGCGCTTGTACGAGTTGACGGTGGGGTTGGTGATGGCGCTGATCTCGCGCGCGTGCGCCAGGATGCCGGCCATGTAATGCTTGGCAATATCGGAGAGGTGGTACTTCTCGTCGTCCTCGCCCCAAAAGACGTTGTTGCCGTCGTGGTCGAACAGCGACTGATGCAAAAACATGGCGCTGCCGTCCTCGCCCGCCAACGGCTTGGGCATAAAGGAGGCATGGCAACCGCTCTCGTAGGCCTGCTGCTTAATGATGAGCTTGGCCGTGGTGATGGCGTCGGACATGCTCAGGGCCTCGGCGTGGCGCAGGCTCATGCCGTGCTGCGAGCGACCGGCGGCATGGAAGGTGTACTCCACGGGCACGGACATCTTCTCGAGCGTAAGGACCGTGTTGCGGCGCAGATCGCGAGCGGCATCGCTCACCGAAAGATCGAAGTAGCCCACGTTGTCGAGAGGCTCGGGCGTGTGCTCGTCGGGGAAGTAGTAATACTCCAGCTCGGCGCCCACGTTGAGCAGATAGCCGGCTTTCTCTGCCTTGCGGAACATGCGACGCAACGCATCGCGCGGATCGCCGGCGAAGGGCTTGCGATCGGGAGTGCACACGTCGCAGAACACACGGGCGACGCCGTTGTGGCTCGGACGCCACGGCAAAATCTGGAAGGTCGAAGCATCGGGAAACGCCAGCATATCGGCTTCCTCGGGCGTGGCAAAACCCTCGATGGCCGAGCCGTCAAAGCCAATGCCCTCCTCAAATGCGACCTCGAGGTCCTCGGGGCTAATGGCAAAGTTTTTGAGGCGGCCGAGAATGTCGACAAACCACAGACGCACAAAGCGGATGTCACGCTGCTCTACGGAGCGGAGTACGTAATCGATGTTCTGCTGGTTCATGTCGCTCCCCTTTCTTTCGGGCGGGTTTCGACTGGTCTATACCGCAGATACTATCGCAGAAAAATGTTTCCGCAGGGTTAAAGCGTATCAAGCGCTCAAAAAACGTGCGCGAACAGGCGGGTGCCAAGCACGAACGAATGGTTAGCGCGAGGTCGAAGCGCGGTGTTCGATGTGACCGGGAATCTCGATGCGCTTGGGGGCGAGCTTTGCGGCATCGCCCACCGTGGTGGTGACCACATCGATGCGCTCAGACAGACGCTCGACCACGCGCTCGGCGATGGTGAGGGTGTCCTGCGCGGCCGTGGTCACGCCGCCAAAGAGCACATGATTCCAGGGGTAATCGTCAAACGTCGCAATCTTGAGACCCGCCGGCAGCGAGGGGCCCAGCTGCGCCAACGCCTCGGTCAGACGCAGAAAGACCAGGCCGTTGACGGCGATAAGGCCGAGCTTTTTGCCCGCATAGTCGCGGATGGCCTCGTCCAGGCGGCCGACACCCGCGGCGCCACCGTCGGCCAGGGTGACGACCTCGCCGGTCAGGCCGCGACGCGAGAGCTCGTCGGCAAAGGCCTCGGCGCGCTCGCGACGCACGGGGCTGTCGTCGCTTGCCTCGGTGAGCAGGCACAGGTGCTCGCTGCCCGCGGCGACCAAGGCGTCTACCAGGCCGGCGACCAACTCGCGGTTGTTAGAGGTCACCAGATCGATGCCGCCATTGGCAACATCGCGGTCGAGCAGAACGACAGGCAGGCGCCCCGCGGCCGCGGCGATCGCTTTGTCGTTGCCACCACAGGTGTTGACGATCAGGCCGTCCACGCCGGCATCGATAAGTCTGGTGAGCGACTCTGCCTCCTTGGCGGGGTCGTTGCCGCTAATGGCCGTCATGAGCGAGCTGCCGCGCGCGGCGGCGCTGGCGGAAAGCCCTTCGAGCATGGCGCTCGAGAACGGGTTGCCAATGTCGGCCAGAATCACGCCGATGAGGTTGGTGCGTGAGCTGCGTAGATTGCGTGCGGCGGCACGTGGGCGATAGCCAGTGCGCTCGATAACCGCCGCGATGCGAGCACGGGTTTCCTCGGTCATCTGCCCGGGGCGGTTATTGAGGTAGCGCGAAACCGTGGCCGGGCTCACGCCCGCCTCGGCGGCAATGTCCTTGATTCTCATCTGCGCCATAGCGCACCCCGTTTCCCAATTGTCGGCAACCTGAGCCATTTTAGGCATTTATACGAACTGCCTACGCCACCAGAGCCGCAGAACGATCTTAATTTCACCGCAGCTAATAAAGGGCGCGAGTTAGATGGCCGAGTCTTTAGGCAGCTCAAAATAGTCGGGATGCAAGGCGATAACCGGGCCCTGCTCCTCGGGCATCAGATGCAAGTGCGTCTCTGCCAAATAGCTCGCCGCGTCGGTATCGCCCTTCTTAATGGCCTCGAGAATCCGGCGATGCTGCCGACGAATCGGCTCCCAATCCAGATCCTGCGACACCATACGCAACCAGTTGTAGCGCTCGAAATGCGTATTGACGCTCCTCATCCAATCCCACAACATGTGGCGGCCGGCAATCTCAAAACACGTCTCATGGAACAGGTTGTCCAGATCGAAAAAGCAACGCGTTTCGCGATGGTCAAGCGACTCGGACTCGGCAAGAATCTGCTCGAGCCGCTGCTTTTGCTCGGGCGTGGCGGCAGAGCAGCATTTAATGAGCACGCTTCTCTCGAGTTTCTCACGCAAGAAACAGGCGTTCTCGGCGCGCTCCATGCTGATTTTTGAGACATAAGTGCCGCTTTTGGGACGCGTTTCCACCAGCTCCTGCTCACGCAGGCGCACAAAAGACTCGCGAATGGGCGTGCGCCCGATTCCCGTCTCCTTTTCCAGACCAATCGCCGAAAGGCGCGTGCCAGGCTTGAGCTCGGCATAGATGATCTTGGAGCGCAATGCGTTGTATGCCTGATCTTGCAGGCTCTGATAATGCTGGTGCTGTTCCATAAAGCCCTCGGATGAAGCCCACGGTTTGCCGAATATCACCACGTAATACTATCGCATCCCCCATTCCCTCAGTTGCGGTGAAATAGGGCGCGCTCACGTCGCTAGGATCACAAGAGCAAGCGGCGGCATCCCGAAACCCGGGACACCACCGCTGTTTTGCTATCGGATGGCGCAGAGACGCCCCCCTCATGCGCCAGGGGATTGATTAGAGCTCGCAGGCGATCTTGTAGCCGTCGCCGATGGCGTCGCGGATGTTGCCGCACTTCTGGGCATCGCCCAGCACGTGGGTGGCAACGCCAGCCACGGCAAGGTCGTCGGCAAGCTTGCTATTGGGACGATAGCCCATGGCAAGCACCAGCGTATCGGCATCGGCGATGGTGTGGATCTGGCCATCCTTTTCGTAACTGATGGTGTCCTCGGTGATCTCGGTCACCTTGGCCTCGGTCAGCACGTGAACGCCCTTGGAGAGCATGCGCGTGATGAGCACCGCGCGACCCGCGCCGCCCTCGTTAGCGGCAAGCGTCTTGGTCATCTCGATGACGGTGACATCGCGATTGGCCGGCGACAGGTCGTTGACCAACGGGGCCAGGTAATCGGCCGTCTCGCAGCCGACGGTGCCGCCGCCCACGATGACGATCTTCTTGCCCGGGAAGGCCTTGCCGCCCAGCAGGTCATCAGCCGTCATAACCTGCTTAAAGCCCTGCATAAAGGCTGGAGCGATGGGCTCGGCGCCATAAGCCAGGACAACCTCGTAGCCCGCGTAATCGCGCTGAATGTCCTCGGCCGAAAGCTCGGTACCAAAGACGCACGTGACGCCGGCCTCGGCCAGGCGACGGTACTGATACTTGATCACGCGCGTGAGCTCCTGCTTTGCCGGCGGAACGGCTGCGATGCGCATTTCGCCGCCCGGCTCATCCTGCTTGTCCACGAGCACCACGTTATGGCCGCGCTTGGCGGCAATGTAGGCCGCCTCCATGCCCGCGGGGCCGGCGCCCACGACGAGCACGTTCTTGGCCTCGGCGGCAGGCTCGTAACCGGCCTCGTCGCGCTCCACGTCCGGGTTGACGGTGCAGGAGATGCGCTTGCCGAACATGATGCCGTTCAGGCAGCGCAGGCAGCCGATGCAGGGACGAATCTCGTCGGCGTTGCCGGCAGCCGCCTTGTTGCAGAACTCGGCATCGCACAGATTGGCGCGGCCCATCATGCAGATGTCGGCAGCGCCGTCCTCGATCAGCTCCTCGGCAATCCATGCCTCGTTGATGCGGCCGACCGTGGCAACGGGAATGTTCACATGCTTTTTGATCTCGCGCGAACAAGCGGCGTGCGAAGCCTGCTGTGTACCAGCGGCGGGAATTGCAGAGCCGCGCTTGATGGTGGTACCGCCCGACACGTGAATCATGTCGACGCCGGCCTTCTCCAGGCGACGCGAGACGTAGATCATGTCGTTGAGGGTCAGGCCGCCATCGGTGTACTCGTCGCCCGAGATACGGACGTCGATGATGAAGTCCTTGCCGCAACGCTCGCGAATCTCGGCGATGACCTCGAGCAAGAAGCGCATGCGGGCGTCGAGCGAGCCACCATACTCGTCGGTACGCTTGTTATAGAGCGGGGTCAAAAAGCCGCCGAGCATGCCATGGGCGTGTGCCGCATGGACCTCAACGCCGTCGACGCCGGCCTTCTGCATACGCACGGCAGCGTCGCCAAACTGATGCGTGAGCTCGTGGATCTCATCGACCGTGATGGGGCGCGGCGCCTCACGGGCATAGGACGGGCCCACAAAGGACGGAGCGATCAGGCGCGGCGTGCCCGGAATGTTAAAGGCCATGTAGGCGGGGTGGAAGAGCTGCGGCATGATCTTGCAGTCGTACTCGTGGACGGCCGCGGCGAGCTTTTCCCAACCGGGGATAAACGTGTCGTCGTAGCAGCACATGTCACCCGGCAGATAGGTATAGGTGGGCTCAACCGTCACGACCTCGGTGATGATCAGGCCCACGCCGCCCTTGGCACGGGCGCGGTAATGATCGACCAAATCGTCGGTCACATAGCCATGATCGGCCAGGTTGGTAGACACCGGCGGCATAAAGACGCGGTTCTTGACCTCGGTCGTACCGACCTTGATCGGGCTAAAGAGCATCGGGTAGGCAGAGGACTCCATACAAGGTTCCTTTCGTTTGAGCCGCTCGGCGGCAGTTGCTAACGTACTTATTGTATCAGCAACTGCCGTATCCGCAGTCATATATGCTCAAACGCCAGTCGGCTAATGAATACCGCGACCCAAGTCTTCGGCGATTTTGTCCACGCCTTTAAGTGCGGCGCAGGTCTTTTTGTTGGAGCAATGTCCCGTGCAAACGCCACCTTGAGCGCAGTCGGCGCAGGTGCCCTTGCGATAAATGCGCACGCACACGGCGACAAACGCAATGGCGATAACGGCCAGCACAACAATATCGATAGGTGCCATAGAAAGCCTCCTCTAGTTAACCACCACTTACTTTACCCCATTCTCCACCTGCCAAAAAGGGACAGGTTTATTTTGGTCGGTTTTATCTGCAGAAACGTCACATCTTAACTTCTGGAGCAAAGCAATCTGTCCCCCATTGCACCAAAAAGCCCGAGTGTCGCTGGGACACCCGGGCTCGTGAAAAGGGGCTAATCCTTATTCGGACTTAGGCGGAAACCGTGGCAGAAGCGGTGTTGGTCTCGTCCTCGTCGGTCCATGCATGCTTGGGCATGGGACGGAAGATCTGGAAGAGCATCGCAGCCAGCAGCACGATGGCCACAACCGTCCAGATACCAAACTGCCCAAGAACAAGCAGGTTATAGAACTGGTTGATGAACAGGCCGATGACCCAAGCAAAGGCACACTCGTAGCCGATGGCAATCGCGGTCCACTTACCGGAGTTCATCTGGTTGCGGATAGTGCCCATGGCGGCGAAGCAGGGGGCGCACAGCAGGTTGAAGGCACCGAAGGCAACGCAGGCGCCCATAGTCGGGAACATGCCGGCAAACGCGGTCCACAGGCTCGGGTCAGTCTCGGCGGCGTCGGCAACGGAGAGCAGCGAGCCGGCGGTGGCGACAACGTTCTCCTTGGCGACGAGGCCAGAGACGGTCAGTGCGGTGGCCTGCCAGGTGCTAAAGCCGAGCGGGGCGAAGATCCAAGCGACCAGGTTGCCGAACATGGCAAGCACGGAGTAATCCATGAACTCCTCGGGGATGCCCTCCATGGAAGGCAGGTAGCCAAAGGCGCCGTTGTAGCTACCAAAGTTGGAGAGGAACCAAACGACGACGGTGGACGCAAAGATGACCGTGCCGGCCTTCTTGATAAAGGCGAAGCAGCGCTCCCACACGTGCAGCGCCCAAGAGCGGATCGCCGGGAAGTGGTAGGCAGGAAGCTCCATAACAAACGGCGTCGGGCGGCCGGCGAAGAGCTTGGTCTTCTTGAGCATGAGGCCCGAAGCGATGACGGCAAAGACGCCCAGGAAGTAGAAGAGCGGGCTGATCCACGCGGCGGTGGTGGAAGAATCGCCGATGATGGAACCCATGAGCAGGGCAATGATCGGCAGCTTGGCGCCACAGGGAATGAACGTGGTGGTCATGACCGTCATGCGGCGGTCCTTCTCGTTCTCGATGGTCTTGGTGGCCATGACGCCGGGGACGCCGCAGCCCGAGGACACGAGCATGGGGATAAAGGACTTACCGGACAGGCCAAAGCGGCGGAACACGCGGTCCATGATGAAGGCGACGCGGGCCATGTAGCCGCAATCCTCCAGGAAGGACAACATCACAAAGAGCAGGAACATCTGCGGCACGAAGCCGAAGATGGCGCCCAGGCCGCCGACGATACCGTCGCAGACCAGCGAATCGACCAGGCCACCGTCCTCGGTGCCGCCCGCCACGAGGGCATCGTGCACCATGGTGGTAATACCCGGAACATACGGGCCGTACTGTGCCGGGTCGATCGAATCGGCAGCGTCCTCGCCCACGGCCTCGACGGCCGCATCGTAGGCGTCGCGGCCCTGACCGAGCACGTACCAACCGTCGGTGCCAAAGAGCTGGTCGTTGGTGAAGTCGGTCACCGTACCGCCCAGGGTGGAAACGGCGATGTAGTACACGCAGAACATAATGACTACGAAGATCGGCAGGCCCAGAATGCGGTTGGTAACCACACGGTCGATCTTCTCGGAAGTGCTCATCTTGGCCGGAGCCTTGGTGAGGCACTCATCGACGATGTGCGCGATCACACCATAGCGCTCACCGGTGATGATGGACTCGGCATCGTCATCGCAATCCTGCTCGCACTGGGCGACCAGCTGCTCCACACGAGCCGCCTTCTCCTTGGTGAGGTTGATGAGTTTGCAGGCATCCGTATCGCGCTCGAACAGCTTGACGGCGTAGTAGCGACGCTTGCTGGCGGAAACGCTCGCAGGCAGGTTATTCTCGATGTGGTCCAGAACGTCCTCGATGGAGGAATCGAACTTGTGCTCCGACACCTGGCCCTTGGAAGCAGCGGACTTCTTGACCTGCTCGAACAGTTCCTTGATGCCCTTGTTCTTGAGGGCCGAGATCATCACGACCGGGCAACCGAGCTTCTTGGAGAGCTTGTCCGTGTCGATCTTATCGCCGTTCTTCTCGACCAAGTCGGCCATGTTGAGGGCGACGACCATGGGCAGACCGGTCTCAATGACCTGAAGTGCCAGATACAGGTTGCGCTCGAGGTTGGTGGCGTCGACGACCTGGACGACGACATCGGGCTCGCCGCTCATGAGGTAATCGCGCGAGCATTGCTCCTCGGGGCTGTAGGGGGAAAGCGAGTAGATGCCAGGGAGGTCCGTGATGGTAACGTTCTTGTCGCTTAGGAGCTTGGCTTCCTTTTTCTCAACCGTGACGCCGGGCCAGTTGCCAACGTAGCCGTTGGCGCCGGTGATCAGGTTGAAAAGCGTGGTCTTGCCGCAGTTGGGGTTACCCGCAAGCGCGACATGGATCTGAGAATCCGCCATTCAATCCTTCTTCCTTGTGTGCCCGCGCTGTCATCTCCGCGCAGGTTGGATAATGTGCTTCAAAGATGCTGCATTAAGTTAGAAAAACCTAACTTTATATGCAGAAATACACGCCGCGAGCCCTTACTGAACCTCGACGACGGCCGCTTCCTCCTTGCGGATGGAAAGCTCGTAGCCGCGCACGTTGATCTCGACCGGATCACCGAGCGGCGCAACCTTTACGACCTTGAACGAAGTGCCCTTGATGAGCCCCAGGTCCATAAGGTGGCGGCGCAGCGCGCCCTCACCGTGAAGCTTGACGATGGTAGAGCTCTCGCCTACCTTAACATCACCCAACGTCTTCATCCTCTTGTCCCCCTTTCGGTTTTAATGAAATGCTGCGGACTAACCGACGGTCATGATGTGCATGGCAACCTTGGAATCGATGCCAAAACGTGCGCCCAGCACGGTGACGATGATATTGGCACCACTCGAGCTCACCACGTGAATCTCGCTGCCCTCGACAAAGCCAAGGTCCTTGAGGTGGTGCTTCATGTCCTCATTGCCCTTTACCCGAGACACGCGCACGGTTTCGCCCGCCTTTACCATCGAAAGCGGCATGGCCGGCATCTGCGGTCCGCAAGACATGAGTGAGCTCCTAACGTCGGTTCGTCCTCAACATCGACGCGGTAAAAGTTAACCACGTCTATGTTCGCTTTAGTAAACTAACATGTGGTTAACTTTTTTGAAAGGGTCTCTATTCAGTTTTCGAAAAAATTTCCCATACGAAACAAAAGAGGCACCGCAAAGAGCGCCTCCTAGAGATGTGACAAAGGGACTGTCCGCAGTCCCTTGTTGCGTTTAGAGCGAGAGGTTTCTGATCGACGTGACGCACGAGGCCTCGTCTACGCCCGAAACGCGAAAGACGATATCCTCGCCACATTCGCCGTAAAGCGCCATGAGGCCCATCACGTCACGGCCATCGGTATGGCGGTCGCCGATGCTGACCGACACGTCGCTACGATGCTTGGCGATAATGTCGTAGAGTAGCGCGACCGGGCGGGCATGCAGTCCCAACGGATCTTTAATCGTCTTTGTAAACTCGACCATGTCCCCTCCCGCGGTATCGCTCATTCGGCTGGCAAACCCAGACACGTGGTAGTTATTGTAGCGTTAGATGCTTGTCGAGAGCTCCTCTGAACACCTCGTGGGCAAAAAGTGGCAAATATGAGTACTGTCACCAATTTAGTAGCAGCAAAATCGAGAGCAAATTGCCTCCTTTGAGCGATTCGAAGAGGTTGAAAGCCGTCAAACGCCCTTTAAAGGGGGTTATATAAATTGATTTTAAGCCCGTTTTTGCTCAGAACAGGCCGAAAAATATGACACCTCTTTTGCAACAGTACTCATATTTGGCATTTTTTGACCACGGGGTCCAAAACCATGCCCCAAAACACAAGGCTCTGTTAGACCAAGGTTGACATAAAAACGATGTCACCGCGAGGCGGTACC
>UQMY01000019.1 GCA_900542325.1 uncultured Collinsella sp. | reverse complement strand
AAACCCCTTATAAGGCGCCGGCGAAAGCCGGCGCACCTTCTTTTATCAGAAACCCACCGGGATGATGACGAGCTGACATGCGGGTCTGCCTGTTTAGTTCGTCGCGAGTTCCGCACGAGCCGGAAAGCACTTAATGTGCTTTCCGAGCGAGCCAGGACTGCCCGAGCAGCGAACTAAACAGGCAGACCGCCCAGGAGATTCCCATGATCAAGATCACCGTCCCAGCAACAAGCGCCAACTTGGGCATTGGCTACGACACCCTCGGCATGGCCGTCAGCCTTTACTCGCACTTCACCTTCGAGCGCGCCGACAAGCTCACCATCACGGGCTGCCCCGAGGAGTTCCAAAACGAGAACAACCTAGTCTACGTAAGCTTTGTGGATGCGCTGGCCGCATGGGGCGAGCCGGCATTCCCCGTCGCCATCGACATTCAGACTGACGTTCCCGTCGCTCGTGGCCTGGGTTCCAGCTCCACCTGCGTTGTCGCTGGCATTATGGCCGCCGCCGCGCTGACGGGCCACACCGTCGACCGCGCCGAGCTCGTCCGCATCGCCACCGAGGTCGAGGGACATCCCGACAACGTCGCCCCCGCCATCCTGGGCGGCGCAGTCTGCTCTTTTACACCGACCGATTCGCTCCCCCAGTGCCTGCGCTACGAAGTGAGCGATCGCCTGCGTTTTATTACCGTGATTCCGCCCTACGAGGTACACACGAGTGAGGCGCGCAAGGTCGTGCCGCAGGAGATTCCGCTTTCCACCGCCGTATGGCAGATGGGCCGCATCGCCGGCATGACGCGCGGTCTCGAGACCGGCGATCTGGACCTGATTGCCGCCGCCAATGACGACCGTATCCAGGAACCCTATCGTCGCCGTCTGATTCCCGACTACAACGCTGTGCGCGACACCTGCCTTAACGGCGGCGCCAAGACCATCTGGATCAGTGGCTCCGGCTCGACCCTCATGGCCGTAACCGACGATACCATCGTGGCAAAGTTCTTGCAGGTTAAGCTGCGCGAGCAGTTCCCTAAGTGTGATACGCATATTCTGACGTGCGACACGGAAGGCGCCCAGATCGAATACCTGTAGCGTCCTGCCTCATCGCTCTCACCGGCCCCCTTGGGGCTTCCCCCGAAAACGTCCTCGATCATGAATTGCCCCGTTGTACGCTTCGCGCGACGGGGCAATTCGATCTGCGGATTGTTTTCAGGGGAAGCCCCAGGGGGACCTGCGCAACCTCGACAGGATAATCGCATTCGCTGATTTAATTATCGCCCGATTCGCGGCGCAACCTATTTATCTCCACCGCTCAAATCCGCCCCAAGTCTTTGCACGAGGGCTCCGACGGCAATTCCAAGTGCATCCGCATAGACAAACTGCTCATAAACCCTAAGGCTGCGTTCCCCGGTCTCGACCTTTGAGATGAACGACTGAGGTACCCCCAGCTTCTTTGCAAGTTCAACCTGAGTGATACCTTGCTCCCGACGAATCTGGGAAAGGCATTTTCCGCATGTCCTGTTAGCATCAACGTTCATGCCGTTTACGCTATATTCCATTTTGATATATCCCAAACTGGGATATATTTATGTCATCAGCCATTCCGCTTATCAAAAATGCCCATCGCAGATTCATAGCTAGGAAGGAGCCTCGATAAACATGAATGACGAGATGAAGGAGCCCGACGAGGAAAAGGCACTCAGCGAGTCCGACGAGCGGAAGCCAGATTTCAAAGCCGAGCAGTTTTCTGATGGTGCTAGCGACATCCCCTCCTCTGAAATTCCGCCATCAAACGAAGATGACGGCGCACGCAAAAATGAAGAAAACGACTCACTTCTAACGCGGGCCATTCATAAATTAGGCAATAAAAAACGAGCGGCAATCGCAGCTGCCGTGGCAGTTGTCATCATCTTCAGTTTGCCCATGCTGTTTCCTCAATTGTTTTGTAGCCACAAGCTATGGGCCAATGCAACCTGCACTAGCCCCCGTGTATGCAAAAGTTGCGGCAAAACCGAGGGAGAGCCTCTCGGGCACGAATGGGAAGAAGCAACTTGTACGACACCGAAGACCTGCCAGCGTTGCGGCGAAACGAAAGGGGAGCCACTCGGACACCAACCGGGCTCGTGGACTACCGAAGTTGACTACGTAGACGCCACCTCAAAGGAAATACGAGAATGCGAAAAATGCGGAGAGGTCGTTGACACCCGCAACGAAAAGGAAATTACTTCCTTTCTTGGCGACGGATCGTTTTCAATTTCACCTGAAGGCTTTATTGAACGACTTAACGAGGAATTCTCCGATATTCCCAATTGCAGCAGTATGAAGGCGAGTTACGAGTTAGACGATAGCGGCACGGGACTCGAGCTTCAGATAAAAAATGGCTCTACGCTTGCCGGTATTGGAGGTTTTTTCTCGGACTCGAGCAGTCAACTACTATTCAGCTATCTTGGATCAGAAAACTGCTTCAAAAACATAGTCATGTACTTCGAAAATTCAGATTATGCCGCGGCGACAGCATTAGCAACCATACAAGCAATTGATCCAACACTCTCATTTTCCGACGCTAAGGAGATTGGCGCTGCCTGCGTAGGTACGCCAACTGTCAAAAATGGAATTACGTACGCAATCTTAGCTTCAAATGGAGAATACTGGCTGAGCACCCGAATTGAATAATTTACTTTAATTGCTAAATGCAGACGCCTCTTACTCGCGGCATATTAAAGTTCAACCCCTGCTAGCATCGTCAATCGAAATATGCCCCGCCGAGCACTTTAGCTTGGCGGGGCATTTCAATACGTAGGCGGATTTTGATACCTAGAAGGCCCACATGCCCCCACTAGGCAGCCGGCTTCGCTGCTCAAATTGCTCGAACTGCAACTTGAGCAATCAGCGGCCAGCATCTCTTTTAGGCTGCGCTAGTTTCTTTGTATTCAAAGACTGGCTCTAAGATGTCTTCGATGCTGCAGTGCAGGACTTTCGCCATATCCCTTACGGTTGTTACCGATGCTTCGTTGATGTTTCTCTGGCGCTGTTCGTACATTTGGATTGAGCGGAGTGATACGCCCGATTCGTATGCCAGGTCTTGTTGGGTTTTCTTGAGCCTCTTTCTTGCTTGCGCCAGTTTAGTTTGACGAGGTGTTTTCTTCGCCATATCGCAAATAAGACGCGCCACACGTTCCTCTGAGGCTTCATGCCAGGGATAGTACAGACCGCGCAGCGCATCAAATGGAACGACATGCAGCAGATCTTCGAAAGACTCCCCTAAACGCCACTGCAGGTATGCCAGCATCCAGCCCGCCCAATATTCCGGCGTCTTCTCAAATCGATAGGTGCAGTCCGGTATAGGCCTGTTTTGATAGCCCGATCTTTCAGCGATAAGCGCGAACAGCTCAACGCCCGATTTTCCCGATACGACCCATGCGTTGCCGCGTTCGAACTCGCGAGCTACGCCGCTGAGGCAAAAGAGTTCAGCAACTTCCGATCCCTCTGCTCCATAATCATTAACGGCATAGTCAAAGCAGTCGCCTAGGTTGTTCATTGCGTCCTCGAGGTAATAGACGGGATATGTCCTACTCGGCCCACAATCCGTTAACTCTTGGATCATTTAAATCAACCCTCCCTGCCATCAAATCCCTAATGTCGACACCCTCGGTGTCAAATCCGTTTATCGTATCCAGATACTTACGTCGAGCATTCTGTTCTCGCTCAAATCGTTTGGGATAAAACTCAGCTCCCGAGGCCTGCTTCCAATCGCGGAACCTGATCGCCGAGAACGCGCGCTCACTCATAAGAGCGTATTGGATGCCCAAATCGCCCAAACGCATAATGAGTTGCAGTTGCCTGAGCGAGATCATGCCGTTAACGAACTGTCTTGCAAACGAAAAGTAGGAATCGTCGGCGCGATAGCCTCGAATAACATCATAGGGAGAAATATCAATCAGGCAGTTATCCAGCAGATAGCGAAGTCCTTCGCGTGCCAGCGGCGTCGAGACATTAAACTCCCGGTTGTCGGCCAAAATCGCAAGCCAATTAAGAATTGAAAACTCCCCGGACTCCAAATCCAAGACCGCGAGACCATCCATATCGAGCTCATATCGATTCGCGATACCATCGGACTCGGTCCGGCATGCCCATTCCATCGCCATTTCCTCATGTGGCGTGCAATAAAACCCACGTCCATAGTCGTTGAACTGCTTACATCTATCCAGCGACGGATGCTCGACAACAACCTCCGACCCGTGCCACAGCTCCATATCGGCCTCCTAAAAAATATCACCACAGTGATAGTTTACCAATAACTATCACTGAGGTGATATAGATAAGAGCTTTTGAGGGGTTGCAGCTCGATTAGAGGCAGGCCTCGGCGATGCGGCGCTTGAGTTCGTCGATACCGGTGCCGGTCTGGGAGCTCGTGATGATCACATTCTCGGCAGGAACGTTGAGCTGCTTTTTGATGGCTGCTGCCTGGCGGGCCTGCTGGGTGCGGCTGAGCTTGTCGGCTTTGGTGAGACAGACGATAAAGTTGAACTCGTTGCCCTGCAGGTAGTCGATCATGTCATGATCGAGCTTGCTGGGGTCGTGACGAATGTCCACCAGCGAGACGACCAAGTTAAAGCTGCGCTCGGAGTCGAAAAAGTCGCCGATAAGCTCGGCCCAGCGGTCGCGCTCGGCCTTAGAACGACGGGCGAAACCATAGCCCGGCAGGTCGACGAAGTGCACGTCATCGGCCTCGAAGAAATTGATGTTGCTTGTCTTGCCCGGTGTGCTCGAAACCTTGACCAGGTTCTTGCGGCCAAAGAGCTTGTTCATAATCGACGACTTGCCCACATTGGAGCGGCCGACAAAGCTCACTTCGGGGCAGGTGGACTCGGGAATCTGCGAAACCTTGCCGTAGCTGGCGACGAACTTGGCAAGCTGGTAGTTAATGGAATCGGCCATGGACACTCCTTGGTCGTAGGTTCTTACAAAAGAGCGCGCTATTGCGCGGCGGCAATGCGGCGGACGATATCGAGCGTGATGTTACTTGCGACACGCGCGTACTCGAACAGATCGAACTCTCGGTCGCAAATTGCATCGTACGCCTCGTCACAATTATCGCTGATAGCGCGCAACACCAGGCAATCGACACCATTTTTGGTTGCGACATGAGCAATCGCCGCGCCCTCCATGCCGACACAATCGGCATGTGTCGCTTCGATAGCGTCGCTACGCATGGCGGCGCCCGTCACAAAGCGGTTACCCGTGGCAATCGTGCCGACCAAGAACTGTTTGGTGCCCTCGTTCGAAGCGACTGCATTTGTCGAAGCGTCAACGAACCCACGCTCAGCAAGCACGTCGACGGCAATATCGACCAGCGCGGGCGTCGAACCAAACTCCTCAAGCCCCGGTGCGGACTCGGCGATAAGCGCGGTATCGGTATCCAGATAGCGCAGGCGTTTGCCAATGACCACGTCGTCGATATGGAGCTTGGGGTTCAAACCGCCCGCAATGCCCGAAAACACAACAGCCTGCGGAGCATACTTGCTAATGAGGTGCTGTGTTGCAGCGGCGGCGTTCACCGTGCCCATGCCCGCCGTTGTGGCGACAACTGTCAGGCCGTCGAGCTCGCCGCTCACAACGGTCAAGCCTGCCTCCCGTGCCTCGCAAACGTCGCTCAGCTCTTCCTTAATCTGCATGATCTCTTTTTCGAGCGCACCGATAATCGCGATGGTAGCCATACCATTCCCCAAACCTATACGAAATTCTCAACCACGGTATGGTACCAGCATTTTGTTTGACCTCGCCAAACGAACACGCTAAGCCAGTGCAGCTCGCGTATCAAACAGCGCCTTTGCAATCGCGGCCGTAACCTCACTCGAGCGGTCGCTCCACGGCATCGATGTCATGACGCTCATGACATAGGTACGGCCATCGATGTCGATAAGGCCCGCATCGCATGTCGAATAGTAACCGTCCTCGCTAATCCAGCCTGCCTTGTTGCACATCTTAAAGGGTAGTCAATTTGGGACGGGCTTGTTAGCCGATGGCCGACCTGAGCTCCGCACGGCGCTTTTTCATGCCGGCCATGACGGCGTTGCGCAGCTCGGGCATGCGCGCGGTATCCATCTGGGGCACGCCCTCGAGCCTATAGGGAATGCCCAGTTGCTCGTACTTGACGACACCCATCGTGTGATACGGCAGCATTTCCAGGCCCACCACGTTGTGCCACGGGGCAATCAGGCGACCGAGTGCCTCGCACTCCTCCACCGTGTCGGTAATGCCCGGCACCACCACATGGCGAATAACAACCTTAATCTTGCGACGGGCAAGCTCATCGCCAAACGCCAGGATGCGCGCAGGATCGCAACCGGTCAGCTTTTTGTGCTCAACCGAATCGGCATGCTTGATGTCGAGCAGCACCATATCGGTCTCGTTGAGCACGGCATCGAACTTCTCCGGATGCTTGGGATCAAACGCATAGCCACAGCTGTCTAAGCAGGTGTGTACGCGGCCATCGGGGTTGTTGTGCATCACGCGGAACAGGTCGGCCAAAAACTCGGGCTGCAGGAGCGGTTCGCCGCCCGAAACGGTAATGCCGCCGCTACGGTAGAACTCATGGTTACTCTGGAACTCATCCATCAGATGCTCGACGGTCACCATGGTGCCGCCGTTAACCGACCAGGTATCAGGATTGTGGCAATACGCGCAGCGCATAGGACAGCCCTGGACAAACACCACAAAGCGGATGCCGGGTCCGTCGACCGTTCCCATCGTCTCGATTGAATGCACGCGACCCAGGGCATATGCAGAGTCCTCGGGATGAGCGTCCACACCCTCAAACGTCATCTCAGCCATTCCCGCTACCTTGCCTCTCTTTGGTTTTCGCCAATTAAAATGCCAGAGCCATTCTAGCCCATACGCATGATGGCGAAACGGTTTAGCGGTCAATTAGGTCGTCCTATTTGACTCCACGCAAAAGCGGCAGGAAGGTTGTCGCAACCCGCCCGCCGCCGTGGCAATAGCAATCAATAGTCGCCAGGCCTTTACGCTTTAAGCGTAAGCACCGCACCAAAGGCGGTCGGGCCGCAATGGCTCGAGATGACGCCGCCGACCTGAGTCCAAGTAACGTCCTTAAAGCCCAGATCGTGCGCATAGACTTCCATGTCGTCGCGCAGTTCCTCCGAAAGGCCCACCGAATACGCCAAACCAATGTGCGAGTAGTCGATCTCGCCCTTCGCAACCATGTGGTCAATAAAGGCGCGGGCGCACTTGAGCATAGAGCCGTGGAATTTCTTAGTCGCCACGAACTTGCCGCCTGTCACCTCAATGCAGGGCTTAATCTTGAGCAGATGGGCGCCTAGGAACGCGACGTTGGACAAGCGACCACCTGCCTTAAGGAAGGCAAGGTCGGTAGGAACAAAGCCCAACAGCACGCGGTCCATGACGGAGTTCGTAAATGCAAAGATCTCGTCGACGGTGGCATCGGGGTGAGCCTCAATATACTTGGCGGTCTCGACGACAACGAGCGACTGGCCTACCGAGACAAAGCGCGTGTCCATGGAGAACACGTAGTCGCGCCCCTGGGCCGCAATCTTTGAGGACTGATGCGAGCAGGTCGTGGCCTCGGAATACGCGAGATGCAAAATGGTCGCGTCGGGCTGCTCGGCGTGAATGCGGTCGTACACGTGAGCAAAATCCGCAGGCGCGCAGCCACTGGTCTTGGGCATCACGCCAAACTCGTTGCAGCGCGAATAAATCTCAAGCGGATCGATCGAGCCGTCCTCGACGGTCTCGTCACCAATCGTGACATGCATAGGCACGCGCACGATACCATAGCGTTCACAGAGCTCCGGCGTCACATCCGAACCAGACTCAACCACGATTACGTACTTGCCCATTATCTTCACGACCCATCTCGACGTTGGATATGTATTACACGCGCACGCCCGTCGCCCAATTGAACAACGACTCCCAAGCACCAGAGAGACGCCGCCCTTCGCCACAACAAAGGACAGCGTCTCCCTGAAATACTCCGTGCTTGCATGAGATTCTACACGGTTTAGTAATGAGTGTTACTTACTCCGCAAACGGTAGCTATATGCGATAAACGGTAGCCACCAAGAAAGCCCGTGTATCCAAAACGCCATGGTCACTCACAATGCGGCTAGCGAGCCAGACGGTAAAACTCCATCGAGGCGTCGCCCTCGGCGCGCAACTGCATCGCCGGCGCCGCAGACGAATAGGTGCGGCTCGTAAGCGCAACCTCGCCGTCGTTGACAAATACCTCGAGCATCGTGGCATCCGAAAGGACTCGCAGGCAGTAAAGCTCGTCGAGCTCAACCGACCTCTTATCGCGTCCATAGCCCTCATCGCCCATATCAAGTGTGAGCATTCCGCTGGCAAAGCACACGACAACGCCCTCACGAACTTCCAGCTCAATGGACTTCGTCCCCCGGCACGACACGACGGCATCAAACAGTCGACCAGGAGAGCCGACGGTCTCTCCGGCGGTCACCGAAACACGCTCCTTGCGCAGTTGCTCAACCTCGCGCGCGGGCCACTGACAGAGCTTACCGTCGCGCATATTCAGCACCCTCGGCACGGTAAGCGCGCACTGCCATCCGCGTTCCACCGTCGGGTTTTGAGCCGTTGCATCGGGGCAGCCGGCCCAACCGATCATAATCCGTCGACCGTCGGCATCTGCAAATGATTGAGGGGCATAGAAGTCAAAACCCGCATCGACCATCGGGGGCATACCCTGCCCGGCGATTTTAAAGCTAGGCGCCTCCCAATCGGCCTCAATACGAAACCACACGCACTGATGCGGGTTTTGGTAACGCCAACCATCGGCGGGCACGCCCTGCGGGCAGCAAACGAGAATAAGCTCGCCATCAAGCTCAAACAGATCGGGGCACTCCCACATAAAACCGAACTTCTCGCCGAGCTCGATACGCGTCGCATATTTCCAGCACTCAAGATCGTGCGAGGTATAGACGAGCACGCAACCGCGGTCGTCTTTCGTACGAGCACCAAGAACCATATAGTAGATACCGTCGTGCTCCAGGATCTTGGGGTCGCGCACGTGCGTACTAATATCGTCGGGGTAATCGACCGGACCAACAGCTATGTGCTTCTCCCCCAATTTATCGGGGTTCTCGGTAACCATGTGAATCTGATTTTGGTCGCGCCCTGTCAGCACATAGTCATAATCATCGCGGTCAAAATGCTTGACGTTACCGGTATAGAAGTAGTGAATCTTGCCGTCGTGCATAAATGCAGACCCCGAATACGCACCGCTCGAGTCTAGATCTGAATCGGGGAATAGCGCGGGACCGCGGTTCTCGTACGTCACAAAGTCCTTCGTCGTCAGATGATTCCACAGCACCGGTCCGCCGTGCGCGGCATCAAACGGATCGTATTGGTGATAGATGTGGTATGTATCACCAACCTGCACCAAACCGTTGGGATCATTGAGCCAGCCAAGCTCGGGCTCCGCATGGAACAGAAGTCTATCGGGGTCAGCCGCGATGCGAGCCGCAGTCTCATCCTGCCCGGCACGCCATAGCTCGTAGTCCGAGCGCGTCACCCTATGTTTTTGATCGAACATTCAATCGTCCTTCTTGTAGAGGAGAAGGACGCCCGGCCCATGCGAGCCAAACGCCCTTCTCCAACAGGTCAACCCGTACATTACCTTGACGGATCTGGATTAGAAGCTGACATCAAAGCCGGCGCCTGCACCCTCTTCATCGGTGGTCGGAACGCCCTTTGCCTTGTTGTAGGCAAAGATCAGGATGATCGGGACGAAGAAAGCGATCAGATTGCCAGCCACATACCACACGAGGGTCTCGGGCGTGACGATGAGCAGGCCAAGTACGCCGGTCAGACCCTGGCCGATAGCGCGCACCTCAAAGAGCTTCACGAAGGCACCGCCGCAGCCTGCACCGATGCAAGCGCAGATGAACGGAATGATCGAGTAGCGCATGTTTGCAGCAAAGATGGCGGGCTCGGAGATTCCGACCAGCGTCGGGATAAAAGACGACATGCAGATGTTGCGCTCTTTGGAATGCTTCTTGTGAATGAGATACATGCCGATGGCGCCGCCGCCCTGGGCGATGATGGAAACCGACCAGATGGCCTGGATGTAATTGAAACCGGTGGTTGCAACGAGGTTGGCCTCGATACCCTGGATGAACTGATGCGTACCGGTAACGACGAGCGGCTGCAAGAACGCGGCGAAGACAAAGGCACCAAAGACACCCATCCTGTTGTACAGGACGTCGATCACGCCAGCGAGAACATCGCCGATCAGGTTGCCGAGCGGGCCAAACACGGTGAACAGGGCAACGTTGGCAAGAATCAGGGTGACGGTCGGGACAAAGACGAACGAGACGACCTCGGGGATGTACTTCTGGGCAATCTTCTCGACCTTGGCCATAAACCAGGCAGTCAGGATTGCGGGGAATACGCCACCCTGGAAAGCAACCATGGGAATGGAAAGCGGACCGAAGTTCCAATACTCAGCGCCCGTCGGATCCAAAACGAACGTGTTGCGGTTCATAAGGCTCGGGTGAACCATGACAATGCCGACGAGGATACCCAGGATCGGGTTGCCGCCAAAACGCTTAACCGCACTGTACATCACCAGGACAGGCAGGTAATCAAACGTAGTGGCAATAATGGCAAAGAAGCTTGCGAGGTTCTTGAGGAACTCGCTGTGATCGGCAAGGCTGCCCTCCATGCCAAAGAGGCCGTTGGCAACGATCAGCGACTTAAGGCCGATGATGATAGCAGCGCCGACGAAGGCGGGGATGATGGGAATAAAGATGTCGGAGAATACCTTGAGAACCGAGAAGATCTTGCCCTTCTTGTCCGCCTCGGCTCCCTTGACCTCGGAAGCGCTAATCTCCTTGACACCTGTCAGAGCCATAAACTCATCGTAGACCTTGTTAACGGTACCGGCACCAAAGATGATCATGAGCTGGCCGCTGTTATACAGAACGCCCTTGACGCCATCGATGTTCTCGAGCTCGGCCTTGTTGTACTTGCTCGTGTCCTTGAGCACCAGACGAAGACGCGTAACACAGTGCGTGGCGCCCTCGATGTTCTCCAGACCGCCGACGTTGTCGACGACTTGCTGAGACACTACTTTGTAGTCCATGTTCCTCTCCATTCCCTTACGAAATCATAAGACGATTCGTCGCCATTACAGAGACGCGATTGTTGCGTTAGCGCACTTGAGCGTACCGTCAGTGACCGTCAGCGCGACGCCCTGCCCCTGCTTGTTGCAGAAACGCGCATTGAGTGCAACATCATCGATAAAGATGGTCGCGATGTCGTCGTCGACTACCAGGCGCACGTGATGAGTTCCGTTGCCCGTAAAGAAAAGCGGACGGTCGAGACCCATGTTGTTGACCTGGAACCACGGATACTGGGGGGCTGCCGTAAACTCGAGCTTGCCCTCACGCAGATTGGCGCGGAACTCGTAGGCAAGACCGGACTCGGCGTCCTCGGCAAACTTCACCGAGAAGCCCGCGGCGTCGCCACCGAGCTCGATGTCGGCGTCAAGCATATAGGTAGAGCCGGCGTCCGCAGCGAGCACCTGCTCGACCTTGCCCGACTCGCAGGAAAGCTCAAAGGCCTCGACTGCCTTAGCCTCGCCAAAGGCGCCAAGCATGCTGTCGGGGAGTTTGGTGCCAAGCGTTCCGTCGGCACGCTGAACGATCTCGAGGGGCATAAAGGTGCCACCCCACAGGTAAGAGCTGGGGTCGCCGCCCTCGTCACGCGTAGGAACCCAACCAAAGAGAACGCGGCGCTCGCCATCAAATGCGGTACGTGCGGCATAGTACGCGCGGCCATCGAAGGAATCGTCCGCAGGAGTAATCCAGGGACCGTTGATAGAGCGAGACATGCGGTAACGGGTCTTGTTGCCATCACTGTACTCAGAGAACACCAGATACCACCAGTCGCCCATCTTAAAGAGATCAGGCATCTCAAACATGGTGTACAGGCCCGGATTCCACCAGTCGCCCTGGAACTCCCAGGTATCCAGGTCCTTGGAGGTGAACTTGACCAGACGACCGGTCATCAGACGCTTGTCCTCGCCCACACGCGTGCCGAGGATGAGCATGTACTCTTCGTTCTCCTCATCCCAAAGCACAAAGGGATCGCGCCAGTTGCGGTCATCGTAACCCTCCTGGGGCGGAAGCAGCGTCTCGGCGATGTTCTTCTCCCACTTGACGGCGTCGTCACTCGTTGCGTGAAGAAGAACCTGCTTCATCAAACGTGCGCGGACCTTATCACGATTGCAACCAGTGTAGAGCGCATGGTACTTGTCGCCCACCTTAAACACCGTGCCGGCATAAACGTACTGGTCGACCTCCTCGTCGCCGCCACGCTCAAGGCTCTCGCCAAAGTCCTTGTAGTTGACGAAATCCTTGGTCGTCGCGAGTGCCCAGCCAAACGGCTCTCCGAAAGGTTCGGGGTTACGCGTGTCACGCTGATGATAGAGATAGAACGTGCCGTCCTCGCCGTACGGCATGATGTCGCCTACCCAAATTCCCTCAGGCTGGTAATACACCTTATGCATCCGAGACTTCCTTTCCGTCGAGATACTAACTCGGTACATCTGCAAGATATGTCAAACGTTTTCATATGTCAAACGTTTTCATATCCATACGTCTTTTCGCAGTTCCAGTCGTCGGCAAACGGTTGACATATGCCGGCGAACGGTTATCGGTGGCGTTTGAGGGATTCTTTTGGCACGGGGCGAATTACGCGGTTTTGCCCTCGATAAGTTCGACGGGAAGCTTGGTATTCGATTCGGGCTTTTCACCGTTAACAAGAGCGATGATGGATTGGGCCGCGAGCTTTCCTATGCGATCGATATCTTGACGCACGGTTGTTAAGTCAGGCATAAACGTCATGGTACGGTGGGCACCATCCGCACCCACGACCTTAATGTCGTCTGGAGCGCTCAAGCCGCGCTGCTTCATCACGTTGAGACAGATGGCCGCCATCGTATCGTCTCCCGCAAAGATGCCGTCAACATCGGGGTTCTCATCGAGGATCTTCGCAACGACCGCGCCCTTTTCGTCGTCGGGCTTAACGAACTCGACCTCACGGACAAGCGCGGGCAAACCGGCCTGCTCAACAACATCGAGGTAGGCATCGGTACGCTTATTGGCAGGCATGCGCATGCGACTATTGCTGCGCAGGCACAGGATACGCCTGCAGCCGTCATCAATCAGACGGCGCGTGGCGAGCTCGCCGATGCCATAGCTGTCACTTGCAATCTGGACAGAGCCCTCGCCAAGATCGCAGTCGATGCCAACCAGGCTCAAGCCCATCTCGGCATATGCCTCGGCACCGATATTGAGGGAGTTGACGATTACGCCGTCGACCATATTGCGGCGGAGCATGTCAATATAGGAACGCTCAAGATCGGGTCGATTGGCGCTGTTGCACAGCAACATCTTAAAGCCGTTTTCCGCCAACGTGCGCTCGACCGCCTGCACAACCTGAGCATGGAACGGGCTGCTCACAAAGGGAACGATCATGCCGATAAGGTTCAGGCGACCGTTGAGCATGGCACGGGCGATATCGTTGGGCGTGTAATTGATGCGCTCCATCGCCGCATGGACTTTATCGCGGGTTTCCTGACTAATGTAGCCGCGATTATTAAGCACGCGAGATACCGTAGTAGGCGAAACCCCCGCCACCGCTGCAACTTCCTTGATGCCAGGCTTGGCAGAATCCTTAGAACGAGCGCCCTCGCGAGCCATAGCACCCTCCCCTCATCAACATGTCATACGTTTACATACAAACAAAGCATACCCCAACAACAGTGGGAAGACGGTAACAGTACAAGTAAGTAAACGACTCATCCAAATAATTAGGAGAGTTCCGCCTAAAGGGCGACTACACAGGACCCCAGCCGGGCCGCTTTGGGTTACTTTCCAAAACATTCCGCAGGACGCAAAGGGCTCCGCCGCGCGAAGCGCGCAGCGGAGCCCTTTGCATGTCCGAGGACGTTTTGGAAAGTAACCCAAAGCGGCCCGGCGATCCTGCGGGAGTTAAACCCCCTTTAGAACTTGTTGTGGAAGGTACGCGAAATGACCTCGTCCTGCTGCTCCTTGGTGAGCGTGTGGAAGTTCACGGCATAGCCGGAAACGCGGATGGTCAGCTGCGGGTACTTCTCGGGGTGAGCCTGAGCGTCGAGCAGCGTCTCACGGTTGAAGACGTTGATGTTCAGGTGGTGGCCACCCTTCTCGGCGTAAGCGTCGAGCATGTGGACCAGGTTATCGGCCTGAGTCTCGGAAACTTCAGAAACCTTCATAATGTGTCTCCTTCGATCGATAGGCGCCGGCCGAAACCGGCGCGCTAATCAGTAATCGTTATTGTTAGTATAGCACTAACAATAGTTACTCGCCCAGCTGATCAAGGTCGATATCGCCAAAGAACACCTGGTCCTCCTTGCCGAGCGCACCCGGGATGATGGAGAAGGTGTTGGAGATGCCGTCCTGAGCATCGCGGAACGGGAGCTTGGAAACCGAAGACAGCGAAGCGATGGCGCCGTGGCTATCGCGCTTGTGCATGGGGTTAGCACCCGGGGCGAACGGCTGGCCAGCCTTGCGGCCGTCAGGCGTGGAACCGGTCTTCTTACCGTACACGACGTTGGAGGTAATGGTCAGAACCGAGGTCGTGGGCACGGAGTTGCGGTAGGTGTCGTTCATGCGGATGTACTCCATGAACTGGTGCACAACGTCGTGAGCGATCTGGTCGACGCGGTCGTCGTCGTTACCGTACTTGGGGAACTCGCCCTCGGTCTCGAAGTCGACGATGATGCCGTTCTCGTCGCGAACGGGGTGGACCTTGGCGTACTTGATGGCAGACAGGGAGTCAGCCACGACGGAAAGGCCAGCAATGCCCGTAGCGAACCAGCGGTGCACGTGCTTGTCGTGCAGAGCCATCTGGATGCGCTCGTAGCAATACTTGTCGTGCATGTAGTGGATGATGTTCAGCGAGTTGACGTACACGCCAGCGAGCCACTTCATCATGTCGTTGTACTTGGCCACAACGTCGTCGTAATCGAGCGTATCGCCCTCGACGGCGCGATACTTGGGGCCGACCTGCTTCTTGGAGACCTCGTCAACACCGCCGTTGAGTGCGTACAGCAGGCACTTGGCCAGGTTGGCGCGGGCGCCGAAGAACTGCATCTCCTTGCCGATGCGCATGGAGGACACGCAGCAGGCAATGCCGTAGTCGTCGCCGTGGTAGACGCGCATGAGGTCGTCGTTCTCGTACTGAATCGAGGAGCTGGCGACAGAAGTCTTGGCGCAGAACTTCTTGAAGTTCTCGGGCAGACGGGTCGACCACAGAACGGTCATGTTGGGCTCGGGGCTGGTGCCCATGTTCTCGAGCGTGTGCAGGTAGCGGTAGCTCATCTTGGTAACGAGCGTACGGCCGTCGACACCCATGCCGCCGATGGACTCGGTGACCCACTGCGGATCGCCGGTAAACAGGGCCTGGTACTCGGGGGTACGGGCAAACTTGACCATGCGGAGCTTCATGATGAAGTGATCCACGAACTCCTGGATCTGCTCCTCGGTGAAGGTACCGTTGGCAAGGTCGCGCTCAGCGTAGATGTCGATGAACGTGGAGGTACGGCCGATGGACATAGCGGCGCCGTTCTGCTCCTTGACGGAAGCGAGGTAGGCGAAGTACATCCACTGGATGGCCTCCTGCGTGTTGGTAGCAGGGTTGGAAATGTCGAAACCATAGGTCTCGGCCATCATCTTGAGCTCGCCGAGGGCGCGGATCTGCTCCTGCAGCTCCTCACGATCGCGGATGTTGTCGGCGGTCATGACCGTCGGGGTGGAAGCCTTCTGGGCCTCCTTGTCCTTGATCAGGTAGTCGACACCGTACAGGGCGACACGACGGTAGTCGCCGATGATGCGGCCGCGGCCATAGCCATCGGGCAGACCGGTGATGATGTGGGCCGAGCGGCAGGCGCGCATCTCGGGGGTGTAGACATCGAAGACGCCGGCGTTGTGGGTCTTGCGCTCGAAGGTGTAGCGCTCGACAACGTTCTCGTCGATCTTGTAGCCGTGCTGGCTGGCAGCCTGGCAAGCGATGCGGATACCGCCGTTGACGTGCAGCGCGCGCTTGAGCGGCTTGTCGGTCTGGAGGCCGACGATGGTCTCCTTGTCGCGATGGGCGTTATCGATGTAGCCAGCGGGGTGGCTCACGATACCCGTGACGGTCTTGGTGTCCATATCGAGGACGCCGCCCTGCTCGCGCTCCTTGAGCAGCAGGTCGAGAACCTCGCCCCACAGCTCCTTGGTACGCTCGGTCGGGCCGGCGAGGAACGACTCGTCGCCCTCGTAGGGGGTGTAGTTCTTCTGGATGAAGTCTCGGACGTCAACCTCTCCCGTCCAGATGCCTTCCTTGAAGCCTTCCCATGCCTCCTGCATTGTGTAACCACGCTCCTAGTTACGTGTAATGCGGCGCTCTCTCACACCGCTGCTTATTGAATTCTTGAATTATCGGCTTGCACTACCGGCTTCTTCCGTTCTTCACCACACATTGGTACAGGGAAAAACGTTTGTCCACCTTGGAACTGCAACCCAAAACCCAAGATTTCACCCGTTTGAGAAGGATAACATAGCCACCCCCTTCATCAGGGCTGTTATATGTTTCTTTTTTTATACCATTAGGGCGTTTTTAACAAATCCGCAGGAAACGCTCCCACCATCAGCTACCGTTCACCGATTCGCTTGATATTTCCCCTTGCCTTTATACGTCCTTCACTCTAGCTGTTATGCCAGCTTTAGCAGAGTAAAGTGCCCCAGAGACCCCACAGAAACTACAGGGCGGCCACGGGATTCCCCCCGGGGCCGCCCTGTGGCATGGCTAGTTATTTAGCTTTGATTGCCGCTTGGCATTAGGCGGCTGCGGCGGCTTTGTCGGTCGTTGCCTTGCTGTGGCCCTGGCCCTCAAAATGCTTGTAGCACCAGCTGGTGACCAGCGGGGTCAAAATGGCCGTCACGATAGCACATGCTGCGACCTGCGCCGTAGCCGTCGCGAGCACCGCGCCGCCGTACATGGCCTCGTTGACGCTTGCCATGGCAGCAGGCGTGGCCACATTGGCTCCGGCGCAGCTCGAAATGGCCGCACCTGCGACACCCGTACCGCCCGTGAGCTTATCGACCGCGATGACGGGAATTGCAAAGACCACCGAGCAGATCACGCCGAGCAGGATGCCGGGAAGACCACCGTTGATAAGCTGGCCAAAGGTCATGGTCGATCCCATGGCAAAGAAGACGAGCACGATGATGGCGGAAAGTGCCGGTGCCATCATCTTCTTAAAGCTGGGGAAGAGGTTACCCAGGATAATGCCGACGACGATCGGCAGGATGGCGCCCACGAGCGACCAGCCGATCGGAGCCTGACCGGCAGCGCCGAGCACGATCATCGTGACCGGAGGGCCGACAACCAGCGTGGTGATTGCGACGGCACCACGTTCGGCCTCATTGCCCATGGTGCCCATCAGTCCAGCGTACATAGCGTTGTTCGCACCCGTGCAAGCGGCCAGCATCACCATGGCCGAGATACCAAACAGGTTGTCGTTGAACACATAAAGGATGAGCAGCGACACGGCAACGACCACGATCTGCTTGACGGCGATGATGATGGCGCCGCGGGCAGCGGCGGCAGGAGCGCTCTTAAACGAAATCGTCGTACCGACGATGAGCAAAAAAGCGCCAACAAGCGGGCCTGCGCCCTGCTGGGTCATGCCGAGCGTAAAGCTGCCGAGCGTTTTGAACAGGTCGGGGAACAGCGTGTTGAGCAGGCAGCCCAACAAAAGCGGCACCAAAATATTGGCACCCGGGATGGAGGACATCTTAAAGAACGGCTCCTTTGCCGCCGGCGCCTCCACCGCAGTCGATTCACTCATTTATATCTCCTTTTGATGCGTGCGACACGCGGTCACACGCTCCTGTGCCAGAAAGAAGGCGACGGTCCCGAGTCGCAGGAGCCGTCGCCGAATTAACGTCGCGGGGTATTACCCGTCCAGAACGATGCCACCGTCGCAGTCACCGATCTCGCCGTTCACGAAGCTGGCAAGGTCGGAGGCAAAGAAGAGCACCATCTGCGCGGGCTCGCTTGCCTGGGCGGCACGGCCCAGAGGAATACCGTTGATGATGCGCTGAGAGTTCTCGTCAGAGAGAATCGAGGTCATATCGGTAAGGGTGAGCGACGGGCACACGGCGTTGCAGCGGACGCCAAACTTGCCGCCTTCCTTGGCGACTGCCTTGGTTAGACCGTTAACACCGGCCTTGGAGCTCGCGTAAGCCGCGGTGCCGAGCAGGCCGCCACCGATCTTGCCCGCAACGGAACTCACGTTGACGATAGTGCCGGCATGGGCCGCCTTAAAGTGCGGGTACACAGCATTCATCATAGTGAAGGTACCGTTGAGGTTGATGTCGATGGTACGACGCCACTCGGTGTCATCGATCTCGTCGAACTTCTTGGTGCTGATGACGCCAGCACAGTTGATCAGGATGTTGGTTTGCGGCAGGTCCGTAAAAATCTGCTCGACGGTCTCGCGTGCCTTGGGTGCATCGGCGACATCGAGCTGATAGAACTTGTTGCCCTCGCCAAGCTCGACCACAGCGGCCTCGCCCTTGGCAGCGTTCCTTGCGATGAGCGCGACGTGTCCGCCGCCCGCGACGATGCCCTTGGCGATCTCGAGGCCAATGCCCTGAGTGCCGCCGGTAACGATCGCGGTTTTGCCCGTGAAGTCAAATGCCATGACTCCAACCCCCTTGATTCAGGTGTCTCCTTGCGGGAAGTTGGAGCATCGCACGTGGCGATAAATGAGTCCCAGTCGTCATGGTGGTGACAACCCCTCGCCTAACCGCGGGCATAGTAGTTCTTTGAAACGCTTCAGCAATTGAATTTTTTAACTCTTTATGCGCTCTTTATATTGCCCACTGCATGAGGCCCGAATATGCGGGTATCATCTTTCACCGAAAATAGTTTCTAGTGTTAGGGGTTTTCGGTGGAAGATACCGATTTCCATGAGCTTGGACGTCAGCTCTTAACTGAGTTTGGCAGCATGCATCATCGCATTTCACGCTCTGCGGACAAAGCTCTCGGCGGCGAGATGGCTGTCATGCGCGCCCTCATGCTCGCTGGCGGTTCGCTCACGCCGAGCGAACTCGCAAATCGCGCCTGGGTCTCGAGTGCCCGCATCGCCAATATCTTACGCACTCTCGAAGCCAAGGGCTGGGTCGAGCGCGAGCACTCAAAGACCGACCGTCGTCGTGTACACGTCACGATGACCGATAAGGGATTCCAGAATCTCGAAATCAAACGTCGGGAATTCGAGGAGCGCACCGCGGCCTTCCTCGAGCAGCTCGGCGAAACAGATACCCAAGAGATGGTGCGCCTTCTAAGGCGTTTCAACGAAATTATCGACCGCAATCAAGAAAGGAGAGATGCCGAGTGAGGATTCTCAAGCTCTTTAAAAAGCATGTCCTGGCACTGTTCACAGCTATCGTACTTATCGTAATCAGCTGCAACGCCGATCTGGCACTGCCTACCTACATGAGCGACATCGTCGACGTGGGCGTACAGCAAGGCGGCATCGCCTCGCCCGTGCCCGACACCATTCGTGCCGAATCACTCGATGACCTTGAGCTCTTTATGAGCACCAAGGACGCCAAAGCTGTGGAGGCCGTGTTTAGCAAGGCTGACAAAAAAGGCATTCGAACGTACAAGGGCACCGAGGAAGAGCGTGCCGATGGCGGCAAGATTGCCGACATTATGAGCCTGCCCGAGACCGTCGTCCTTTCTCTCAACCAGGGCATCGACGCCAGCTCCATGGGCGACATGACCGGCGCATCCACCGAGGCAAGCAATGGCGGCGGCGCCCAGGCCATGCCCACCCCCGAGCAGATGGCGGCAATGACGCCCGAGCAGCTCGCCGAGATGCAGCAGAAGGCCACAGCGGCGCAAAACATGCAAAAGCAGATTGATGCCGACGGCGGCAAGATCACCATGAAGAGTCTGCGCCTAGGTGTCGAGGGCGGTCTGGTAGACCAAAGCAAGCTCGTCGAGGGCGCCAATGAAATGGCGGACAAAATGGGCTCCATGTCGGGCTCCATCGTGACCCAACGCGCCGTGAGCTATGTGCAAGACGAGTACAAGGCGCAGGGTATCGACCCCGCCGACGTGCAGAACGCCTACCTGGGCCGCATGGCGACCACGATGTTTGGTCTGTGCCTGATCTCACTGGTCGCCACCATCCTAACCGGCGCCGTGGCCTCGCGCACCGCCTGTTCCATCGCACGCGACCTGCGCCGCGAGACCTTCAACAAGGTCATGCACTTCTCGCCGGCCGAGGTGGGCAAGTTTAGCCAGGCCTCGCTCATCACTCGCTGCACCAACGACATTCAGCAGATTCAGATGGCCGCAACCCTGTTTATCCGCATGTGCCTCATGGCGCCCGTCATGGGCATCGTCGCCGTCATGCGCGTCCTGGCCAACCACACCGGCCTGGAGTGGACCATCGCCGTGGCCATCATCGCGGTCTCGGCCGTCGTCGGCGTGCTTATGGGCCTCACCATGCCCAAGTTCAAAAAGATGCAGAGCTTTGTGGACCGCGTGAACCTTACCGCCCGCGAGCTGCTCGACGGCCTTATGCCCATCCGCTCGTTTAACCGCGAGGAGCATGAGCTCGAGCGCTTTGACCAGGCGTCCCTCGACCTGATGACCACGCAGCTCTACACCAACCGCGCCATGAGCTTTATGATGCCGCTCATGATGCTCGTCATGAACTGCATCACCGTGCTTATCGTCTGGTTTGGCGCGCAGGGCGTGTCCGACGGCGTGATGCAGGTCGGCAACATGATGGCGTTCATCTCCTACACCATGCAGATCGTCATGGCGTTTATGATCCTCACCATGGTTTCGGTTATCCTGCCCCGCGCCGAGGTCGCAGCAGAGCGCGTGGAAGAGGTCATCACCTGCCCCACGAGCATCAACGACCCTGCCTCGCCCAAACTGCCCGCAGCCAGCGCGCCGCGCGGTGAGCTCACCTTCCGCGACGTGAGCTTCCAGTACCCCGATGCCCGCGCCGATGTCATCAGCGGCGTGAACTTCACCACACATGCCGGCCAGATGCTCGGCATCATTGGCTCAACGGGTTCGGGCAAGTCCACGCTCGTGCAGCTGATTCCGCGCCTGTACGACGTCACGGGCGGCAGCATTTCGCTCGACGGCATCGACGTGCGCGACATGACCCTTTCCGAGCTGCGCCACCGCATTGGTTACATCCCGCAGCAGGGTCGCCTGTTCTCGGGCACCGTCGAGAGCAACCTCAAGTTTGCCGGCGACATGGTGAGCGATGATGATATGCGCCAGGCGGCACGCATCGCCCAGGCCGAGGACTTTATCGCCGAGCGCGAGGGCGGCTACGACTCCCCCATCAGCCAGGGCGGCTCCAATATTTCGGGTGGTCAGCGCCAACGCCTGGCCATTGCCCGCGCGTTGACCAAAAAGCCCGAGGTCGTGGTGTTCGATGACTCGTTTAGCGCCCTCGACTACAAGACCGACGCGCGCCTGCGCGAGGAGCTGGCCAAAAACGTCACCGACGCCGCACTCGTGGTCGTGGCCCAGCGCATCGCGACCATCATGCACGCCGACCAGATCATCGTGCTCGACGACGGTCACGTAGTGGGCACCGGCACGCACGAGGAGCTGCTGCACGGCTGCCCGGCGTACCTGGAGATTGCACAGTCGCAGCTTTCCGCCGAGGAGCTGGGGCTTACCCAAGAAGAAATTGCAGCCGTCATGGAAGGAGGCGAGCGCTAATGGCAGACGAGACCAAGACTCAGATTCCCAAGCCCACCCGCCAGCGTGGTCCCATGGGCCGCATGGGTGGCATGCGCCGTGGCGAAAAGGCCAAGGACTTTAAGGGCACCATGAGGCAGCTGCTCGGCTATATCGGCCAGCACAAGATTGCCGTGTTTGCCGCCGTCGCCTTTGCCGTGTGCTCGGTCATCTTTAACATTGTGGGGCCCAAGGTGCTCGGCCAGGTTACGACTAAGCTGTTCGAGGGCTTGGTTGCCAAGGTCAACGGCACCGGCGATGTCGACTTTGCCTGGATCGCCAAGACGCTCGGCTTTTTGCTCTGTCTGTATCTGGCGAGCTCTGCCTGCAGCCTGATCCAAGGCTGGCTCATGACCGGCGTCACGCAAAAGATTTGTTATCGCATGCGCAAGGAGATCGCCGCCAAAATCGCCGTCGTTCCGATGAGTTACTTCAACGGCCACAGCAAGGGCGACGTACTCAGTCGCATCACCAACGACGTCGATACGCTCGGCCAGTCGCTCAACCAGAGCGTGACGCAGCTCATCACGTCTGTCACGCAGATTATCGGCGTGCTCGTCATGATGCTGTCGATCAGTCTGCCGCTCACCGGCGTCACCGTGCTCACGCTGCCGGCAGCCGCGATTATCCTGACCGTGATGATTCACTTCTCGCAGCCGTACTTCCGCGAGCAACAGCAAGTCCTGGGCGCCGTCAACGGCATTATCGAGGAGGACTTTGCCGGCCAGAATGTCATTCAGGTGTTCGACCGCGCCGAGGCCTCAATCGAGGAGTTCGACCGTCAAAACGACCGTCTCTTTATTAGTGGCTGGCGCTCGCAGTTCCTATCGGGCCTGATGATGCCGCTTATGAGCTTGGTGGGCAACATGGGCTACGTGGGCGTTGTCGTGGTGGGCGCACAGCTCGCGCTGACCGGCAATGCCACGCCCGGCGACATCCAGAGCTTTATCCAGTACGTGCGCAACTTTACGCAGCCGGTGCAGCAGCTGGGCAACGTGAGCAACACGATGCAGTCGATGGCCGCTGCCACCGAGCGCGTCTTTGAGTTCCTCGCCGCGCCCGAGGAGGAGCAGAAGGCCGACGCCCAGATTCCCGAGAAGCGCCCCGGCCACGTTGAGTTTGACCATGTCAAGTTTGGCTACACGCCCGACAAGACCATCATCCACGACTTTAGCTGCGAGGCGCAGCCCGGTCAGACCATCGCCATCGTCGGCCCCACCGGCGCCGGCAAGACCACGCTCATTAAGCTGCTGCAGCGTTTCTACGACGTGGACGGCGGTTCGCTGCGCGTCGAGGGCGTCGACGTGCGCGACTGGGACCGCGCGGCACTGCGCGGCGAGTTTGCCATGGTGCTGCAGGATACCTGGCTGTTTAACGGCACCATCCGCGAGAACATCCGCTACGGACGTCCCGATGCGACTGACGCCGAGGTCGAGGCCGCCGCGCGCGCCGCACGCTGCGACCACTTTATCCATACGCTCGCCGGCGGTTACGACTTTATGATCAATGAGGAGGGCACCAACCTCTCACAGGGCCAGCGCCAACTCGTGACCATCGCCCGCGCCATTTTGGCCGACCGTCCGGCGCTGATTTTGGACGAGGCGACCTCCAACGTCGATACCCGCACCGAGGAGCTTATTCAGCGCGCCATGGATGCGCTGATGCAGGGCCGCACGAGCTTTGTCATCGCGCACCGCCTGTCCACAATCCGCAACGCCGACGTAATCTTGGTGATTCGCGACGGCGACATCGTCGAGAAGGGCACACACGACGAACTGCTCGCCCAGGGCGGCTTCTACGCCGACCTGTACAACTCGCAGTTCGACGAGGCGGCGTAAAACCGGCGGCAAACAACCGCAATACCCAAAGAATGGGGGCGCAGGACAACCAGCGCCCCCATTTTTCGTTCTGCGGCCCTTGGGCCGCATCCCCTGGAGCCGAATTGACGGTCCTTTCCAGCCCCTGTGGGCAAAAAATGGCAAATATGAGTACTGTTACCTTTTTAGTAACAGCCAAAACAGCCCCATATGCTGCCCGCACGGCTTGCAAGCGCCCCTAAATTACTCAAATAGTTCTATAGCGGGCTTATATGTGTTAAGGTTAATGAACATATTTTCTGTTATGTCTATTATCTTATGCCGGCAATATGACACTACGATAGCAACAGTACTCATATTTGCCATTTTTTGCCCACAGGGTGTTTCCCGGGGAACCGACAACAGCCATAGGGCCCCGCGTAGCGCCACTCCCTCCCGGCATCCGCCGGCGTTTCCCCAGATAAAACCTGCCAAAATAAACCTGTCCCTATTTGGTATGTTTCGGGGCGGCGAGGGGTTGCACTTTAGCGTGCGACAGTGGATAATGCCGAGCATTCGACAATGTTCTCGATGCCATCAATTGATTGAGGAGGCCCCGTATGGCCATGGAATTCAAACGCAGGTTGCCGATCCCCATGGAGATCCGCGAGGAAATGCCGCTCTCCGCCGAGCTTACCGCCAAGAAGCAGGCATTCGATGCCGAAGTCGCCAAGGTCTTTACCGGCGAGGACGCACGTAAGGTACTCATCATCGGCCCGTGCTCTGCCGACCGCGAGGACTCGGTACTTGAGTACATGAACCGACTGGCCAAGACCGCCGAGGAGGTCAAGGACAAGCTCATCATCATTCCGCGCGTCTATACCAACAAGCCGCGCACCAAGGGCACCGGCTACAAGGGCCTGCTGCACAACCCCAACCCCGAGGCTCCCGACGACCTGCTCGAGGGCGTCAAGGCCATCCGCCATATGCACCTGCGCGTTATTGAGGAAACGGGCTTCTTTACCGCCGACGAGATGCTCTATCCGTCCAACTACCAGTACCTCGTTGACCTGCTGAGCTATGTTGCCGTGGGCGCACGCTCGGTCGAGAACCAGGAGCATCGCCTGGTGTCGAGCGGTATTTCGGTACCCGTCGGCATGAAGAACCCCACTGCTGGCTCTACCACCGTTATGCTCAACTCCATTTACGCCGCGCAGGCGCACCAGAGCTTCATCTTCCGCAACTGGGAGGTCGAGTGCGACGGCAATCCGCTCGCGCACGCCGTTATGCGTGGCTACATCGGTCTCGATGGGCGCACCTACCCCAATTACCACTACGAGCACCTGGAGCGCCTGGCCGAGCGCTATACCGAGCACGCCGGCTATGCCAATCCCGCAGCGGTCATCGACTGCAACCACGACAACTCGGGCAAGCGTCCGCTGGAGCAGTATCGCATTTGCAAAGAGGTGCTCGACAGCTGCCGCCGCAACGAGTCCATCTCCAAGCTGGTCAAGGGCTTTATGATCGAGTCCTACCTGGAGGATGGCAACCAGCCGGTCGACGGCGGCGTCTTTGGCAAGTCGATCACCGACCCGTGCCTAGGCTGGGAAAAGACCGACTACCTCATCCACGAGATCGCAGAGCGGGTTTAGTTACGCGGGTTTACCAACCCGCGTAACGGCTCGACGCTGCAAACCCGCCAGAGCGGCAATCTGCCTTTCAACTTCGGCGGCATGACCAAAAGGTCAATGCCGCCTTGTTTCAAGGCACCTTGCTCGCTCTGGCGGGTTTTCGCTGTCGTTGCCAAAACAACGGCATCACCTTGGCTGCACACTCATTGGGGGCACTCATTGGGGACGTACTTAAATGAGTAGTCGTTGGGGACGCTCTTGTTTGACTAGTCGTTTAAGAACGTCCCCAATGACTACCCAATTGCCACCTCTCCGTCCCCGAGGTATCGGCGCTCGTCTGCCGAATGGTTGATGCGGCAGCGGTGCGCCCATGTCACACTCAGAGGTGGCCTGACCCACCTTGGAAGGAGCCTCCATGAGCCTTGACAACGTAACCCTGCGCGCCGCCACGCTCGACGACCTGGCTGGCATCGCCGCCATCTACAACCAGCTGTGGTGCAACACGCTGCGCAACCGCGGCGACGTCGAAGCTGCCGATTTCTGCGCGCGCTTCAACATTGCCATGCAGCTGCAGCGCTCCCCCATCGCGCTCGTCGCCGAGGCAGAGGGCCGCATTATCGCCGCCTGCTGCATCGGTATCTTCGAGGACGGCAAGCCGCGTACCAACCCCACGTGGGTACCCTGCTACGACGAGATGTTCGCCCAGGCAACCGAGATGGCAAAGACCGCCGATGCCAAACTCGAGGGCTCGCTCTTTGGCGACAGTCGCGAAAAGGCCACGGCCGATCGCTTTGCCGCCACGGGCGACGAGTATGCCCAGGGCCAGCTCAACCTGATCATCATTGTGCCCGAGTGGCAGGGCAAGGGACTCGGCCGCGAGCTCATCGACTTTGCGCGCGCCGAACTCGCCAAAGCCGGGTGCACCAAGTTCTTCCTGATGAGCGACTGCAACTCTGACTGGCAGTTCTACGAGCACCTCAACATGAAACGCATCCTGGAGGATCACAGCCAAGACACCGGCGACGGCTTTATCGTCTACATGTACGGAGGCGACACGCAGGATTAGCCTGAGTGCCACCTCATGGGCTTTCTCCAAAACAGCCCAAACCAATCAGCCACGCCAAAAGGGACATGCCAAAAAGGGACAGGTTTATTTTGGCAGGTTTTATCTGGGCAAATGTCAGCCGCCGCGAGGGAGCTGCCTTCCCTCGCGGCGGTCTTCTAGCAGAAAAACCAAGTGAGTAGGCTTTTTGTAGGAGACCAAGCACGCCCCAAAACGCCACAGCTCTGACCTGCGGTTTTATTGAGTATTTGTTGCGATGTGCTCGGCATATCCAAATAAGTCTACTCACTTGCATCTAAGACGCACCAGATAGGCAAAAACCGCCGCAAAAAGGGGGCCGGTTCCCTTCGCGGCTGTTGTTAATGCGCCGAGCTTGTTATCGCAAAAGCCAATCACGCGCCGAGACCACGCTACAGTCTTTCGACTCATACGTTGAATCCACGCGGGCCACAACATAGCGCGCATCTTTTGCAATGTCGATCTCATCGCATACAGCCTGTAAATGGCGGGCGTACTTATCGTGATACGTTCTGGATGATTTTATTTCGATAGCCTTGGGACTCCCTGAGTTTGTGCAGTCGAGCAAATCGATTTCTCGCTTGCCGTCGTCCCTATAGAAATACAACTCGGGATTCTCGCCCACGTTGAGATGGCTCTTCGCCGTTTCGGAAACGATGAGGTTTTCGAAAACTGCCCCCAGATAAGAGCTCTCCAAAAGTTGCTCCAGTGATCCAATTTTGAGCAAGTAGCAGAGCAGCCCCGTGTCGTAAAAATAAAGCTTGGGCGTTTTAGTCAAACGTTTCCTGGCATTTGCATAATAGGGCTGCAGTGAAAACGTCAGGTAGCTCTGCTCCAGGATAGACAACCAGCTTTTAATGGTCGATACGTTCACACCCGTATCTCGAGAAAGCGAAGATATATTAATGAGAGCACCGGCGCTCTGGGCAATTATGGACAGAAACTTATGAAACTCCGCTTTATTGCGCACGTCAAGCAAGCCCACAACATCGCGCTCAACATAGGTATCAATATAGCTGGGGAAATAAACCGAGGACGGCATTCCGGCGGAACGCAGGCGAGGGTATCCCCCTTCGAGCGCAAACAAATCCACTTCCAACTGCCCCTGCTGGCCCCTCTCCGCTTCTCGAAACGAAAATGGCAGCAATTTTAAGATCCCGACTCGCCCGGCAAGAGACTGGCCGATGCTTTTCATCATCAAAAAGTTTTGCGATCCCGTAAGGATGTATTGACCGGCGTCTCCCCGCTCATCCGAAACAACCTGAATCATCGAGAACAAATCCGGGGCGTATTGCGCCTCATCGATGATGAGTCCGCCCTTTCGGTTGCGGATAAAACTCACCGGATCCTCCAAGGCCGCGCGCCTCGTTTGGGGGTCCTCAAGCGTGACATAGGAATAGTCGGGAAAGGCATGCCTAACCAGCGTAGACTTACCGCTCTGCCTAGGCCCCGTCAACGACACAACAGGAAACCAACCCGCCATGCGAATGAGCAACTCATGCAAATCCCTGTTAATGTACTCGGCCATATCAACGCCCCTTATAACGCTGTTACCATAATCGAATAGTTTCATTCTCCATAATCTTATAGTAGCGTTTACCATAATCTTATGGTAACCCAGTTCAAAAGCATTATTTATAGAGCCGAAATCTCAGACCCTAAATAACAAAAGCCACCACAATGGGGGCTGTCCCCATTGTGGTGGCTTGCAGGCAAGTTAACTTGTTCGACTATCGTACGCCAGCCATGTCCGAGCCTAGAGCGTGGCAAGGCGCTTGGACTCGTGCGCGGCGAGCGCAATGGAGATGATGCCAGTAATGGCATCGGCCACCACCAGGGCGATCCACACGCCCTCGACACCCATCATGTTGCCGAGGAGGTACATAAGCGGCACCGAGCAGATCACATAGCGAAGCAGGCCCGTAAACGTGGCGACACCCACCTTCTCGACCGCCTGGAAATACATCGACATGGTCATGGCAAGATAGCCCAGGGCAACAGCCAGGATGACAGTACGCGTGGCGTTGGCGGCAACCTCAACGAGCGCAGGATCGCTGCCGGCAAAGAAGGCGCACACCGGGGTGGCGGCAAGCCAGAGTGCAACGGTGACCAGCGCCAGCGTCACAACCTGGTACTTAAGCGTGCAAGAGAGTGTCTCCTTAAGGCGCGCCCAAGCCTTTGCGCCGGCGTTGAACGCAGCGATGGGCTGCAAGCCGTAGGAGAAGCACTGGGCAACCATCATGGTGATGTAGAGGATGTAGCCGTTGATCACGCCAAAGGCTGCGATGTAGAGCGAGCCCATGTCGCCACCGAGCGAGCCCAAAAGCGAGTTGGCAACAGTGTTAAAGATAAAGGTCGCGCCCTGGACCAGGAAGAACGGGAAGCCGATCTTGAAGATCTGGCCGCAGATGGCGAGGTCGAGCTTAAGGTCGGCCAGGCTAATCTGGAGCTGGGACTTTTTGCCCCCGATGAACCAGAAGATACCGATGGCCCAGATGCCGATGGAAAGCCCGTAGTACACGCCGGCGCCCATAACGCCAAACTTGAGCACAAACGTGGAAAGCGCGAGCCAGCAGATGGCGACGATAGCCGAAACGGTCATGAGGTTGGCCTGGATCTGAACCTTCTCATCCACACGCATCACAGCGGTGATCATCTGGCCAATGACCGTGAGCGGCAGCAGCACGGCGAAGGTGCGCACTCCGGCAACGGTATCGGCCATGATGTCGGGCGTGGCGCCAAAGAATGCGCAGATGGGCTCGGTAAACACTGCCATCACCACAGCAAGCAGCACACTCACGATCGTGGTGAGCCAAAAGCCCTGGCTAAAAGCCTTGCTTGCGCCCTTGATGTCGCCGGCACCCAAAAGGTTGCCCACCACGGCGGGCACGCCGGTGCCAAACAGGTTGCCAAAGGCCAGGTTGATGTACTCGACCGACATGATGATCGAGACGCAGGCCAGGCCGTGGGCACCCAGGCCCCAACCCATCACGAGTCCTTCGAGGACCACCATGATGATCTGGGCGAGCATGCCCTGGCCGGTGACGATGGTGTACTTACGCACCAGGCCGGGAATCGGTTGGGAGGCGAGCTCGCGCTCCTCCTCCACAGCAGCGGTTACTTCTTCTGCCATTGTTCTCCCCTTTCCTTGAGAGAGTAGTGCTGAATGGATGTCAGGCGGCTGACAACTGGCACCAAGCCGCCCAATCAAACGATGGCGCTATGCCTCAAAGACCACCTTGCCGGCGATCATCGTGAGGGCTGCGGTAGCCTCGAGCACCTCGGCCGGCTCGCAATCAAAGAGATTGCGGTCGAGCACACAGATATCAGCCTGTTTGCCGCATGCGAGCGTACCGATGCGATCCTCGGCATGCATGGCGTAGGCGCTGCCGTAGGTGTAGGCGCGCAGGGCCTCGGCCATGGTGATGCGCTCCTGCGGGAACCACCCTTCTGGGTTGGAGCCGTCCTCGAGCATGCGGAAGACCGCGCCGTACACCTCCTCCATGGGCTCCAAGCCCACAACGGGGAAGTCACTGCCCAGGTGCACCACGGCACCGCTGGCAAGCAGGCTATGCAGGGGCCACGAAAGCGCAGCACGCTCGGGGCCCACGGCATCGTCCTTGGCAAGGTCAGCCATATCGAGCAGCATGTGCCACGGCTGCATACCAGGGCATATACCCAGCTCGGCATAGCGCGGCAGATCCTCGGGCTGAACCGTCTCGTTGTGCTCCATGGAGTGGCGGCAACCCCGCTTACCATGCAAGCGCTCGCCCTCCTCAAAGCAATCAAGCACAAAACGCACCGAGCGATCGCCGATCGTATGGACGCGCGTGTCAACGCCCCATTCCTGCGCCCTGACAATGGCGGCACGGATGCGCTCTGGATCCTCCGCGGGCTCACCGCAGGTATCGGGCGCGTTGGAATAGGGTTCAAGCATCCAAGCGGTGTGGTCGGAGCACACGCCATCAAGAAACTGCTTAAAGCCGTGCCACTCGACCTGCGTACCCGAGAAGGCGTATTTCTCCTTGATCTGCTCGAGCGTTAAGGACTCGTTTTCGAACAGATCGGTGTACAGGAACACGCGCAGTGGCAAGTCGCCCTTGGCATTAAGACCTGCCAACACCGCATACGGGTTTTCCATGCTCACAAACGTAGGATTGACCATGCCGACCGTAGTGATTCCCAGGGCATTGGCGCGCCGGGCGGTTTTTGCAAACGACGCGTCAACAACCTCGGGCGCTGGGTCGTAGACCTCGTCCATAAAGAAGACGCCGGCGTTGTTGGAAAACACGCCCGTCAGATTGCCCTCGGCATCCTTAAGGATCTTGCCGCCTGCGGGATCGGGCGTCTGCGAAGTTACTCCCACCTTGTTGATGGCGCAGGTATTGGCACTAAAGGTATGCAGGTCAACCTGCTGCAGAAAGACCGGGCGGTCCGAGATGTACTCATCGATCATCGCGGCTGTGGGCATCTCGGGGACATCCCACTGGAACTGGATAATCTGGCAGCCCAGAATCCACTCGTTATCGGGATGGTCGGCCGCAAACGCCACGACACGTTCCATCGCCATCTCAAAACTGGTGCAGTCGATGAGGTTGACGGCAAAATCGGGGTCGGTCATAAACGCGCCCTGGGCAAAATGCGTGTGTGAGTCGATCAGGCCGGGCATGACGAGCTGGTCGCCAAAGTCGCGCACCTCGGTATCGGGACCGATAAACGGTGCCAGGTGAGCATCGTCACCGCAGGCAACAATCTTATCACCGCGCACGGCAACGCCGCCCTTAAACGGCTCGAGCCCATCGCCGGTAAAGACGGCGTTGCTCTTGATAACTACATCAGCCTTGTCCATGTGAGCCTCCTCAGGCATCTTTGGTTGCAACGCGGACGCACCGCCCGCGTGGGCACTCGGTTGGGAGCGTAGCGCTCCCGCATCGGCGCGTGCCTACAAGCCGTGCTCGGACGTCTGTCCCACGTCCGCGGCTTCGCGCTACACCCATTGATACACAGGGGCAAATCCGTGCCAAGGCCAGGGATCGCAAACGGTCAGTTTAAGCAGGTTTACACGCTTTACCTGCAGGTTTATTGTCTGAGATTATTACCGCGTCATTACGCCCAACGGCGTGCCCGCCCACACGGCAAGACCCGCATGCAAGGAAGAATAGGACTAGGAACGCCAAAAGGCATCTATGAGGTCATCTCGGTTGGAGACACCGCTTTTAACGTAGATGCGATGCAAGTGCGCCTTGACAGTGCCAGGGCTGATGACCAACTCGCTGGCGATGTTTTGGGCGTCGTTGCCCTTCAGCACCAGCGTGAGCACCTCCTGCTCGCGCCGCGACAGCTTATGGGCATCGGCATAGATCACAACGCGTGATGCTAGATCGTCCCCAGAGCGTGCGCTCTCGGCCGCCACGTCCTCATCGGCACGCGGATGACGGGCATACACGCGCAGGATATGGCTAAACTGGCAAAAGAGTTGGACCGCGCATGCCACGAGCAGCACGTTTTCGGAGATATTGCGCTCGGACAGATACCACAAAAAGAGGCTGATGACGGGGTTTTGAGAGTCGGGGCGGCAGAGCAAAATCATGTAGGTGTCCTCGGCGATTACGCAAAACGCAAGAACGAGTGCCACCTTCCAAAAGAGCTTTGAGCGGTCGAGGTCGAGTTTCTCAACACGCGTGGCCCTGTGCCGGTAATGCCAGGCGGCATAGGCAAGACATCCTACATTGCCCAGGTCACGCGTGAGCCAAAAGAGATACTGCTGCATCTCTCCGGCAGCACCGCTGCGAGGCACCAGCACCAATTGCAAGATTGAAAACGGCACGATAACAAGTCCGAGCATGCGCGACGTCGGCCTTTTGCGCAAGCGCGCAAACATCCACAGTACCACGCAGGCATAGATGGCAATACCGAGCACGCAGCGCAGCAAGGGGTGCTGCAACGGCTCGCTAAAGGTAACAGCGTAGTCGTATTTGAGCCGATTGTACTCGTCAAAAAAAATGACCGACATATCGAGCATGTAGAGCAAAAAGCCCGCCGCGGCCACCAGGCTGTCGCGACGGCGCGTCATGAGCCAAACCACCAATGCCACGGCACTGGTCACCAGAGCCACACCCATGATAATCGTGGTGTAGATATAGAACGCGAAACTCATGCCCGCCTCCCCTGTCTAGATGCCGTGAGGATGTTGACAGATTCTTTGCCGCAAGATTAGACTCACCGATTAAACGTACTGTATCGTTTAGATAAACAAGCTGTGTCTCACCGATGAAAGGAGATGCCATGGCGCCTATCGCACCGCTCAAGATGCTCGTCGCTCCTGCCGCCAAGACCATCGCCCGCCTGAGCGACTCACTCACCTACGAAGATATCCCCTGCGTCGTCGAATCACGCGAGGACAGCTGCCCCTACCTGGGCCACGTCCCCTACTTTGCACCCAAGCTCGCATCTGATCCCGAGCACCGCGAACAGTAATCCAAGATGCATCTAGCACCGCACAACTCGCGGCGCTACTGTTTTGGTGCAAAGCGACCTGTCCCCCTTGCGCCAACGCCGGGATTGTCGACGCTTCGGCCGCGGCGCGATATGAGGCGCGAAACCTCGCCCAATAACAGGCCAATCACTACGCCCGCGAGAATCGGCAACTTTGCCATCTCGGCAGGTGAGCTGTTGAGCGGCACAATCGTAGCAACAATCGAAAGCACGAGCTCCACCACGGGAATCGCAAGCGCCACCGCGAGCACCTTGCCCTCGAAAGGCGCACGGAACACACGCGAGCGATTATCGTGCTTGCGCAGACGCCAAAACGCTGGGAACATGGGAATATAGCTCATGAGCAGAAAGACGACGTTCATCGAGAAGAAGACCCAAAAGACGTCGGAACCCTCACCCAGCGGAATCTGGAGCAGCAGCACCAGACTGGCAAAACAGCCGTTAATGAGCGCCGAGCCGTTGGGCATGCCGGTCTTTTTGGACACCAGCGCAAAGGGGCGCGGCATGTTGCCGTGACGTGCGGCATCGCTCGCTACGTTGTTGACGCCAAAGCTCCAGCAGATCATATTGGCGAACAGCGTCACCAAAAAGGCCACGCCCACGACCATCGTCAGCGGGTGGGTGCGCCCCACCATAGCGGCGACTGCGTCCACAATGCCCGAATCGAGTGAAAGCTGCTCGGTGGGAACCGCGGCTCCAATGCCAATGCCACAGATGATGTAGATCGCCGCAATGGCCACGCCACCGGCAATAACCGCCTTGGGGATATCACGCGACGGGTTCTTCATCGTGCTGGCAAAGGTCGCGACCACTTCGAAGCCCATAAAGTTGAACAGGATAATCGATAGGTACGTCAACGAATTGGTGTCGCCCAGATCTGGAATGAAGGTCTTAAACGACATGTCGTTGGCAAAGCCGTTATTGCAGGCAAACCAAATGCCGACGATTCCCACCGCAGCGGTAATGAGCACCTTGATGACGGCGCCGCCGTCCATAACCCAATCGGCCTCCGCCACCGGCTGCATTGCCATGACCGTGACGCCCCACACAAAGGCAATCTCGATGGCAATTCGGATCCCGAGTGAAAACTCGATACCCCACACCGCATTAATGACACTGGGGAACATGCAGGCGATACTTGCCACCCACAGCGGAAAGTTAACCCAGTAGCACCAAGAGCAACGGGCGCCCCAACGGTCGCCCAGGCCCAAGCGAACCCAATCGTACAGGCCGCCCTCGGAATCAAACGCCGTACCCAGCTCGGCCACCACCAGACCATAGGGAAGCAAAAACGTAATGATAAGGAAAATCCACCAGAAGAACTGTACGTTACCCATGGCAGATGCCGGAGCCGCCGCCTCGATGGTAAACACGACGCAGATAACCGAAAGGATGACCTCGATCAGGGAGAACTTTTTACCTGCCATGGCGCGCGCCCCCTACAGCAAAAAGGATGGCATCTGTACCGAAGGCGCAGCCCAAGGTAGGGTTGCAGGCCGCGTCACCGGTGCAGGTGCCATCCCAGAGAGAGGAGAGGATGCATTTGTTGGACCAACGCTCGCGGAACAGGCGCGTGTAGATAACGATACGCTGGTACATAGATACTCCGATCAAAACGGCCGCGTTCACGACCGATAACTTTCGGCAATTGAAGACGCGTCTGACCTGGGAAATTCAAGCGAACAATTGGCCTAACCCGCAAAAAATCCCAGGCCAGACGCGTACTCAATCAAAGAAAAGGGCACTCCGAAGTGGAGGCAACGGAGTGCCCAAAGAAAAACCCAACCGACCAAGACATCGAATAAACCGACCATCAATGCCCCGAGATGGTCCGATTCACCGACCGTCCGATTGATCGGCTGAGTTTTCGAGGTGCCCCAGGTCGCCGCGAAAGAGGAGCGAAGCGTACTTTGGTACGCGAGCGACGGTTTGAGCGGCGAGATGGGGTGCCTCGGAAAGCCAGACGATTAAGCGGACGGTTCCTGCTGCGTAATGCAGTGGATGTTGCCGCCACCGAAGACGACCTGCTCGGACTGGACGCCGACGCACTTGTAGACGCCCTCGCCCCAGACCTCGTCGTAGATCTTCTGGAGCGTGTCGACGGCCAGCTGGTCGTTCTCGTCGCCGTACTGCGGGACGATAACGCCGTGGTTGGTGACCAGGTAGTTCATGTAAGAGGCGATCAGCGGCTCGTCGGGGACGCGCGGCTCGGCGTTCTCGTCGGCGTCGATGGTGTCGCAGGAAGCCTGGTCCATGAACAGCGGGTTCACGGGCATGCAGAGCTTGTAGACCTTCATCTTGCGGCCCTTAGCGTCAACGGCGTTGGAGAGGGTCTCGTAGGCAGCGTGGCACTGCTCGTAGAACGGATACTCGGGATCGTCGGTCCAGATGCAGGCCATGACGCCCGGAGCGATGAACGTGGCGACGTCATCGATGTGGCCGTTGGTCTCCTCGGGGTCGATGCCCTCCTTGACCCAGATGACCTTCTCGACACCCAGGTAATCCTTGAGGTGCTCGTCCATATAGGCGCGAAGCTCCTCGCTCCAGGGCTCAAACTTCTTGTGGAACTTGGGCCAGATGGACTCGGGATCCTCTTCCTCCTCCAGAACCGCAGAGCAGGTGCGGCCCGGGGAAAGCAGGCACTGGTCGGTCACGACAAGGGTGCCCTCGCCGTCGACGGTGATGGAGCCGCCCTCGAGGATCATGTCATCGGGACGATAGCGACGGCAGCCGGAGAGCTCAGCCATCTTAAGGGCGATCTGCTCGTCCTTGTCCCACGGGAAATAGAGGCCATCCACAAGGCCACCGTAAGCGTTGAAGTGCCAGTGGTTGGCGCGCTTCTCGCCCTTGCCGTTGATGACGTAGGTGGCGGCGGTGTCGCGGAACCAGGCGTCGTCGGTGGTCATCTCGATGACGGTGACGTTCTCGTCCTCCTCGAAGACGGCCTTGCAGTTGGCATAGTCGACCTGGTTGGCGCACATGGTAACCGGGGTGAACTCGGCGATGGCGCGGGCGATGGCGGCATACTGCTTCTGAGCCGGCTTGGCGCCGTGGGCCCAGGTGTCGGTGCGGTGGGGCCAACCCATCCACACGCGATCCTGCGGGGCGAACTCAGCGGGCATAAAGAAGCCGTCGGCCTTGGGGGTGGACTCGGACTCGGTGATCGTACGCATAAGATTTCCTCCAAATCGAACGATCGCTTGCCGCGGGCGGGTTGCCCGCAGCCTAAAACCAAGAGATGGTAGGCGCCCGTTCCTCGGCAAAGGTCGGGGCGCCCGACGCCGGTTTTCACGGAATCGCACCGGCAAGCGACGACGTAACCAAGTGCGCGGAGACAAAACGCACGAAGGATACGGAAGAGAGATTGGGGTGGGCGGTGGTTACCGGAGCTATCGCTCACACCCACCCCGGGGAATGGTTAGCAAACCTGTCGCTTGGGCACGTCTCCGAAGAGGCTAGAGTGCCCGGAGTCGGGAGCGACAAGCCCGACGAAGCGCACGTTGGTACGCGAGGAGGGTTGGAGCCCCGAATCCGGGTGCTCTAGTCCTCCTCGGCCTCGGCAGCCTCCTCAGCCAGGCGCTGAGCAGCCAGCTCGGGGGTGAGACCCTTGTACTCGGTCTCGCGGCCCTTGGCGCTGACGACGCGGACGATCTCGCCGATGAGCACAAGCACGATGAAGATAACGATCATCGGGAGCTTGTCGCCAATCTCGGCGGCGGAGAGCGGCACCAGCGTTGCAACGATGGCCAGGATCAGCTCGATGCAAGGGATGGCCAGCATGACCTTCATCATGGCGCCCTTAAACGGGAACGTGAAGATACGCTCACGGTTCGGGTCGTTCTTGCGAAGGTTGAGGAACGCCGGGAACATCGGGATGTAGGTGAGCAGCAGGAAGACGACGGAGGTGCCGAAGAGCATCCAGAAAACACCATTGGAGATAGCGTCGATGGGAACCAGCTGCAGGCACAGCACCAGGGAGGCAACGACGGCGTTGACCAGGTTGGCACCGTTGGGCATATCGTCGTCAGAGATCATCGAGGCGAAAACCTTGGGCATGTTGCCGTGCTCGGCAGCGTAGCGGGCGACGGAGTTAACGCCGAAGGACCAAGCGGCCATGTTGGCGAACAGGGTGATCAGGAAGGCGATGCAGATGACCTTAAAGATCATGGAGTCGCCCACCATTGTCTGGACTGCATAAATCATGCCGTAGTCGGGGTCGATGGAATCGGCCGGCACAGCAGCGCCGATGCCAAAGCCAGCGAACAGGTAGATCACGGCGATGGACAGGCCACCGACGATGATGGCCTTGGGGATATCGCGAGCGGGATCGGCCATGTCGTCGGTCATGGTGCAGATGACCTCGAAGCCCATGAAGTTAAAGATGATGATCGACAGGTAACCGAGAGCGTTGGTGTTGGTGAGCTCGGGCAGGAAGGTGGCAGCGGACATGTCGTTCGCAAAACCGTTCTCCATGGCATACCAAATGCCCAAAGCGCCAACGATAACGGCGACGGCGACCTTGATGATGGCGCCACCGTTAAGGACCCACTCGGAGTCGGCCGCCTTGGAGCGGCCCATGAGGTAGACGATCCACACAAAGGCAAGATCGATACCCATCTTGGCGATCAAGTTGAACTCGACGCCAAAGACCATGCCCAAAATGTCGGGGAACATGGTAGCCAGCGAGGCGATCCACAGCGGGTAGTTGACCCAGTAGTAGTACGAGATGCGGGCGCCCCATTTGTCGCCCAGGCCATCGCGTACCCAGTCGTAAATGCCGCCCTCGCCGTCATAGGTGGTACCGAGCTCGGCGACAACCATGCCGTAGGGAAGCAGGAAGGTCAGGATCAGGAAGATCCACCAGAAGAACTGCTGGTTGCCAATGGCAGCAGCAGGAGCGGCGGCCTCGCAAACGAAGACGACGCAGATGATGGTCGAAATGACCGTCAAGAAGGAAAGCTTTTTCTTTCCGTCGCTCATGATGAGCTCCTTCGCTCAGTCTTGGACAGATCCGAGGCCCTAAGGTATTAAGGCAATTGCTTGGGCCTCGGTGAGCGGGCGACAGGAGACGAGCATCCGCCGCCCGCAAACGTGCTTTTAGAAGCCTTGAGGCTTAGAGCTGCTCGAGAGCTTCGAGAGCGGCGTGGAGCTCAGCCTTGGCGGAGTACTCGACACCCTCGTCGTTGAGCGGGGTGCGCTTGCCCAGGGCGGCAAGGAGAGCACGGATGGAGTGCTTGCGGTTCTCGGCCTCGACCCAGCACAGTGAGCGCTCGGGATCGTCCATGACCTCGTCGACGACCTCCTCGTTGCGGGTGGCCGGCAGGCAGTGCATGAACTTGGAGTTGGGGCCGGCGAAGTTCATCATGTCCATGGTGACCTGATACTTGGGATAGAACACGTCCATGTAGTTCTCGCCCGAGACCTCCTCGTCGTACAGGCCATACCACACGTCGGTGTAGATGAAGTCGGCGCCCTTGATGCACTCGATGTCGTCGGAGATGACGACAGAGCCGCCGGAGACCTTGCAGTTCTCCTCGGCGATGGCCATCATCTGCTTGCCGAACTCGGCGCGCTCCTCGACGGTGCCAACGTGCAGGCCGCCGTCGGGGATCTGGTGGCCCTTAGGTCCAAACTGGACAAACTTCATGCCGACCTTGGAAGCGATGAACATGAGGGAGACGCAGACCTGGGTGGCGTCGCCGATGAAGGCCAGGGTGCAGTCCTCGATCTTCTTGCCCTCGGGGAGGTTCTCGAGCATGGTCATGAGGTCGCCCATCTCCTGCGTGGGATGGTTGAACTCGGACATGCCGTTGATGACGGGCACAGCGGAGCCCTCGGCGAGGCCGACGACGTCCTTGTGACGGTCAACGCGAGCCATCATGATGTCGAGCAGCGAGCCCATAACGCGAGCGGTGTCGCCCAGGGACTCGTGACCGCCGAGCTGGATGGTGCCAGGGCCATAGAACTGAGCATGGCCGCCGAGGTCGGTCATAGCGGTCTCGAAGGAAAGGCGGGTGCGGGTGGAGACCTGCTGGAAGATCATGCCAAGGCTCTTGTTGCGGAGCAGGTGCGGATAATAACCGTCAACCTTGATGGCCTTCTTCATTGCCAGGCCAAGATCCTCGATAGCCAGGATCTGCTCTTTGGTGAAGTCGTTGGTGTCGATGAAATCCTTAGGCAGCGCCATGTCGATTCCTTTCCGCCGGTCGTGCCGACTATTGCTATGAGGCGCTCGAACATCACGCCTCGTGTTGACAAGACCATCATTCACCCGTATGCAATTTTTACCTAGTTTATTCGGGATTAAAGACCGTTCACGGAGTTACATCCCCTCTAAACCGATATAAACCCGCAGGTAGCCAGCTTGCAGGGGGTTTACTATCTAGAACCGCGAACGGTATACGGCTATGCTGTATCTCGGCGCCTAATCCGCAATGGAACGAAGGGTTGAGACGTCTATATCCCACAAGGTATACAGGGCTCGGCCATAGATGAAATGAGATGGGACGGTGGCAGATGAACACCCTGATGTTCTTCTATACCCTAGCGATACTCGTGATCTGTATTGTGACGGCAGTGCTTTCGCTTGCCGCCTATGCCTCGTCTCGTCGACGCTTCTTTATCTATGGCAGCGGCGTTTTTATTTGCTATGCCATCGAGATGACCGAGATCTTCTTTTTTGAATACACGTTGCAAAACCAGAGTTTTCCAGCCAGCGACTATTACTCAATTACCATGCCTGTGTTGCGGACCCTTGTGGCGACCGCTTCACAAGCTTTTATCTGGCTCATTGCCATGGACTTGCTCGACAAACATTCAAAAAAGCAGTTTGTTATTCCCGTCGCAACGTTCTTCCTGAGCGAGCTGCTGATCATTGTCGCTGTCCCCTACGGCCCCATGCATCAATGGCTCTACTACACGATGCGTCAGGTATTCCTTGTATTTGTGGGACTGTATATCTTTTGGACAGCGCATAAAAGCACGCAGGTCGAGCTTAAGGCGCGCGTCAACAATCAACGAAAGCACCTCATTATCGGCGCCATTCTGGTCGGGTGCATCGTTGCCGAGGATTTCTACAACATCCTTGTTGTTCCCATGAGCCTGGCACCCTCTTGGCTGCAGCTGTACCTGTCCGAGCGCAACTTTAGCGAGAACATCTTTGCGTGCTACTTTGCGATTCTGCTGATCATCTATGCCTATCACGTGCTTTCGATTCGCATGCAGGAGGCGCCCGAGGAAAAGAACGTCAGCGATCTTGATCGACACATCGAAGAGCAGATGCCCTTCTATCGCAACGCCTACAAGCTCTCCAACCGCGAGACCGAAGTCATGCGCCTGGTTGTGCTGGGCAAATCGAACCAAGAGATCGCCGACGAGCTATTCCTTGCCGTGGGCACCGTCAAGACCCACATCCACAACATCCTGGTCAAAACCGAACAGCAAAACCGCACGACGCTCATCCTCCACTTTTGGAAGCGATAACCTGCCAAAAAGGGACAGGTTTATTTTGGCAGGTTTTATCTGGGCAAACGCCAACCGCCGCGAGGAAGTTGCCTTCCCTCACGGCGGTCTTCTAGCAGCCAAAACCAAGTGAGTAGACTTCTTGCAGGAAGCCGAGCACACCCCAAATCGCCACAGCGCTGACCTGCGGTTTTATTGGGCACTTGTCGCGGTGTGCTCGGTATATCCAAATAAGTCTACTCACTTGTATCTAAGAGGCATCCGATAGACAAAAAAACCGCCTCGAAGGGAGTCCGACTCCCTTCGAGGCGGTTGTCGCAGTTGCTTTGCGACGGTTTTGCCCGCTTGCTACTCGCTGTAGCGGGTGGCGATGGCAGCTTGTACCATGCCGGCGCTCATGAGGTACGTCACCAGGAAGTAGCCACCATAGGCTGCCAGGAAGATCGCACAGGTGAGGCCCACCGTGCCGCCGATGCTCATGTTGCCAAACGTGCTCACCAGCTCGATGATCACCTTGAGCGCCACAAAGGAGTGCGCCAGACCCGCTGCCAGCGGGAACAGGAAGAACACCGCTTGCTGCGCCATCACCGAATGGCGAATCTGGCGGTCGTCACAGCCGATCTGCGCCAGCACGCGATAGCTGCGGCTTCCGTCGGCCACATTGGAGAGCTGCTGGATCGACAGAATTGCCGCACATGCAACGACCAGTACAAAGCCAATATAGATGGCTAGATAGCTAATCATGCCGTTCATCTGCGCCGCCTGCGTATAGATCTCGGAGCGTGTCATGAAGACTCCCCACGACCCCGGCTCCTTGCCGTCAACGAGCAGATTGTCGAGCATGGTGTATTTAATGCTCTCGTCTGCCTTGGTCACATCCATCCCCTGCTTGTAGTTAACGAGCAGATTACTGGAATACGGCTGCAGGTTAAGCTGGGACAGCAGCTCGTCGGCTACGACCACGGTACCGGGATTGCTGCCGAGTGCCGAGTTGACGATGGCAGCCGTGTCCTCGTCCGACTTATCGGTTGCGGGCTTGAGCGTATGTCCGCCCAAGGTGAGGGTATGGCCCCCAGCCATGTACTTGGTGTACAGGTCGCCCAACTCGTCGCCCATATCGCACGTAAGCAAGTACTGGTCGCGGCCAATGCTCACCGGCTCCTCGCCCATCATCTGGCGCAGTTTGTTGTACTGGCTCGCCGGCGTCACAAACAGGCCCATATCATCGGCATTGCTACCCTCGAGCGCCTTGGGGAGCTTTTCGCCCATGGCCTTGCACATCTCGCCCGCCGTCACCGAAGGATCCGAGCCGCCAAGCGGGTAACTCAGATACGAATCGATCTGCACATGCTCGCTGGCAACATCGGCGATATTGACCTTCTTTCCGGCCTCGTTGCCATTATCTGCCGACTTGCCCTTGATACTTTCCGCAACGTTATCGGGATCGATACGGTCACCGTGCCATGCAGAGTACAAATCGACCGTTGCGTCTGCCAGCACCATGCGATCGGCCTCGGAAGGATTGACATACTCCTTGTAGTAGTCGAGCCTATCGGGCATGTAATAGATATACGTCTGCGTCATATCCGCCGGCGTATAGCGCTCGAGGTTTTCGTTCATCACGTTGGCGATCGACATACCGCAGGTCACCGAGGTAATGGCGAGAAACAGGATCATCGCGATAACGCCCATCGAAAAGCACACCGTGTTGACCTTGGCCGCAAGCTGGCGCACGGTAAACATGTTGAGGCCGCGCCAATACACGCTGCGCAGGCTCTGCAGCAGCTTGATAAGCATGCCCGAAAGGCCCCAGAACAGGGCAAAGGTACCCACCGTAACCATGGCCGTGGTGATACCAAACTGGTTCATGGCCTCCTGCAGCTTACCCTCCGTCGCGGTGAGCGGGAACCCATCGCGCAACAGGCGGTAATAGGCCACGCCCACCAGCACCACGCCCACGACAAAGATGGCGATCGCAATCCAGGGGTTGCGCGTCTTGATGCTCTCGTTGCGCCGCTCGGCGCCCATAAGCTCGATGAGCTTTGTACGGCGCACGGCGCGAAGGTTCAGCAGTAGCGTGAGCACAAACATTACGAGCATGCAGGCAAGGGTCAGGTTGAAAGCATGCACCGAGAAAAAGAAGTGAAAATCGGCGATCTGCGTCTTAAAGAGCGAGGCCGTAAAGAACGTCATGAGCTGGGAGAGCCCCACGCCCAGCACAATGCCGGCGACAAAGGCGCCGACCGAAACGATTACGGTCTCGAGCGCCATAATCGTGGCGACGCGCCCGCGGCCCATGCCGAGCACCTGGTACAGGCCAAACTCCTTTTTGCGGCGTTTCATGATGAAGTTGTTGGCATACACCATCAAAAAGGCCATGACGCCGGCCAAAAAGTACGTCAGGTAGCCGAGCATGCTGCCCATGAGCTCGGACAGTCCCTCCTCCTTGATGCCGGCAATGTCGACCTGCATCGAGACGGTATTGAAGGCATAGAAGACCGTGACGCCCAGGGTGAGCGTCAGCAAGTAGACAAGGTAATCGCGGCCGGCGCGGCGGACGTTGCCCCAAGCGAGTTTACAGAGCATCGGAGCCCTCACCGCCCATCATGGCAACGACCTCCATAATGCGGTCGAAGAACTCTCGGCGGTCGGTGTCGCCGCGGCGCAGCTCGGTGAAGATCTTGCCGTCACGAATAAACAGCACACGGCTCGTGTAGCTGGCAGCAAAGCTGTCATGCGTGACCATGAGCACGGTGGCGCGCAGGCGGCGGTTGAGGGCCTCTAGGCTCTCGAGCAGCAGGCGGGCGCTCTTGGAATCGAGGGCGCCGGTGGGCTCGTCGGCCATGATCATGGTGGGGTCGGTGACGAGCGCGCGAGCCGCGGCAACGCGCTGTTGCTGACCGCCGGACATCTGGTAGGGATACTTGTCGAGCACCTGGCTAATGGACAGACGCGCGGCTACATCCTGCACGCGGGTCGAGATCTCTGCCGAGTTTGTGCGGGCGATGGTGAGCGGCAGGGCGATGTTCTCGCGTGCCGTGAGCGTATCGAGCAGGTTGGAGTCCTGGAAGATAAAGCCGAGCTCCTCGCGGCGGAACTGCGAAAGCTTGGCCTGCTTCATGCGCGTCACATCCTGGCCGTTGATGCGGATGGTGCCACTCGTGGCGCTATCGATGGTCGACACACAGTTGAGCAACGTCGACTTACCCGAGCCCGAGGCGCCCATGATGCCGACGAATTCGCCGCGGTTGACGGTAAAGCTGACGTCGTTGAGCGCGCGGGTCACGTTGCCCAGCGCTCCATATACCTTTTCGAGATGCGCGACCTCCAGTACCGGGGTCGCCATGTGCGTGGTTTGCATACCGAGTCCTTTCTTGCGATTAGTCTACGGCATCTATAGTCGCAAGGAGCCGAGTCGGCTACCATCGATATGGCTTACGCTTGCCTTACCGTTGCGTAAGGTAAGCGTAGTCTGCCATGTGTTGATGTTGAGAGAGGGCTCCTGTTGAAGACTGTTCATGTTGCCGCTGGGATCATTCGCAAGGAAGGATCTGACGAGCTGCTTGCCGTGCAGCGCGGCTACGGCAACATGCAGGGACTATGGGAGTTCCCGGGCGGCAAACTTCTGCGCGGCGAGACACCCGAAGACGCCGTGCGCCGCGAGCTTATGGAAGAGCTACAGGTAAAAGTCACCAACCTGCGTGATTTCTACACCGTTGAGTATGACTACCCCGATTTTCATCTCTCCATGGAGTGTTACTACTGCTCGCTCGCCGATGAATCCGATGAGCCCCAGAAACACGACCGCCAGCTTGATATCCGCTGGATTCCACGCACCTCGCTTGCCACGGTGGAATGGATGCCCGCCGACAAGGGGCTCATTGATGCTCTGATTGAGTTAAAGGAAGATCGGCTTGAGGCAAGCTCCGCCGATGACACCGCGCCCAACACAACCGACAAACCCGCCACCAAACCCAAGCGCGCACCTAAACGCCGCAGCAAAAAGCGTCCCAAGCCCGGTCTGCTCGACGGCATCGATACCTCGGACCTCTCCGCTGACGAGCGCGAACTGGTCCGCCGTCGCGCCGCCATCAAAAAGTCCATGAAGGGCAACAAGCGCGCCAACACCAAGCCCGAGCTGCTCGTACGTCAGCGCCTACGGGCCGCGGGCCTTACGGGCTATCGTTTGGAATGGAAGGTACCCGGCAAGCCCGACATCGCCTTCCCCGGCCGCAAGATCGCCATCTTCGTCAACGGTTGCTTTTGGCACCGCTGCCCCAAGTGCAACCCAAGCCAGCCCAAGCGCAACGTTGAGTTTTGGGAGGCAAAGTTCCGTCGCAACGTCGAGCGCGACCGTGCTGCTGTGGCAGCGCTCACTCAAATGGGCTGGACGCCCATAACCATCTGGGAATGCGAACTCAAAAAAGACCGCATCGACGCCACGATGGAAAAGGTCATCGAGCAGGTGCGCACCACAGAGCCGCAGCGCTAACAGCGAGCATTCACACGCTACGCACGTCCGCGCCACATCCACGTCACAAACCTTAGAAAGCCCTTAAGCTCAAAACCTTTCAAGAGTGTTACTCGATACCTCTGACCTGCAGTTTCATCGTAACACCAAACCAGGTTAAGCCTTTCTTTAGCGCTTCTTTGCGGCAGCCGCGGCATAATGTAGCCAGCGCACGGGACCTAGCAGCAAACCCCGAGCGCATCCTTTTGGTGGATATCGAGGAGGCCGCAAAAGCATGCATTCTTCCAATGACGCAGCCCAGCAGCCATCCCTAAAACATGCAAACCTTTTCTCCTTCCCCCCGACACAGAGAAACGGCCTCCTCGACTCCCCCACCACAAAAACCAAGCGCTCAGCCGATCAGAGCCTCAACTTACGAGCATCCTTCGAAAAGCTCCAAGCATCCCTAGACAAGGCGTTCCCCGAACAGGCAAGAGCAATCTAAGCCCATCGCGCTTTATACTGATGCCATGCGAAACATGGATCACATAGAATTGCACCGCGGAGGACGCGAGGAAGCGTTTCCCGAGACCGCCGAAGACTGGCCCTATATTGCCGAACGCGCAGAATTCGCTCGCTATCCGGGCAATTCCGTCCCCTGGCACTGGCATTCCGAAGTTGAGCTTTTCTACATGGAGCAGGGAGCGATTGACTATCGAACGCACGCGGCTCATGAGCACGTACGCTTTGAGGAAGGGTCCGCCGGCTTTATCAACGGCGGCGTTTTGCACAGCACGCTGCAATCACCCAATTCGGCGCCAGCCATTCAAATGCTGCATATCTTTCAGCCGTCGATGCTCGGCGATCCCGCGGGACGTCTCCAAAAGCGCTACATCAACCCATTGCTTCAATGTCGAGGCGTCGATGTGCTCAAATGGTCGCCCACCAATCCCGACGATATGCCCTTTATCGATTTGCTGAAGAGCTCCTTTAGCCACGACCTTCAACGGCCGCAGAACGAGATGGCGCTTCGAAATAGTTTGTCAGAGCTCTGGATTCAGATTAACGCCAAGGCCGAACCGCTCTTTTCTTCCGACGGCGCCTCTTGGATGACCAGCCGCGACGTACAGTTCAAGGCAATCCTGGACTTTATCCGCGCAAACTATGCAGCCGCTATAGATGTGCCCCAGATGGCATCTGCAGCCGGCGTAAGCGAAAGAGAGTGCTACCGCATTATCAAAACTTGTGCAGGAACGACCCCGGCGGCATATCTACGCGCATACCGCATAAACCGTGTTTGCGAACTTTTGGCACACACCACGCGAACGGTACAGACAGTCGCGCGCCAATGCGGATTTATAACAGCAAGCCATCTTGGCCAGGTATTTAAAGAACAAATGGGGTGCACTCCTTCGAGCTATCGAGCAGCGAGGCAGAATCTCGATAGCACCAGGCAGAAATCCCGCTAACCCTTCTTCTGTCACTGCATCAAACTTGCAGGCAAACAACAGAGAGGAGCAATCATATGAAGCACTTTGACCATATCGTATTTGACGTTGATGGGACATTGGCAGATACAGAAGAAAGCGTTCTGTCATCGCTTGTCCAGATTGTCCAAGAAGAGACCAGCAAAACGCTTCCCCGACACGAGCTTGACTTTGCCCTCGGCATACCCGGCAAGGATGCCCTTGAGAAACTTGGGATCTACTCGCAGGCAACGTTGGATCGCTGGTGCCAAGTTGCCGCCAGCTTTAAAAGCACCATCAGCGTGTTTCCAGGTTTGCTTGAAGTCATCGCAACACTCGCCGATAGCGGCTGCAAACTTGGCATCGTCTCCTCACGTGCGCGCGACGAATACGCAAAAGAAATGGCTCTGTTAGACCAAATTTGACACGATCGGCTGTTCGTCGAACCGGAAAATAAT
>UQMY01000018.1 GCA_900542325.1 uncultured Collinsella sp. | reverse complement strand
CCCCGAACACGCCGAGCGCCACGGCCAACGCGCCCGCGCTGAGCGCCGCAAGGGCGAGCAGCTTCGCCGCGACGGCGCGCCCGCGCGAGGGGACCGCCGTGAGGTTGGCGAGGCGCCCGGCAGCGCGCTCCTCGTCCACGGCGAGCCCGCAGACGATGGCGGACATGAGCGGCATGAGGGCGCCGAGGAACTGGGCGTAGGCGTCCGCGCCCAGCGCCGGGTCCCATCGGGTTACGGAGAAGTACTCGCCGCAGGCAAGACCGGCTGCCAGGCCGCAGACGAGATGCACCGCCGTGAGCGGGGAGCGCGCCAGGCGCAGGGCCTCGGAGAGCAGGGCCCGCGAGAGAGTCATGCGCGGCATCGGGTCGGAGAGTCGTGTCATGGCCATCACCTCTCCTCGGAGTGCGCGAACCAGGCCGCGCCCGCCGCCGTGAGCGCGGCGAACGCGAGCGCGCAGACCGCAAGGCCCGCCAGCGTGAGCATGCCGTCCGACGCGAGCGCCCCGCCGAGCGCCATGTCCGCCGCGAGTGGCTCGCCGCTCGGCAGCACGGGGATGAAGCTCGTGGGGATGACCATGTTCGCCGACGGCGGAAAGAGCTGCGGCAGCGGCACCAACGACCAGGCGAACCCACCCACGAGTTGCGCGGCGAGCGGGCAGAAGATGCCCGCGAGCATGCCGAGCCGCGCCGTGAGGAAGAGCCCTGCGGGGATCATCCACGCCGCGGTCACCGTGTTGACGAGCGCGCAGAGGAGCATCGTGAGCGTGCCCGCGGCCGTGAGGCCCTGCGAGGAGAACGCCGATCCCGCGAGGTAGATGCCGAAGACCACGAGGTTCGAGAGCGTGCAGAGCGCGAGGCACCAGAGCGCCTTGGCCCACCAGGCGCGCCCGAGCGGGAAGCCCAGGCCCAGAAGCCCCCGCATCCGCGTGCGAGCGTCCGCCCGCGCGACGCACGCCACCACGAGCGAGAGACACACGGGCAGGAAGAGCGCGTACCAGTAGTTCCACGCGCTGAAGATCTGCACGCCCCGGTAGGGCATCGCGCCGAGCAGCGGCATCGGCAGCGCCATGAGCACGGCCAGGCGAACCGGTGCCGCGTGGCGCGACTTCAGGGCCTCGGCGCGCAGGGCCGCGAGCAGGCCGCCTTTCTCACCCGTCATGCCGCCACCTCCCCGCGCGCTCGTCGCCCTTCCCGACAGAAGCTCATGAAGAGTTCCTCGAGGTCCTGCCCGGGCCGAAGCGCATCCTCGTAGGCGAGGCGCCCCCCGCAGATGATGCCGATGGTGTCCGCCATCTGCTGCACCTCGGAAAGGATGTGGCTCGAGACGATCACCGTCGTACCCGCCGCCGCGAAGCCGCGGATCTGGTCGCGCAGCTCCTCGATGCCGATGGGGTCGAGCCCGTTGGTGGGCTCGTCGAGCACGAGCAGGCGTGGCCGGGCGATCAGCGCCAGCGCGAGCCCCAGGCGCTGCCGCATCCCCATCGAGAAGCGCCCGGCGCGCTTCTTCCCGGTGTCCGCGAGGTCCACGGCGGCGAGCACCTCATCTATGCGGCTCTCGGGAAGGCCCAGCAGCGTGGTGCGCACGCGCAGGTTCTCGCGCGCGGTGAGGTTGGGGTAGAGCGGCGCCTCCTCGATGAGGCTGCCGATTGCGTAGAGGTCCTCGCGGCGCCAGGCGTGCCCGGCAAAGAGGATCTCCCCGGCCGTCGGCCGCAGCATCCCGCAGATCATCTTGAGCGTTGTCGACTTGCCGGCGCCGTTGGGACCGAGCAGCCCGTACACCTCGCCCTCGCGGATATGAAGGCTCACGTCGGCCACGGCGTCCTGCGCCTGGTCGCCGCGGCCAAAGCGCTTGGTGAGCCCGCGCGTCTCGAGCATGTAACCCATGGGTTTATCCTTTCTCTTCCGGGAGCGCGGGCCGAGTCACCGTGCCCGCGCGCCTTACCTTTCGGGTTCACCATCCATGGTGGGGCGTGTTTCTAACGAAGCCGTAACGGCCGTTGGGCTCTTTTGGTGCCAACCCTTCTCGACCCGCACATCATGATTAATTTGCTTAAGGCAACAACTTTCCCGATCGATGTAATCACCGAATCAAAACGTGTACATCAGCCATCAAAGATGCCGAAAAATGTCATATTTGGAGGCTGATGTACACAAATGCAGAATGCCGCACAACCCAGTAGCACCCTCCATATGTCTGGACTCTCTATGCTTACGCTGGATAGACATCGCCGGAACGGGTATAGTATCGAAAGTTTTGTCGTTAACCAGCGGGGGAGTCCTGTGGGCATCAAAAAGAAGATCAAAAAGGAGCTTATCGGCACTTCCGATTACCCGTCGAATAAGATCTTTACGATCTCCAATTTCATCACCTTTACGCGCCTGATCCTCACCCTGGTATTTCTGTACCTGTTTGTGACGGATAACAACCGCGTCATCGCCATCGTTATCTACGCCGTTGCCGCCTCCACCGACTGGATGGACGGTCAGATCGCCCGCATGACCAAGACGGTCTCGTGGCTCGGCAAGGTTATGGATCCCATCTGCGACCGTGCGCTGCTGTTCACCGGCGTACTTGGGCTGGTGGTTCGCGGAGAGCTGCCAATCTGGGTCTGCGTGCTCATTATTGGCCGCGACATCTATCTGGGCATCGGCACGCTTATCGTGCGTCATTATCACCGTCGCCCCATCGATGTCGTCTTTCCCGGAAAGATTGCCACTGCACTGCTCATGACCGGCTTCTCGCTCATGCTGCTCGGGTTCCCCGTTATTGACGGCCTGCATCTTTTACCTTCAACCCTTACGGCCTTCCCGGGCCTCAACGGAAGCTCGGTGCCCCTCGGCATCTTCTTTGTGTACGGCGGCGTGATCTTCTCCATGCTCACGGCTGTCATCTATTCCATTAAGGGCGGAGTGGCCATTAAACAGGCTCTCGCGCATCCCGAGGACGAGGACATCGACTTTCTGAACCCTGAAATCGAAGACTGATTCGTTGGGGTATGATTACGTACGGTTCATTATTTGCGGCACGTCCGCGATAAGTTAGGGGTTGTCATGGACAACATGGTTAACAATATGCCTCAGAATGATAAGACTGCTGACGCTACCTGCGTATTCCGCGTGCCTTCAAGCGACGTCACCGTTCCCGACCTCATGGCCAACGTGCGCATCACCGCCCCCGTTCTGTCCATCGTCAAGGGTCCGCAGACTGGTGCCGCCTTTGAGCTCGAGGACGACGTGACCACCATCGGCCGCGATCCTGCGAACGGCATCTTCCTCAATGACATGACCGTATCGCGCAGCCACGCGCGCATTATCCGCGAGGGCCTCGGCGCTCGCATCGAGGACTTGGGCTCGCTCAATGGCACCTGGGTCGACGGTGCCATCGTCAATGCGGCCCCGCTGCACGACGGTTCTTCCGTCCAGATCGGTACGTTTACGCTCATCTACCACGAGAGCACGCCGGAGCGCATCGAAACCGGTGAGTAGGGCATGGCCGAACGCAACTATCTGAGTATCGGCCAAGTCGTCAACCTACTTCGAGGCGCATACCCCGATCTTTCGAACTCAAAAATTAGATTTCTAGAAGATGAGGGGCTCATTACCCCTCATCGTACGCCTAAGGGATACCGTCAGTACTCTAAGGAGGACGTTGATCGCCTGGAGGTCATCCTGCACTTGCAGAAGACCCGCTACATGCCGCTCAACGTGATTAAGCAGCGCTTGGAAAACGCCACGGACCTGTCAACGCTCGCCTACGAGGTGGGCTTGCTGTCCGATGTTCCGCTTAAGACGGAGCCCAAGGAGACCAAACAAAAGCTGCATCCCATCGAGACCATTCCCGATATGCTGGGCGTCGAGATCTCGTTTATCCGCTCCCTGGCCGAAAACGACCTCATTCGCATCATCAAGAGCCCGCAGAACCGCGAGCTTGTCGATGGCCGCGATTTCCCGATCATCCGTTACTGCTCCGAGCTGTCACGCTTCCATATCGAGCCCCGCAACCTGCGCCAGTACGTATCTTCGGCAAACCGCGAGTCCTCGATGTTTGAGCAGGTGCTCGTGAGTATGCTCGGCATGGACACTTCCGACGACGAACGCGACGCCAAGCTCGAGCGTGCGTTTAAGAAGCTTCACGACCTGACCGAGGGTGTGCACACTGCGCTGCTCAAGAACCGCGTTTTTGAGTCGCTCAACGCCGTGGTCGAGGACGCCGACATCGATGCACTCGATGAGGAAATCGCTCGCTCCGAGTCCACCAAGGCCAAAAACGAAGAAACTGCCGCGCCGGCTTCGCACGAGGATTCTCTCGTAAAGCCGCTCAAGGTCGTCGCCCCTTCGCACTCCGGCACCGCCACGGCGGGCAAATAACCGCTGCCGCTTATCCGGCAACCCATTGAAAGGTCATGCAATGTACGACTTCGAATCTCAAATCGTCGACATCCCCGACTATCCCGAGCCCGGAGTCATCTTTAAAGACATCACGCCGCTCTTTGGCAATCCCGAGGCGCTCAAAGCCATGACCGATACCCTCGCCGAGCACTTTGCCGGCATGGGAATCACCAAGGTCGTGGGTCCCGAGGCTCGAGGCTTTATGGTTGGCGTACCGGTGGCTGTAGCCCTTGGCGCCGGCTTTGTTCCCGCACGTAAACCGGGCAAGCTGCCGCGCGAGACCGTAAGCCAGAGCTACGAGCTCGAGTACGGCACCGATTCAATTGAGATCCATGCCGACGCTATCAGCTCTAAAGATACCGTGTTGATTCTGGACGACTTGGTCGCGACGGGCGGAACCGTCGAGGCAACAGGTAAACTGGTGCGAGATATGGGCGCAAAGCTTATCGGTTACGGTTGTATACTTGAGCTTGCGTTTCTCAACCCGCGCGAGAAGCTCACGCCGTCTGATGACGATGTGGAGCTCTTTAGCCTGGTGACGGTAGACTAGCCGTTACCCTTAGTTACTGGAAAGGAAGCTACATGCGCACAGCAAACACGCACAAAAACATGGCACGCTGCGCTGCTACGGCAACCCTCGCTTGTGTTTTGGGCTTGGGCCTCGCGGCTCCTGCCTACGCCGATACCGCATCCGACCTTGCCGCTGCTCGTACGAAACTCGAGCAGATCGGCACCCAAACCCAGCAGATTTACGATGAGCTTGCCACGCAGACGCAGGCGCTCGATCAGACTGCTGGCGAGATCACGCAAAAGCAGCAGGAGATCGCCGATGGTCAGGCCAAGCTCTCGACCTATGTCGCCGGCGAGTACAAAACCGGCGGTCTGAGCCTGCTTCAGGTTTTGACGGGTGTCGATGATCTGAGCGATATGCTCAACCGCCTGTTCTACTACGGCAAGGTGTCCGACAAGCAGGCCAAGACCATCCAAGAGGTCAAGGAGCTTAAGCAGCAGCTCACCGATAAGCAGGCCGAGCAGGAGAAGAACGTCGCCACCACGCAAAAGAAGGTCGACGAGCTTAACGCCCAGCAGGCTGAAGCCCAGAACGTCGTAAACTCCCTGGATTCGCAGCTGCAGGCCGAGCTTGCCGCAGAGGCCGAGGCCAACGCCGCGCTGCAGGCCGGCATCAACGCCAGCACTGCCGAGAAGGCCACGGTGAGCAACGAGACTGCCGGTACGACCGAGAACACCAACAACGGTGGCCAGACCAGCAATAACAACAACCAGGGCGGCAACACTCCGGCTCCTACGCCGGCACCTGCTCCTACACCGCAGCCCTCCACGCCCGCTCCGGCTCCGACGCCTTCTGCTCCGAGCCAGTCCGTCGATGGCGGTTCTGTTGTCTCGCGTGCATACAGCAAGCTTGGTTGCGCCTATTCCTGGGGCGGAATTGGACCGAACAGCTTCGACTGCTCTGGTTTTGTTAGCTATTGCCTCACGGGTCGCTATTGCCGCCTCGGCACCACGGGTACCTTTATGGGCTGGACGCGTGTGTCCGATCCGCAGCCCGGTGACGTTGTGGTCAACTCGTACCACACCGGCATTTACATCGGTGGTGGTCAGATGATTCATGCTTCCGACTACAACACAGGTGTTATCATCAGCTCCGTTGCCGCCGGCATGAACAACAACTATATCTTCGTTCGCTACTAAGTATTCAGATAAAGCAAATGGATATGGACCTCGTGGCTTTGAGCCATGGGGTCCATTCATTTCCCTTTAGTGCAGGCCGCTATCTAGTTTTGAATACTAGATAGCGGCCCAATCGGTTTGCAAGAAGGCTATAATTGTTTAGGAACAATTAGAAAGGACCCTCTATGAGCTGGGCACTTATCTCAGATTCAAGCTGTAACCTCCGCGATTGGCAACCGACCGCGCCCCATACCACCTTTGCATTTGCGCCCCTCAAAATTCGAGTGGGGGAGCGTGAATTCGTCGATGACCTTTCGCTCGATGTACATGAGCTCAACTGCGCTGTTCAGGCGGAGACGAACGCTTCTTCGAGCGCTTGTCCCAGCGTAGGGGAGTGGGCCGAGCTCTTCAAATTGGCAGACAAGACCATCTGCATGCCGATCTCTGAGGGCGTGTCGGGCAGCTACAACGCGGCAGCCACGGCTCGCGATATGGTTCTTGCCGAAGAGCCCAATCGTCAGATTCACCTGGTTAATTCGCGGGCAGCAGGCGGCAAGATGGACCTGATCTTCTTGCTGTTTGATCGTTATCTTGCAAGCAACCCGGATGTCTCATTCGAGGACGCTTGCGCATACTTCGATAGCCTTGAGCAGAACAGCAAAATCCTCTTCAGCTTGTGCAATTACGAAAACCTCGCCAAAGCCGGACGTATCCCTAAGGCAGCCGGCGTCATTGCCAACAAGCTCAATATCCGCATTTTGGGCACGGCGAGCGAGGCCGGTAAAATCGAACTCGTCGGGCACACGCGTGGCGAAAAGAAGATGCTCAACAAGATCATCGATACCATGGAAGCCGAGGGTTTTACGGGCGGCGAGGTCGTCATCGACCATGTGGAAAATGAGACAGGCGCCCAGGCACTTGCCAGCCGCATTGTGGAGCGCTGGCCAGGCTCCAAGACTATCATCATGCCCTGTAACGGGCTAGATTCATACTATGCCGAAATGCATGGGCTCATTATCGGCTACGGCATGGGCGTGGCTTCGGGCCAATAACGTCCAACCAAGCAAAAATACGGGCGGGACAAAGTGACAGATGGCCCTTTGTTCCGCCCGTTATATACGTTGGCTAGCTATTAAACCCATTAAACTTTAGATAGCTCATCAGGTACGCCTTCGAAACGAAGGATGAAACCGCACTGCGCACAAGCAGCGACTCACGCGTTACCTGATGCGCCGTATCGGGAACCGGCGTCTGTTCGACGGAAAACGCCGAACGAATCGATGCCTCGAGCTGATCGACCACATAATCGAAGGCCGTCGGGGCATCGTAGCTCAAACGCTGAATGTTAAAGAGTGCCTGCACCGCAGCAATAGGTAACACCTGCTTAAAGAGGCAGATAGCGATCAGGCGGGCAATCTGCTCGCGGCCATATTGCTTTTTAACCGGAGCAGGCACCAGGCCGACCTTAACGTAGTTGTTGATCATCGATGGCGTAATGACGGGCTGCTCAACGCAAATGGACAGCGGCTCCATCCACAGCGCAACATACTCAATAACCTGGTCGCGATAGAGCGTCACATTGGGCAACTGGTCATAGCGCGACAGACTCAACGTATTGAGTTTGCACACGATTTCGGACTGAATAAATGCATCGGGCAGCACCGTGGGCTGAATATCCTCAGGCTTAATACTGACCGACGAATCGGACATCGGAATAACGTGTTTAACGTGGTTCATAAAGGTCCTCCGTTCATTTACTATATTGTATTCTAGGTTATCTAGTTTTGCATACCACATAGCCGGCAAGTAAAAGTGGTTGGACAACACATTGATGCATCGTCCAACCACTTTGTGTAAAGATAGCAACCTTACATAAGATATATTATCGTACTTATTCACGGAGAAACGCGTATGCGCTCGTTGCTGCTATGGCTCCGTCCGAAACGGCGGTCACAACCTGGCGTAAACGCTTGGAACGGATATCGCCGGCTGCGAATAAGCCGGGCGTACGGGTGGCCATCGAATCGTCGGTGACAATGCCGCCGTCAGGAGCCAGATCGACTAGATGCTCAACCAGCTCGGTATGCGGCAGCATCCCCGTAAAGACAAAGATGCCAAACGAGCCAGGTTCAAATGACTCGGTATGAGTCTCACCGGATGCATTGTCCTTAAAGGTGATCGTCGTTGGCATTGCTTCGCCCGAGAGCTCCACAATACTAGTTTGGTACCTAACTGTAATATTGTCCTTTTCGAGTACTTTCTGAACAACACCATCCGGCGCACGAAACTGGTCGCGGCGCAGCACGATGGTCACGCTGGTGGCAATGTCTGACAGGAACAGCGCCTCTTCGCATGCCGAATTGCCACCACCGATTACAAAGACCTGTTTGGCGCGGAAGAACATGCCGTCACATGTTGCGCAATATGAAACGCCACGACCGCGATACGTATCCTCGCCTGCGAAACCTGCCGGACGCGGCGTGGCACCCATGCAAGCGATAACGCTCGAGGCCAGCGTATCGCCCATATCGTGATGCACCGTAAACAACGCTGCATCGGCATCGTAATCGATACCCGTAACCATGCTCCATGTAACCTGTGCTCCCAGGCCCTCTGCATGCTGCTGAAAACGCTCGCCGAGTTCGGCGCCACTCAGGAGCGGGAAACCCGGATAGTTCTCGACCTCATTGGTTGTGGCGATCTGCCCTCCCGACATGCCCTGCTCAATCACGGTCGTCGTCAGGTTGGCACGCGCAGCATAAATGGCGGCAGCATAGCCCGCGGGGCCGCCACCGATAATCGCAACATCGATCGGCTTATCGGTAGTCATGAAGCGTCCTTTCGTCGAAACGTTGTCGTTCTTTGCGCTCGTACCCAAATTTACGTGAACGTGACACTCATGCACTACAATGATAAAACCGTATTACAAAGCTGAAGGGGAGTTATCGATGGACCAGGCGCAGACGAGTGACGACGCTCCCCTGCTCACGCACAGCACTCCTCAATCGGAGCAAACCACGCTCCTGGCTCAGCAAAAACCTCTCGTGACCATCGTGCACGCCTCCGTTGGCTCGGGCCACAAGGCCGCCGCAAATGCGATAGCGCAGGCCTTCGACCTCATCCGCGGCACCAATGGCATCCCCGAGGATGTTGAGATTGAAGTGCTCGATATCCTTGATTTTGGACGTATTAAATTCGACGGTAATAAGACCGCGGCTTCTTTTACGGGAGCCACGCGCCCCATTTACGACCTGACCTGGAGATATACACTTACGGGACATCTTCTCTGGGGTGGCGGCACGGCATGGTCGCGAATCATGTTCCCCGCCTTCAACGAATATATTCGTAGCCGCAGGCCCATAGCCGTGGTCGCAACGCACATCACAGCAGCCAATGTTGCCGTGGGTGCCCGCATAATTACGGGTATCGATTATCCAGTCATCTGCGTACCGACCGACTACGAAGTCGAGGGCTGGTGGCCCCACAAGGACACCGATCTATTCTGTGTTGCCAACGAATTTATGTCCGAAACGCTGCGTCCGCGCAAGGTGCCCGAGGCAAAGATTCGCATTACCGGCATTCCTATTCGCGCCGGATTCGACACGGATTACGATCGCGAGGAAGAGCTAGCCAAGTTCAACCTCCCCACCGACAAGACCGTCGTGCTGGTTATGGCCGGCGCCAGTTTACCTCAACCGTACGTCCGCTTTCGCGCGGCGATGGACCAGACCCTCCCCTTCCTACGCAGCTTTGAGGACATGCATTTTGTCTTTTTGCCGGGCAAGGATGAGGAATACGCCGACCGCCTCAAGACGCTCTTCGACGCCATGAAACTCGAAAACGTTACGGTTCTGGACTACGTGGACGACATGGCGGCCCTCATGCACGGCTGCGACCTGGCAATTCTCAAATCGGGCGGACTCACGGTCACCGAGTGCCTATGCGCACATCTGCCGATGATCCTGCTGGGCAAATCATACGGCCAGGAAAAGGCCAACACCACCATGCTCACCGGCATGGGCGCCAGCATGCACGTCACCACCGCACGAGAGCTCATCGTGACGTTGCGTCATCTCCACGATCATCCTGAGTCGCTCAAGGCACTGCTCATCAACGGCGAAGTACTACGCCGCCCCCACGCAGCCGAAGACATAGCCATCGCGACCATGGAGCTCGTAGGCAAACCCCAAAAGCGCAAAAGAGCCTTCTGCCGCTTCTACTGGGGCGGCAAGCCAGCGCATATCCGCTAGCGTCTTTATGTCCGCTTACCTGCGGGAGGCCCCTATATATCATCCCATGCTCAAACATTCTCGCTTCGCTGCGAAACTGCGCGTGGGACGATATATAGGGGCCTCCCGCAGGTAAGCTGCGTTTACGTACTAGCAGCTATACCAGATTCCCCCCCCCAGTAGAATCTGCAAAAAGGAACCAGAAAATATAAATACAGTAAGCCGACGCGACAAAGGAGGCGTCCCTTTATCGCGTCGGCTTACTAGAAAAGTAAATATTATCTCAAGCGAGTAGCCGCCCGCCCGGGGCTTACCTATATCGTTCCACGCGCAGTTTCGCAGCGAGCGAAGCGACGCGAGAATGTTTGAGCATGGAATGATATGTGTGAGAGGCGGGCGGGAGGGATACGAGCGCCCTAGGCGACGCCGCTGGAGCCGAAGCCTCCTTTGCCTCGGTCGGTTTTGTCTAGTTCTTCTACTTCTACGAGGTTGACCGTGGGAACTTCTTGGATGACGAGTTGGGCTATGCGGTCGCCTTTATTGATTTGAATGTTAATGGAAGGATCCAGGTTGATGAGAATAACCTTGAGTTCTCCTCGGTAGTGGGCGTCGATGAGGCCCGGCGTGTTGACTATAGACAGGCCCTGCTTGATGGCCAAGCCGCTGCGGGGCTGGACGAAGCCGGCGTAGCCGTCGGGCAGGGCGATGGCCAGCCCAGTAGAGACCAGACGGCGTTCGAAGGGCTTCAGGACGCAGTCCTCGTTGGAGCGCAAATCCAAGCCGGCATCGGTGGGATGGGCGTATTTGGGAAGCTCGACGGTGGGATCGAGACGCTTTATGTTGACGGTAATGTTGGGCATGGAATCACCTTAGCTTGTCGAGCTCTTGCAGAAACTCATCGACGTCTTTGAAATCACGGTAGACCGAGGCAAAACGGATGTACGCAACCTTGTCGATCTTGGCCAAGCGCTTGAGCACCATGTCACCCAACTCATGGGACGTGACGGCCGTCAGCGTGCGAGAGCGAAGCTCGACCTCGATGTCATCGATAATCTCATTGAGCTTCTTAGTGTCGATATCGCGCTTGATGGTGGCGCGCATCAAGCCGACGAGCAGCTTATTGCGATCGAACCGCTGCTTGGTTCCGTCTGACTTAATGACCTCGATTGGGTCTTCGCATCGCTCGAACGTTGTAAAACGATAGTTACACGAGCAACATTCGCGGCGGCGCTTAATGGTGTTATTTGACTCCTGCATACGGGAATCAACGACGCGGGTATGTGCCTTGCCGCATTTGGGACAGCGCATGGTACCTCCTCTTAAACGATAACAAGGGTACCATGCGCAGCGCGATAATGATTACGAACGAGCAGGAACCTTAAGATGCGCACCGGCGGCGAGCGAACCATGCTCCAGATGATTGACGTTACGGATCATGTCGGAAGTCTCTTGCGTGGAAAGGCCTTCGATTGGATATTCCTCGGCAAGCGACCAAAGAGAATCGCCAGGCTGAACGCGAATGGTCTCGTATGTAACGTTGGAAACGGACTCGGCATACGCGGCATGACGAGCGCTAAAGACCGACGTAGCGAGGACAAAGAAGAGCGTAAGCGCAACGGCGACGGCGACAATCGTCGGAACCTTCAGGGCAACGCGGGCCGGCGCGACTACAGCCTGCTGATTGCGCGCAGGCTTTACGGTCAAAGGCTGAAAGCCGGAGCGGCCACCCTGAACAACCGTAAAAGTGGGTTCTGCAGGCGTCTCGAGCTTAAGGGCGAGGTTTCCCTGGACCATATTCGTTGCGTTCATCATGTTCTCCTCTCGCGTGTTTTGCTGAGAACAGTTTTATCAAGCCGCGCGGACAAAAATGTCTAGCGCGAGAACGAATGTTCGGTTATCATTATCTTCGAACAGTTGTTCCTGTCAAGCAAAATTCGAACATTTGTTTGACATGGGTAGAGAGGATGCCCTGATGGCTCGCAAAATTACCAAGCGTCAGCAGCAAATTTACGACTTCATCAAGGAATATCAGCAGGAGAAGGGTTATCCGCCCAGCGTGCGCGAGATGGCTTCTGCCGTGGGCCTTTCCTCCCCCAGCACCGTGCACGCCCATCTCTCTGCCCTGGAGGCGCGCGGGCTACTCAAGCGCGATGCCACCAAGCCGCGCGCCCTGGAACTCTTTAACGAGGATGGTTCCTCTGTCTCAATTTCCAAATCTGACGAGCCCACCGCACCTCGCGGAACGGTCTCGCTACCGCTCGTTGGTCGCGTCGCGGCTGGGATTCCCATTCTGGCCGAGCAGAATATCGAAGACACGTTTACTATCCCGACCGAAATCGCCACTGATCAGGGTTCCTTTATCCTTGAGGTGCATGGGAGCTCAATGATCAATGTCGGCATCTTCAATGGCGATTACATCATCGTCCGTGAACAAAAGAGTGCCATGAACGGCGAAATTGTCGTGGCCATGATTGATGGTTCGGCGACCGTCAAGACGTTCTACAAGGAGCAGGGGCGTGTGCGCTTGCAGCCCGAGAACGACACCATGGAACCTATCTATGCAACGAATCCCGTTATCCTGGGCAAAGTCGTCGGCTTGATGCGCCGGTTCTCGTAATGCAAAAACGCATAACCGTCTTTGATACCGTCCGCGGGTTTACGATGATTTCTATGGCAGGTTTTCACGCTTGCTATGATCTCGCCTACCTGTACGGCTGGGATATGCCTTGGTTTACCCAGACTGTCTTTCAAGACGTCTGGCGCGCCAGCATCAGCTGGGTATTTTTGTTTATCGCGGGTTGGATGTGCACTCTTTCGCGCAACAATATCAAACGTGCCGCCAAATACGCCTTAGCAGCACTCGTTGTCTGGTTGGCAACAACACTTGTCTCATTCGACGATTCGGTTAATTTTGGCATCATCTACTGCATGGCCGCATGCACCGGCATCGTGGCGTTGACCGATCCCGTCCTTAAGAAGATAACGGCGAGATGGGGCATGCCCCTATGCCTTGTGTTGTTCGCCCTCACCTGGAGCATCCCCAAAACGATCTACCCTGTCCCCTACCTGGCGTGGCTGGGATTTCCAAGCCCTGGGTTTGTCTCAGGTGATTACTACCCCATCATCCCGTTTATCTTTATGTATCTTGCAGGATACTTCGCCGCACACATAGCGCAGGGAATCGATAAGACCGTCCCCAGCTGGGCCTACGCCAACCCCCTGCCGGTGCTCGCCGGCCTTGGACGTCACGCACTCCCCTTTTATCTGCTGCATCAGCCCATCATTCTGGGCATTTTGGAGCTCGTCTACTCGGTGCGATAACGCTCGAGCCGCGGTGCAATACGAGCCGGCAACTTCGCCACAATGCGAACACCGTCCTCGAGATATTCCTCATGCAGAAGGGTTCCCTGCTCATGCACCAGCGTGATGAGAGCGCCCTCGCGATACGGAATATCAGCGGAAAGCAACACATCGGTGGCAGCTGCCTCGCGAGCAATGCGATCAACGAGATCGTCGAGCCCCTCGCCCGTTTGGGCCGAGAACAGAACGGCTTCCGGATAGCGACGACGGAAACTCAATCGATCAACGCTATCGAGAAGATCGATTTTATTGAATACGGTCAGCGTTAAACGCTCTCCGGCGCCGATCTCATCAAGCACGCGGTCGACAGCCTCCAGCTGCCGCTCATAGTCCTCGTCAGACGCATCTACGACTTTGAGAATTAGATCGGCACCCAAAACCTCGGACAGCGTCGATTTAAAGGCATCGACCAGACCATGGGGCAGCTTTTGAATAAAGCCGACGGTATCGGTAATCGTCATGCCGCGACCGCCGGGCAGGCGATACGAACGCGTCGTCGGGTCGAGCGTAGCAAACAGCTTGTCCTGCGAAAGTACCGTAGAGCCGGTCAGACGATTGAGCAACGTCGATTTACCGGCATTGGTATAACCGGCTAACGCGACGCGAAACGCCGGTGACTCAATGCGGTTCTTGGATTGAACATCGCGACGCTGTTCAACCTGCTTGAGCTCACGACGAAGCGCAGCGATCTTATTACGAATGAGGCGACGGTCGACCTCGAGCTGACTTTCGCCCTGACCAAAACGTGAGCCGATGCCGCCGCGCGTCTGCTCCTTGGCGAGATGGCTCCACATGCCACGCAGGCGAGGCAACAAATATTGAAGCTGTGCCAGCTGTACCTGCAGGCGTCCCTCACGCGTCTGAGCATGCAGGCCAAAGATATCTAGGATCAGTGCTGTACGATCGATAATCTTTACCGGCTCGCCCACGGCTTTCTCCAAATAGGATTGCTGCGAGGGGGTCAGGTCGTCGTCAAAAATAACGACATCGGCATCCATGCGATGCACCAGGCCGCACAGCTCTTCAACCTTACCGGAACCGATAAACGATTTAGGATACGGCTTTACCAAACGCTGCGACAAGCGTGCCACGCACTGGGCACCAGCTGTGTGGGCAAGACGCTCCAGCTCATCAAGCGAGCGATCGAGCGGCCATGCATTGTCGCGCCACTCAACACCAACTAAAATGGCACGCTCGGGCTCGGGTGCCGTGGGAACAAGGGGGAAACGGGCCATTAGGCAGCCTCAATACGATGCAGGATATCCTCAACGACCTCATCGATCGTACATTCATCCATATCAAACCACACGATACGGTCATCGCGCTTAAACCACGAAAGCTGACGCTTGGCATAACGACGCGAACGCATCTTAATGAGTTCGCGGGCCTCATCCATGCTCATCACGCCATTGAAAGCATCAATGATCTCTTTATAGCCAATTGCCTGCATCGACGTCAGGGCATCTCCCAGACCCTGGGCCATAAGACCGCGGACCTCATCGACAAGACCCTGCTCAAACATCAGATCGACGCGCAGATTAATGCGCTCGTAGAGCACCTCGCGATTACGCGTCAGACCAAACCATAGGGCATGATAATGCTCGCGCGGAACACTAAACTGACTTTTTTGCTGTGCATAGGAGATACCATCATCATGCATCTCGAGCGCACGAATCACACGGCGCACGTTATGGGGATGAATAACAGCAGCCGATTCTGGATCGCGCTCGGCAAGCAGGGCATGCAGTTCTTCCTCGCCAATACGCTCGGCAAGCTCCTGATAGCCCGCACGGCGATCGTCCTCAAGTTCACCCGAGGGAAAGTCCATCTCATCGAGGGCTGCCTTGAGATATAGCCCCGTACCTCCGCAAAAAACCGGCAGGCAACCCGAACCAAGGAGACGTTCAACATGCGCGCGAGCGTCAGCCTGATAAAGCGCAGCAGAATATGCCACACCCGGCTCTACAATGTCGACGAGACGCAGCGGCGCCGTGCACTCATCGGGCGCCATCTTTGCGGTACCGATGTCCATGCCGCGATAGATTTGCATCGCATCGCACGACAGCACTTCGGACGAAAGACGAGCTGCCAAACGGTCGGCAACATCACTCTTACCAACCGCCGTCGGACCGACGATCGCAACGGAGGAAAGACCTGCCCCGGAAGAAACCATTAGCGCGGCTCGCCCACAACGGAACCGGATAAATACCAGGTCTTGGCAACGTCAACGTCAACATCAACGATCTTGCCAACAAGCTGATCGATGCTGTAACCCTCGGGGATAGGCGCATGCACGGTCTGATTCTTGGGACTCTTGCCCAGCAGGACCGCATCGTTCTTTTTACTCGTTCCCTCAATGAGCGCGGGAACCACAGTATGAAGCTCACCCTGGTTATACTCGTGTGCCGTGGTCTCGATAACCTTAACCAGGCGATTGAAACGCTCGAGAATAACCTCATGCGGCGTAGGATCGTCAATCTCGGCGGCCGGGGTACCGGCGCGCTTGGAATAGATGAAGGTATAGGCCTGAGCATAGCGGACCGTCTCGGCAAGTGAGAGCGTCTGCTCAAAGTCTTCTTCAGTCTCGCCCGGGAAGCCAACGATAATGTCGGTCGAGAGCGCGATATCGGGCATGCGGTTGCGAATGCGATCGACCAGGCCCAGATAGTCCTCGCGCGTATAACGGCGATTCATCTCTTTGAGGATCCGCGTCGAACCTGACTGGACGGCCAGGTGCAGTTGCGGCATTACGGCAGGTGTCTCGGCCATGGCGTCGATGGTCTCGGGCAGCAGGTCCTTAGGATGCGAAGACGTAAAGAAGATGCGCTCCACGCCCGTATCGCCCACGGCACGCAGCAAATCGGCAAAACGCGGCTTGCCAAACAGATCGCGACCATATGAGTTAACGTTTTGGCCCAGCAGCGTAATCTCACGCACGCCCTGGCGCACCAGACCGGTCACCTCGTCGACAATCTCCTCGAAGGGGCGGCTCTTTTCGCGACCGCGTACGTACGGCACGATGCAATAGGTGCAGAAATTATTGCAGCCTGTCATGATGGGCACCCAGGCGTGATACTGGGTCTCGCGATGCCACGGCATGCTCATGGCGTCCGTATCCTCATGCTCATTGGTGCGGATATGACGCTTACCATCAAGGAACGCCTCGGCAATGAGCTCGGCCACATGTGCAATGGAATGCGTGCCAAAGATGACATTGACGTTATCGACGTTGGTGAGCAGGCCCTCGCCATCGCGCTGCGCGATGCAACCGCCAACGGCAACCACGCGCTTGCCCGAAGGCGAAGGCGGCAGGCTTTTGCAGGAATTGCACTGACCGTACAGGCGCGTATCGGCGGCCTCGCGCACGCAGCACGTCATGAAGACAACGATATCGGCATGCGCGGGATCGAGCGCCATGAGGCAGCCATACGAATCAAGCAGACCGCTCACACGCTCGGAGTCGTGCTGATTCATCTGGCAGCCAAAGGTGCGGATAAAGTAGGTTTTACCGGCAAGAATATCGCGTACGGAACGCTGGTCCATGTGCATAAGTCCTAACGATGGGGAGCGAAACAAGGCAAGCAGAAGCTATGCCACAGGCTTAACATCATCCATGACGACGTTATCCATAGCAGCTCGATTGATCTGGTGAACGTAGATAGAAAGGCGGATGGCCGTGCGCGACTCCCCGTTAATGAGGATGTCGGAGAACACGGGCGCGCAGGAAATATCAAAACCGGTTGGAATCAAAAAACCGCGCGCGATAGCAACGGCCTTAATAGCCTGGTTGACGGCACCGGCGCCGACACACTGGATGTTGACGGGTACACCATCCTTGACCATGCCGGCGATGGCGCCGGCAACGGACGCGGGCGATGATTTGCTTGATACCTTCAGGCAATCCATGAAGAAACTCCTGCATTTAAAAGTACGTTTTAACTGCAATAACTGTATCGTACCGAGTGGACTCGGTAAAGGCACTATTCCTCTTTGGCAAGATCAAAGGTCACGGTGATTCGATCACGCGAAACACGGATCTTTGGGTCGCCGCAAAGGTTGAGATAGTACCGGGTGGCAAGGTCATTAAAGTCGCGTTCCACAGCGCGCGAAAACTGTGCCATGTCATCCTTGGCAATACGTAGCCCGCGACGATCCTTCGCGAGATCGACAGGAGCCGGCGCATGCGAGGACGAATCACGCTCGCGCAGCAGACGCGCGGTCACACCGCGAACGGGCTTAATCTGCCCTGCCAAAATGCGATGGGCCGTGCGCTCGGACATCTCAAGACCCAAACCCGAACAAATACGGATAAAGTCCTCGGCATCAGAAGCAAGGCCTAAACGATCGACAACCGGAAGCTCGCTCTCGTCATCAATGAACAGGAGACGAGACGTATCGAGCCGACTTGACGCTTGAGCATAAAGGGTCGCGGCAATCTCAGACGGAGAACCGAGATAGACATCGCAACCACGCAACTCCTCGAGCGCAAACTCACAAGCAGCGCGAATAATATTATGTGGACCGCGAGCGCAGACATAACGTCCGTCCTCATCCTTGACGGCCTGGGGCCAGCTGGACTGATCGGCACGCTCACTGAGGCGGTCGGCCGCAACGCTCACCTTGAAGGCTGAACCAAGATCGACGCCGGACGTGACCACACGGGCCTCGTCGGTGTTCTGCTTAATCGAAAACAATGCCATGCCACGACCGTGAACGCCCCAACGGTCCATCTTCATGCTCTCGAGCTTGGAGGTAACGCGGGCATCAAAGATTCGCTCTTGCATATCCTGCGGAACGCCAGAACCGTTATCCAGAAAGACAAGCGTGCGGACGCCATCTTCCTTGGTCGTGGCGAGATAGACCTTGTCGGCGCCGGCATCGCGAGCATTACGGAGCATTTCGATGACGATGTCCTCGACATGCTGAATGTCGTGCTTAGCCTGGCGCCGCTCGGCCTCCGAAACGCGGAGGCGGACATACCCCTCGCCAAGGTTCTCCTCGACGCGAAGGTTGCCCTCCCCCGACATCGACGCGATAAATGAGATGAGCTCGTTCGCGTCGCTCATGTTATTTAGCGATATCGACAGCGCGGCTCTCGCGAATCACGACGACGCGCACCTGACCGGGATACTCCATCTCTTCCTCGATCTGATGGGCGATATCGTGAGCCAGGACCGTGGACTGGGCATCGGAGATCTTGTCCGGCTGAACCATGACGTGGACCTCGCGACCAGCCTGCATGGCATAGGTGCGCTCGACGCCGTCATGGGAGTTGGCGATCTCCTCGAGCTTCTCAAGACGCTTGATGTAGTTCTCGGCAGACTCGCGACGGGCACCGGGGCGAGAGGCAGAGACAGCATCGGCGGCCTGCACCAGGACATCGAGCACCGTGTTGGGGTCGACATCGGCATGGTGAGCCTCGATAGCGTGGACGATAACGGGCTTCTCGCCATAACGGCGGGCCAGCTCGGCGCCGATGACGGCATGCGGGCCCTCGACGTCATGGTCGATTGCCTTGCCCAGGTCGTGCAGCAGGCCGGCGCGCTTGGCAGTCACAACGTCCAGGCCAAGCTCGGAAGCCATCACGCCGCACAGATCAGAGACCTCGAGGGAGTGCTGAAGCACGTTCTGACCAAACGAGGTACGGTAGCGCAGGGCACCAAGGGTCTTGACGATCTCGGGGTGCAGGTCGTGGATGCCGGTATCGAAGGCAGCCTGCTCGCCAGCCTCGCGCACGCGCTGCTGAACCAGGTCGGCGGCCTTGTGATACATCTCCTCGATACGGGCAGGGTGAATGCGGCCGTCGGCGATGAGGTTCTCGAGGGCGACACGGGCGGTCTCACGACGGACCGGGTCGAAGCTCGAAAGAACGACGGTCTCGGGCGTGTCGTCGATCACGAGGTTGACGCCGGAAACCTGCTCGAAGGTCCGGATGTTGCGACCCTCGCGACCGATGATACGGCCCTTGAGGTCATCAGAGGGAATGTGCACGGAGGTAACGGTGACCTCGGCAGTGTGGTCGGCAGCGCAGCGCTGAATCGCCAGAGACAGAATCTCCTGGGCGGTCTTGTGGCACTCGGCGCGAACCTGCTGCTCGGACTCGCGAATGATCGTGGCGGCCTCGTGGGTGACCTCGCCGCGAACCTTATTGAGGAGCTCCTTGTGGGCGTCCTCGCGGGTAAGGTCGGCGATACGCTCGAGCTCGGAGGTCTGCTTTGCGCAGAGCTCCTCGAGCTCACGGGAGCGCTTCTCGACCTGACCGGCCTGGCTGGACAGCTGATGCTCGCGCTTGTCAAGCGCGTCGTTGCGGCGATCGAGGGATTCCTCGCGCTGCATCACGCGGTTCTCGAGCGTACGAATCTCGTTCTTACGCTGCTTGTCCTCGGCCTCAGCGGCCTGCTTGTTCTTGATGATCTCCTCTTTAGCCTCGAGCAGAGCCTCTTTTTTGAGGGTCTCGGCCTGACGCTTAGCATCACCGATCAGGGACTCAGCCTGTGCGTGTGCCGACTGGATTTTTTCGTCGGCCTCGTGAAGACTACCCTGCTTGGCGGTGCGCATGTAGGCAATGGCGGCGATGGCACCCAAAATGATGCCAACGAGCGCTGCGATGATAGGCATGCTCACTCCTTTTTATGGATTCGTTACACAACAAAGCGAACCGTCCTTACGAACGGCTCGCGACATTTGAGTAATATGGGCGCAGCTTATGCGGGTCGGATACAGATAAACATATAAACAAACTCATCACAGATGAGCACATATCACAAAGCAAATGACAGTGTTTATCGTACGTTGAACCACAACAACTGTCAAATAAATGGCCCCAGCACGGCGGCTAAAACGCGGTGAACGGCAGGGCCACAAAACGCATACGCCTAAACCGCACATTCCTCACGTTCGGCATCGAGACGTGCCTTAACGGCATCGGCGGCGATGTGATACGAGAAGCCCTTGCCCATCAAAAACCGAACCAGTTTTTCGAATCCGCGCGTCTCTGGAACACGCCGCTTGGCGAGCAGGGCTGACGCACGCGCCAAATCGTCTTCGACGGCAAAATAATCCTCCGGATAACCGGGAATATCATCGAGCACGACATGACGGCGCTTGAGCTCGGTCTCGATTTTACGCTGTCCCCAACCGCGCCGCTTGCGTTCCTCGATAAAGTACGAGCAAAAGCGGTTCTCGTCTAAAAAGCGATACTCGGTGGCGCGCTCGACGGCGAAATCGATCGCGGGCTGGCGAAAGCCGTAGCGTGCCAACTTGTCACAGACCTCACCCGTCGCATGGTCGCGTCGCGATAGCATCTCGGTCACCATGGTAAGTGCACATTTACGCTCGATGAGCTGCACCGCTTCACGAAAGTTATCCCAATCACAGGGAAGATCGGGGCGATTTTTGACATACAGGCGCGCGACCCGCACGGGAATCCAAATGGACCGCTCAAAACCGCCCTCAAGCTCACAATCGATATGTGCGCAAGGCTTTTTGGACGCATACCCGCTCGAGAACGAGGAGGCCGCCTTCTTATCGGGAAAGACGACCGTGGCCTCGGTCACCGTATACGACATGAGCGTAACCGCTACTCGTCGTCATCATCGAGCATGGCGGAACCATCGATGGCGTAAAGCTCGTCAAACTCCTCAGGCGCAGGCTGATCGGTCAGCTCGACCTCGGACGGAGCATCGTCATCAAACTCAAGCCCGCAGGCAAGGCGGACCTTATGCTCAATCTCGTCGGCGCAATCGGGGTGTTCGCGCAGGAACGCCTTGGCGGCCTCGCGACCGTTGCCGAGCTTATCCTCGCCATAGGCAAACCAGGAGCCCATCTTCTTGCAAATGCCGCACTCGACAGCCATGTCCAGAATCGAGCCCTCCTTAGAGATGCCCGTACCGTACATGATGTCGAACTCAGCAGAACGGAATGGAGCTGCCACCTTGTTCTTAACGACCTTGGCGCGCACGCGGTTACCGATAACCTCATCCTTGAGCTTAATGCTATCGATGCGGCGAATGTCGATACGCACCGAAGAGAAGAACTTAAGGGCGCGGCCGCCCGTCGTGGTCTCGGGGTTGCCGAACATGACGCCGATCTTCTCTCGCAGCTGGTTAATGAAGATGCATGTCGTGTTGGACTTGGACAGCGAGCCGGCGAGCTTGCGGAGCGCCTGACTCATCAGGCGAGCTTGCAAACCGACCGTGGTATCGCCGATCTCTCCCTCGATCTCGGCACGCGGGGTCAGCGCGGCGACGGAGTCGACGACGATGGCATCGATGGCGCCGGAACGCACGAGCATGTCAACAATCTCGAGCGCCTGCTCACCCGTATCAGGCTGGGAAATCAGTACCTCGTCGATATCCACGCCAATGCGCGCGGCATACGTGGGATCGAGCGCGTGCTCGGCATCGATAAATGCCACCACGCCACCCATTGCCTGGGCCTCGGCCAGGATCTCGAGCGAAAGCGTCGTCTTACCGGAGGACTCGGGACCGTAGATCTCGACGATTCGGCCGCGCGGCACACCGCCGATACCCAGAGCGGCATCGAGTGCCAGAGCGCCCGTAGGGATGGCCTCGACCTCGAGCTCGGGGCCACCGTCGCCGTACCTCATGATGGAGCCTTGACCGAACTTCTTCTCGATCTCGGCCTTGGTGGTGGCGATCATCTCATCGCGCTCTTTACCCGTCGTGCGAGCATGAACGGTACGTACGGGACCTGAATTCTTGGCCATGAAAAGCCCTCCTCTTAACAACCTGCATCGATAATAAACGAACGGCTGTTCGTGGTCAACCGTTCAGATAAATCATATGCAGCCGACCTTTCCAAAACCCAACCAAACGCCGACCAAACACTGACCAAATGCTTGACCACAAAGGACCAAATATGAACAAGGCAGGCAAAATTACGTCTACAACCAGCACAAACGCCAAATGAGCCTAAGGTCCCTATCTCCACAATTAAGGGGCCCGAAGGCCCCTTAAAACACGTCTATTCCATAGAGTTAAGCACAAGGGCAATGCGTTCCAATGCCTCCGCGACCGCATGGGCACGAACACGCGAACGGTCGCCCTCATAGTGGCAGCGCACAGAGTCCACGACCGGCACTTCCCCATCAGCCGCGCGATACGCCCAGCCAATATAGAAAGTGCCAGCCGGATCGTCCTCAGTGCCGCCGCCGGGGCCGGCATAACCCGTTGCGCTCACTGCAATATCGCTCTGGCACAGCTCCAGCGAACCCGCCGCCATCTCGCGCGCGGTCTGATGCGACACCGCGGTATAGCGGTCGAGCGTCTCCTGATCAACACCCAAAACGCGATGCTTGATCTCATCGCAGTAGGTCACCGCACCGCCACGCAGCACCGCCGAGGCGCCCGGGATATCGGCAATCGTCGAGGCGATCATACCTGCTGTCAGCGACTCAGCCGTTGAAACCGTCACGCCCCGAGCGCTCGCGCGCTCGACAATATGACGCGCCAGCTCCTCGTTATGTGCGGAAATCTGCTCAAAAGAGTCCGTCATACCCACCAGAACCTAGACCGAAAAGACGATCTTGCGGCAGTTCCAGAAGTACTGGGCGCCCGAGATAACGGTCAGGACAACGGCAACGGCGTACAGGAAGCGCGACACCGAGTAGATGCCGAGCGTCAGCGCCAGCGGGCCAAGGTGCAAGCCGGCCATCGCAAAGACGCACAGGTAACCGCAGATGGAGACCATCGTGGTCGCCGTCTTGTACTTGCCAAGCTTATCGGCGGCAACGACCACGCCGGCGGCACTCGCAACCATGCGCAGGGCGCTTACCAACAGCTCGCGGAACAAGATGATGAACACGGACCAAACCGACACGGCACCAAAGTCCAAGAACAGCAGCAAGGCCGAGAACACGAGCAGCTTGTCGGCAATGGGGTCCAAGAATTTACCGAAGTCGGTAATCTCATTGCGCGAACGCGCCAGATAGCCGTCAACTTTATCGGTGCACGACAGGATGACGTACAGAATGAAGGCTGCGGCGGCGAGCGGGCCGTCGAAGGTGCTCCAATCTGTACCGGCAACACTCGTGTGAGAAAGCGCCGACACGATCATGAACACCGGGATAAAGACGATGCGCACACACGTCACGATGTTGGCGGGCGTCCAAACACTCGTCAGTTCCTTATTGCTCTCGTTTGCCACGATGCTCTCCTACTCCACAACATGGCCGATAAGCTCATAGCAGAAGCTATCGGTAAACTCGACCGTCAGAATATCGCCCACGGACGCCTCGCTGGCGTCCAAGTGCACCGCGCCATCGGAATCGGGCGCCTGGAACCAAGCATGGCCGATCAGCTCGGCGCCGTCCTCGGTCTCCTCGATGCCGTCGACGATCACCTGGGCGCGCTCGCCCACATGTGCGGCGGTGGCGGCAAAACCGAGCGACTCGGCCAGGTCCATGGCCTCCTGGGCGCGCTCGAGCTTGACCTCCTCATCGACCTGACCCTCCATCTTAGCGGCCAGGCTGCCCTCCTCCTGCGAGTAGGCAAAGACGCTCGTGTAGTCAAAGCCGACGGTGTCCATAAAGTCGATAAGGTCGCGGAACTCGTCGTCGGTCTCGGTCGGGAAGCCGACCATGGCCGTGGAACGGATCACAATGCCGGGGATACGCTCACGCAGATCACGGAACAGGTCCTCGAGCTCCTGGCGCGAACCAGAACGGCGCATAGCCTTGAGGATGCGCGCGTCGCAGTGCTGCACGGGGATATCGATATAAGGCAGTACCTCGGGCGTATCGCGAATCGTATCGATAAGCTCGTCGGTCATGCCCTCGGGCTGCAGGTAGAGCACGCGGACCCAGACGTTGTGCGGGCGCACGGCCTCGGCGACGGCATGCAGCAGCTGCGCCAGATTGCGCGGCGAGCCATCGGTGACGTCTTCGTCGGCAAAGTCGGTGCCCCAAATACCCGTGTCCTGGCCGATCAGCACGATCTCTCGCACGCCACCGGCAACCAAGTCGCGCACCTCGGAAATAATGCTCTCGGCATTGCGCGAGTGATAACGACCGCGGATATACGGGATCATGCAGAAGCTACAGAAGCGGTTGCAGCCATCGGAGATCTTGACGTAGGCGACAGCGCCCTCGACGGTGCGCTTGACCTGCGGAATATAGGCGGCAATCTCGCGCTCGACGCCCAGCACGCCATCGATGACCGCCACGATGCCATCCTCCTCGTCGGCCTTCACAAAGGCAGCGACCTCGGGCAGCTCATCGGGCAGATCGTCGCCATAGCGCGACGGCACACAGCCGCACATGACGATGGGGCAAGAACGAACGCCGTCCTGAACCTCGTTGGCGAGCTCGAGCGTGGTCTCGATGCTCTCGGACGTTGCGGAGGCGAGGAACGAGCATGTATTGACGATGGCGATATCGGCATCCTGTGGGTCGAATGCCTCCTCGTAGCCCGCGGCGGTCAAAAGAGAACGCATGCGGTCGGTGTCAACCTCGTTCTTAGCGCACCCGAGGGTGATGTAGAGCACGGAGCCCAACGGTGTATCCATGTTGGAGAGCAGTCCTTTCGAATGATATTAGCGATAGTTGGTGAACTGCAGCGGCTGGCCGTAGTCCTGGTCGCGCAGGAACTGGATCACGGTCTGCAACGCGTCCTTCGAAGCAGAGGAAACACGCAGCTTGTCGGCCTCGATAGTCACCTTGACCTTGAGCTTTTGGTCCTTGATGTCCTTGTTGATCTTCTTGGCGGTCGCCTGGTCGATACCCTCGACGATATGGCCGAGCACGCGCACGGTGCCGCCCGATGCCGCCTGCGGGGCATCCCACGAGACAGCCTTGAGGTCGATGCCGCGCTTGATGAGCTTGGAGCTCAGCACGTCGATAATCTGCTTGGAGACAAAGTCGGCCGGGGCGTTGATCGTAAAGAGCTTGTCGCCCTTCGAAAGCTCGATCGTGGCGCCGGAATCCTTCAGGTCATAGCGCTGGGAAATCTCGCGCGTGGTTTGCTGGAAGGCGTTGTCGACCTCTTGCATGTTGACCTCGGACACGACGTCGAAGCTGGAATCTTTAGCCATGATGTTTCCTTTCGCGTACGAGCGGCTTAGTAGCTATCGTACGAATAGTCAGTAGAATCGGTGGGCGTCTGGCCGTCAGTTGCGGTATCGGCGCCATCCGTGGACTGGGCATCGGTGCCGTCGGTGGTGTCGGTACCATCGGTGGTGTCGGTACCATCGGTGGTGTCGGTACCATCAGAACTTTCACCATTCTCGGAACCAGTCGTCTCCTTCTTGGGAACGGTGATCGTCACACGCGCCACGCCCGAGGTCTTGGTATCGTAACGGACCTTTTCGCCGTTCTTGGTAACGGTGACATCGGAAGGCTTGGACGTGGTGATCTCGATCGAGGACTCAGGCGTGTACTCCTGCTCAAAGGGGCCAGTCGCCTGGGCGCCATAGACCGACTTGCCATCGACCTTGACCTCAATCCAGGCGGTCTTTCCCTTGGCAACGGAGACCTTGACCTTCGTTACCTCGTTTTCTTCCTTTTTAGCCGTCGTCTTGGCGGCGTCCGAATCAGTCGACTCGTCAGTCGGCTCATCGGTGTCTTCGTCCTCGTCGACCGTTTCGGTCTTCTTAGAAGACTTCTTGGTCGTCGTCTTGGTAACAGCGGGCGTCTCGGGCGTGGTCTCGGGCGTCGAAGATGCGCAGCCGCGCAGAAGTACCACGATGAGCACGATCAGCAGCAACGCCACGGCACCGATACCGGCGTAGACGATACGCGGATCGAGCCCGTTGTTTTGAGGAGCACGGGAACCGCCGCGTCCACGACTGGAACTGCTGCGGCCGCCTCCCTGAGGCATACGGCCACGATTGCTATCGGAACGGCCGCAATAGCCACCCTGGCCCTGAAGGCTGCGCTGACCCGAGCGGGGCGCAAGTTCACCGCGGCCTTGATAGCCACGCTGGCCCGCACGCGGAGCCGAAGAGCGCTGGCCATACGGCTGTGGTTGAGAGCGAAGACGCGGCGTCACCTGCGTGGTATCGGCGTCCGCATAGCCACTGCGAGAGCGTCCGGTGGAGATACCACGGTGACCGCGATCGGAATAGCCGCCGTCGCCGTAGCCGGCACGAGGGTCACGCGCCACGCCGCGGGCAGCGGGAAGTGCACGGTCCTCGGGCATCGGCGTACTGCGGAACCGGTCACGCTGCGAGCGAATCTCCTCGCCCGAACCCGTCTCGGTAATATAACCGGCCTGCTGAGGACGCTGTCCATAGCGAGTCGAACGACCGCCCTGAACCATCAGAAAGCGCCCGTTATCGACAGAGGAACGCGAATTGACGTAGCCGGCGGCGTCCTGGAAACGACCGCCCTGCTGCGACGTCTCGCGTTCGTATGCCATCAGTTCGTCAAAGTAGGCATTGACGACCTCGCGCGGATTGAGGCCCAAAAAACGAGCATAGCTCGAAATCATGCCCTGCGCATAGCCGCGCGGCGGCATCGAAGCAAAGTTACCGGTCTCGAAAAACTCGATGATCTGCGGCCTGATTTTGATGGTGTTGGCGACCTGCTGAATGGAAAGGCCCATTCGGCGACGCTGCTCGAGCAGCATGTCACCAAAGCGTGCAGCCATCAGAATCCTCCAAACTCACGATCTTCACGTGCCATCTCGGCGTCGACAGATTCCAGCGCGGCAAGCCCCTCCTCGTCCAACAGGACCTCGCGCGGCTTGGAACCGTCGGGCGGGCCGACGACACCCTTTTCTTCCAGCATGTCCATAATACGCCCGGCACGCGCATAGCCAACCTTCAGGCGGCGTTGCAGGCCAGATGTGGAGCCCAGCTGCGATTCCACCACAATATGGGCGGCTTCCCAAATGAGCGGATCATCGTCTTGCGGCTCGGCGACTCCGGTGCGGACAATGCCGCCGCCACCAGCCATGGACATGGAAGCGGGCGCCACGGCGGACAGAATCTCCTCGTGGTAGTCGGGCTCGCTCTGCGACTTGACGAACTCGACAATCTCGTTGATTTCGTCGTCCGAGACAAAGCAGCCCTGGATACGGCGGGGCTTGCCCCAGTCGACCTTGGAGAACAGCATGTCGCCCAAACCGGTGAGCTTCTCGGCACCCATCTGGTCGATGATGACGCGCGAGTCGATGCCCGTGGCGACGTTAAAGGCGATGCGGTTGGTGATGTTGGCCTTGATAAGGCCCGTCACCACGTTGGAGCTGGGGCGCTGCGTGGCAACGATAAGGTGAATACCGGCGGCGCGGCCCAGCTGTGCAATACGCACGATCGAGGCCTCGACATCCTTACCGGCGACCATCATCAGGTCAGAGAGCTCGTCAATGATAATGACCAGGTAGGGCATCTTTTGCGGCGGATTGTCGTAATGCTCAAACTCGCCAGCAGCCTGCTTTTCGTTGTAGGTCGAGATCTTACGCACGTTGAGACGCTCGAAGACCTTCAGGCGACGCTCCATCTCGGACACAGCCCATTGCAGAGCGCTCGCGGCCTGCTTGGGCTCGGTCACCACGGGCACATAGAGATGCGGCAGACCGTTATAGCCCGCAAGCTCGACGCGCTTGGGGTCGACCATGATCAGGCGAACGTCCTCGGGAAGGGCGCGCATGAGCAAGGTCGTGATGATGGAGTTGATCATCACCGACTTACCAGAACCGGTCGTACCGGCAATCAACAGGTGAGGCATCTTGGCGAGGTCGGCGACAACCGGCGTGCCCTCGGCGTCGCGGCCGATGGCGAGCTCGAGCGGACCGCCCTTCACATAGGGCAGCACGTCGCCCAGATTGACGTTCTGGCGCTTGCGGTTGGGAATCTCGATACCAACGAGAGAGGTGCCGGGGATCGGGGCAAAGATACGAACCGACTGGGCGGCGAGCGAAAGCGCAATATCGTCCTCGAGGCTCGAAATCTTGCTCACGCGCTCGCCCTCGCCAGGTTGCAGCTTAAAGGTCGTCACCGTGGGGCCGGCGATCCAGCCGACCACGCGGGCACTGCGGCCAAACTCAAGCAAGGTGGATTGCAGTGACTCAGCGGTCTGCTCCAGCTCCTTATCCGAAGACGCGGCAGAAGCCGACTGCGGGTTGGCATGTAGGATTTCGAGCGGCGGAAGTTTGAGGCCGTCCTCTTCTTCGCCCTCGTTATCTGCGGCGCCGCCGTCCGCTCCCCCATCACGAGCCGCAGCCGATTCGACAGCACTCGTGGCAGGCGCATCGGCAACCTTGGGATGCTTTAAGAAGTCGGGAATCTGAGGTGCGGCCGAAACAGGGTTCACGGCAAACGGCGGCTCGGACTCGTCAACCTTGTCCGGATCGTCCTCCATCGAAAGCTGTCCAGTGACCTGACCGCGCTTGGCGTGGCGACGCGGCAGCAAGGTTGTCTTGGCGGTCTCGAGCGGAGCCTCGTCGTCCTCGTCGTCACCCTCGGTGAGCTCAATCTCGCTATCGGACCAAGACGGGTCGGGCTCGCTTGTGTTGAGCTTGGGCGCAGCCTTGCCCTTCTTGGCATGGCGGCGCGGCAGCAGCGTGGTCTTGGCCCGCTCGGCTTCAACCGACTCGGATACGTCGACAAATGGGTCATCGTCCTCGTCGTCATCCAAAACCGGGTCGACATCGCCACCCATGACCGTGGTCACCGCGGCGTCAGTCCCCTTCTGGCGCAGAATGCTCAGGTGCGGACGAGCGACGCCGGGAACAGACAGGGCCTCTTCATCGCCCCACGGGCTCGCATTGACATCGGCACGTCGACGCTCGGCAAAATCGGCAGCGCGATCGCGTGCGGAGCGCAAAACGCCACCCACCGAAAAGCCGATAATGACCAAACCAACGACGACAAGCCCCAGCAAGACAACCATGGCGATAGGTTTACCCAGGGCGTTTTGCAAGGCACTTGCGATAAAGGCGCCAATGTAGCCGCCCGACACGGAAAGGTTCTGCGGCGTAAACATAAGGTCGCACGAATCGCTCGTGCCCGGCACCATCAGCGAAAGAATGGAGACGACGGCGATAAAGACCAAGGCGCCGCCCGCAACAGAGCGCACGTTGAGCGGCGAGTCCTCACCCAAAAAGAGCGTGGCGGCAAACAGCAAGATGACGATCGGCAGCACGTAGGCGCCCAGACCAAAGCCCAGGTGGTAGAAACCGGCAACCGCAGCCGTCACGGGCGCTGTTGCCGGAGAGATCACGGCAATGAAGGACGCGATCGCCAAAACGGCGATGACCACACCGGCGATATCGCGATTGGCCGAAGGCTCGACCAAGGGCTCAAACTCATCGAACTCGGACTCGTGGCCCTTATTGGCACGCAGATGGGAACCGGCACCCTTAGCAGATGCCGGTTGGTTATTGGCCTTATTGCCTTTGGCGTTTTGTGCAGATCCGCGCGCCAAACTAAACCTCCATGACGACCGGGATGATCATCGGACGGGTGCGCGTACGGCTCCAGATAAAGTTAGAGAGCGAATCGCGCACGGCCTTGCGAATGGCATCGGAACCGCTGCTGGTAAAGCTGAACTTACCCTTCTCGATCGTCTTCATAATGGACGCGGAGGCATCCTCGGAGAACTGGTCGTCGATGGCAAACGAGACGCCGCGGCCCGAGAACTCGATGGCCTCGATCTTCTTATGTTTGAGGGAGACGATGGCAACGGCCGTGACCATACCGTCGTTGGCGAGCTTCTGGCGATCGCGCAGGACGATGGGGTCGGTATCGCCGATACGCAGGCCGTCGACGTAAACGACACCGGACTCGACGGGCGTACCGCGCTTGACGATACCACCGCGCATCTCGAGCGTGTCGCCGTTATCGAGGATAAAGATATGATCGTCCTTGATGCCCATCTTGCGGGCCAGCTGGGCATGGGCGCGCAGATGCACGGCCTCACCGTGAACCGGCATAAAATACGTGGGCTTGGCCATGGCCATCAGGAGCTTGAGCTCCTCCTGGCTACCGTGACCCGAGACGTGGACGAGAGCGCGGTTCTTATCCCACACGTCGCAGCCGAGCTTGGCCAGGCTGTTGACGACCTGCTGGACGGCCTTCTCGTTGCCAGGAACGGGAGTTGCCGAGAGGATAACGGTATCGCCCTCGTGGATGGAGAGCGTCTTGTGCTCGCCATTGGCCATGCGGGACAGGGCCGACAGCGGCTCGCCCTGCGAACCAGTGCACATGACGACGATCTTGTCGTCAGGCAGGTTATCGATATCGAAGGCATCGATGATATCGGCATCATCGATGTTGAGATAACCGAGCTCGCGCGCCACGCGGGTGTTCGTGAGCATGGAGCGACCGGTCACAACGACCTTACGGCCGCACTTGCGGGCGGCATCGCAGATCTGCTGCAAACGATGGATGTGGCTCGAGAACGATGCGACGAACACGCGACCCGGGGCGTTCTTGATGGCGTGCAGCAGGTTGGGACCAACCTCGGCCTCGGACTTGGTAAAGCCGGGAACCGTGGCATTGGTGGAGTCGGAAAGCAGCAGGTCGATGCCCTGCTTGGCAAAGCGGCTGATAGCGGCATAGTCGGGCGTGACGCCATCGATGGGCGTCTGGTCGAGCTTAAAGTCGCCGGTGTGCATAACGGTGCCCTGATTGGTGCGGATGAACACGCCCAGAGCGCCGGGGATGGAGTGCGTCATCGAGAAGAAGTCGAGCGAGATGCCGCCGAGGTTGACATGGCTGCCGCCCTTGACCTCGCGGAACTTAGGCGCGCGGATGCGGAACTCGGAGAGCTTGCCCTCGATAAAACCGAGCGTCAGCTTGCTCGAGAAGATGGGCACCTTGTTGTTGAGGTCCTGCAGCAGGTACGGAAGCGAACCGGTGTGGTCCTCGTGGCCGTGAGTGACGATGATACCGCGGAGCTTCTCCTCGTTCTCCAGAACATAGGTGTAGTCGGGAAGCACCAGGTCGATACCAGGCTGGGAGTCATCCGGGAACATAAGACCGGCGTCGACGAGCACCATGTCGTCGCCGCACTCGAAGACCGTCATGTTCTTGCCGATGCCATCAAGGCCGCCGAGCGGGATGATCTTCAAGGGAGATGATTTTTTAGCTGCCATAGGTTAGTGTGGTTTCCTTTCTTCGAAACGGGTCTGGAACAACCGACGGGGCGCTTCTGGCAAACCGACCGCCGGGAACGTACAAACATGCATCACAGAGTCGATGCAATAACCACAGTATGATACCCATTTGCACAACAACAGACCACCCATGCATCAAAGCCCCATCTGAACCGGTCTATCCCGCCGGTCTGGTCTCAGCGGGCCCGGCACGGGCTAAGTTTCCTGCTCTACAGTCCTGCGCAAGACGGAAAGCACATTAAGTGCTTTCCTTTGCGTGCGGAACTCGCGACAAACTTAACCCCCGCCCTCAGCCCCGGAGACCCTCCCTGCCGTCACATTATTCAACCAGTTTTGCGGGTGTGCGCCGCTGCGCGGCTAGCCCGCGTGCTCCTCGGCGGGGTTGGTCTGATGAATCTTGTTGAACTTTGACCTTTGGCTCATAAAAAAACGGGAGATGCGATCTGCATCCCCCGTTTTTGTTGCGGTTAGTCCAAGTCAATAAACTTAGTGCTCAGTATCTTGCCGTCTTTTACTAGCATTCTGGCCATAGTGGGACCTCGGGTACCTCTGGGGTAGCTGGCGCTGCCCGGGTTGAGGACCAAGCAACGGCCCACTTGGGCTTCTTTGGTTACGTGGGTGTGGCCGTTGATGGCTACGTCTACGGATCCCACCGGGAGGTCTTCGCGGTAGTGGGCTACAGCGAATTTGAGGCCTTCGTAGGTAAAGAGCGCCAGGCGATCCACATCGGGGCCGTAGTCGCGGTAATAATCGTTGTTGCCCAGTACGGCCCGCACAGGGGCGATGGTGCATAGATGCTCGTAGTCCATCTCCGACGTAAGGTCGCCGGCATGGATAATCAAATCCGCACCTTTAAGCTCATCTAAGAGCGCGGGCGAAAGATAGCCGTGGGTGTCCGAGATGATGTCGATACGCTTGGCGCTTGCACTGTTCATGGGATCCTTTCCGCAAAAAACGATTTGGCAGATACATACAAAAAGGCCCCACGGCTCCGCAGACGATAGGTCCACAGGGCCGCGGGGCCAGTGTGCTAGAGACTCAGAGCCTTCTTGAGCGGCACGACGCGGCGGCGCGAAACCGGCACGCGTTCGTCGACGCCCGTAATGCCCAGCTGGATGGCGCCCGAGGGCACCGTCTCAACGTCGGTAACGCACGCCAAGTTGACGATATAGCGGCGGTGAACACGGAAGAAGCCAAAGTCGCAGAGCTTGGCCTCAAACTGCGCCAGCGAGGTCGTCGACAAAAAGCGATCATCGACGGTATAGATGCAGGAGTAATCGTCCTTGGCCATGATAAAGCGAATGTCGTCCACGGGAATGAGCACCTTGCGGCCGCCCTTTTCCACCGGGATACGCTCGATGGTCACCTTGCTGTCCGTAACCGGCTTAGCGCGTTGCATGACCTTCTCGATCGCGCGATCCAAGCGAGCTTCCTCGACCGGCTTCATCAGATAATCGACAGCATCCACGTCGAATGCCTCGACCGCATGGTCGCTATACGCAGTCACAAACACGATCGCCGGCGGATTTTTGAGCTTATGCAGCGCCTCGGCAAGTTGCAGGCCCGAGGCACCGGGCATCGAGATATCGAGAAACACGACATCCACGCGACTTTCCATAAGCATCTCGATGGCGGAGCGGACGCTCGACGCCTCCGTGATCGTGCCGATCTTGCCCGTTTGCTCGAGCAAGAAGCGAAGCTCCGAGCGAGCCGGCGCCTCATCATCCACAATCATCGCACGCAGCATAGGGATAAAACCTTTCGTCAACTAACTACGCCGGGCATCCGTCGCATGACGTTGAGCCCGTAGCCTTTTATTTTACTCTTGAATGTCAAAGATGCTCTCTGACAAATCAAGATGAAGAAGCACTTTGGTGCCCTTGCCCGGCGCCGATTCGACACGCGTATAGGAGTGTGGCCCATAAAAGCGATGGATGCGCTCCGAAATATTGTGCATGGCCACACCGGCGCCGCCGCCCTGGGGAGAGCTGGCGTCGGGACGAGCAGAGCGCTCGTCAAACAGTCTGGCGGCGGTACCCTCATCCATGCCCACGCCGTTATCAGCAACGGCAATCAAGATTGCATCCTCGCCGTCTTGGTGAACGGTCACGTCGATCCTCAGGGCGCCGTCATCGCCCATACCATGACGCACGGCGTTCTCGACAATCGGCTGAATCACGAACGCCGGCACCAGCGTATCTTCCACGTCCTCGGACACATCGAACGTTGCAAGCACGCGGTCCTCGCCAAAGCGGGCCTTCTCAAAGGTAAGGTAGCGCTTGGTCTGTGCGACCTCGCGCGAGACCGGAATAAGCGATCCCGAGTTGTCGAGCGTGGCGCGATAGAACGATGAGAACTCACGAAGCAGTTCGCGGGCCCGCAGCGGGTCGGTGCGCGTAAACGATGCAATGGTGTTCAGCGTGTTGAACAGGAAGTGCGGGTTAATCTGTGCCTGCAGCGCACGCACCTCGGCGCGCGCCGTGAGTTCCTTTTGCACCTCGAGCTCGTGGATGGCGAGCTGCGTGGACAAGATCTCGGCAAAGCCCGAGGCAAGCGCGTACTGAGTACGGTCGACGGCGCGCGGAGTCTTGTAGTAGAACTTGAGCGTGCCGACGGTACGATCGCCCACCTTGATGGGAGCGATAATGCCGGCGGGGACTTGGTTGTGCGAGCCGTCCGAACCCACGACATCCACCATACGGTTGAACGACTGCACGATGCCATGTTCGATAACGTAGCGCGTTGCAAGCGTGTGGATGGGAGAATCTGGCAATAGTTTTTCCTCAAACTCGCCCGCGCAGGCAAGCACGTTTTCCTCGTCGGTGATGGCCACCGTCATGGCGCGCGTCTCGGGCAAAATGCGCTGGCACACCAAACGCGCCGACTCCTGCGTCAGACCGCCCTTAATGTCCTCGAGCATGGCCGAGGCCACCGAGAGCGTCTCTTCGGTGTACTGCGAGCGCACCGAATCGGGATTGAGCGTCAAAAAGATAAAGATGCACAGAAAGATGCACAGCAGCGCGCAGGCAATCACCGTGGCGATCGGCTCGATGCCGGTCACCAGGGCAAAAATAAAGTACATCAGCACGCAAATGGCGCAGGCAACGGCAATGATGCGAAAGATTGATAATGAACTATCGCGCTGGGCGCGGCGGTCGATCATTCGGCCCCCTCCAGGATACTGATCAGTTGTGCGTCACGCCAAAGCCCGTCCATGATCTTGGGCCAAAAGCTCTGGAAACGCAGGTAGCTTGCAGCGTTTTGGCGCGCATAGGCCTTTGCCTCGTCGATACCATGGCGCCAGATGCGCAGGTAGCCCTCATGCTCGCGGGTAAACACGCTGCGGACCATAGCGGTCTTGCGCACGCGGTCGTCGAGCTCGCGCGAAATCCACGGGCCCGGGTAGGGCATGAGCGATGCCGCCGTAACGGGAATGAGCTCCTTTTGATGCGCGGCGAACGTCAACTTGGCCCGTTCGTAGTACCAACGGTATACATCCTGCATAAAGCGCGGTGAGCGCTTTTCGGACTCCGGAGGCAAATGGCGCACGGTCCACTCGTTATCGAACCACACGTCGTAGCCAAACATGCGCATGTTAAAGAGGTAATCCAAGTCCTCGCCGCGGGTGATAAACGGGTCAAAGGCCACACGCGTAAAGGCGCGGGCGTGCAGGGCCATCAGGCCGCCGCACACGTAGTTGGAGCGCGAGATGCGGGTGCCCGAGAGCGCCTTTTTCATCCAACGGTTGAACTCGATGCGCTTGGTCCACCAACGATGGCAGATGCCCGCCTTGTCCGCGGGAGCCAGCGGCGATCCGTCGCGATCGTAGAAATAGCCGCTCTTGACCAAGATCGGCAGGCCCTGACGCGTCTGCTGACCCAGCGCGTAGGTCGCACGCTTCATAAAGTCGGCATCGATGACAGTCTCATCGTCATCCAAAAAGATAACCGCGTCATGCCCCAGCACAGCGGCACAGGCCAGCCCCATGTTGCGGATGGCGCCGTAGCCTCGCAGACTCACGCACTCGCCCGAACCCTTGGGCGCGATCTGAGCAACCCGGTCTGCGATGCGCGAGGCCTGGGTGTTGGTGACAACGGTGACCTTGAGCGTGGGATGCGCGTCGACAATCTCGTGCACGCGCAGCGACACATCGGCTGTGGCAGAAACGGGACAGACCACCAAAAGGATGATGCGCGGGATGTCGCGCACCTGTTCAAGCGAGGCCAGGCAGCGGTCGAGTTCGGGATTGTCGGCGTTGAGTCGTGTCGAATGGTCATAGGTGCCAGGGGCGTTTGCGCGAGCGTCATCGCCCGCCCAATACGTTGGAATCACGACCGTGGCGTTCATGCCTTACCCTCCCTGCAACACAAAAACGGGACGCCGCCAAACACAGGCGACGCCCCGCGACCTAGCTGACTCCATCATACCCACTTGGGCTAATCATTGTTCGAAAGTCAGAATGTTTATTGCGGATAGCCCCAAAAGAGTATCGCGGCGGACGCAATTACCGGCAAGTTCCTATGCGGCCTGCTCTGCCGTTTGAGACATGCGGGACAGACGGACCAGCAGCGCAAAGCCCACCACCAGCAGCACGCCGATAGACAGGACGCCCAGCGAGGGGTTGCCGGTCAGCGAGGTGACGACCGACACCAAGAAGGTGCCCATAACACTTGCATAGCGGCCAAAGATATCAAAGAAGCCGTAGTACTCGTTGGACTTTTCCTTGGGAATAATGCGGCCAAAGTAGCTGCGGCTGAGCGCCTGCACGCCGCCCTGGAACAGGCCGACCAAAATGGCAAGCACCCAAAACTCAAAGGCGGTCTTGAGGAAGAACGCGGCAAAGAGCACGATGCCCATATAGGCGGCGACTGCCACCAAGATCATGTTGAGCGTGCCCACGCGGCCGGCGAGCTTGCCGTAGATGATGGCGGACGGGAAAGCCACAAACTGCGTGACGAGCAGCGCCAGGACCAACTGGGTCGAATCGATGCCCAAGGCCGATCCGTAGCTGGTTGCCATGGAGATGACCGTGTGCACGCCATCGATATAGAAGAAGAACGCGATCATGTAGACCAGCACGGTCTTGTTGTGGGCGATCTCGCGCATGGTGTGTCCGACCTCGGAGAACACGCCGCCCACAATGTAGCCGATGGTGTCTTCGGGCTTGCGCTCGCGACCGTATTTTTGCTTATAGGTGCGGATGAGCGGCAAGGTAAAGATGAGCCACCAGGCGCCGGTGATAATAAACGACAGGCGCGTGGCCAACATGGTGGGGACGCCAAGGGCCGGACCGCCCATAATGAGCGCCAGGCAGATGATGAACGGCACGGTGGAACCGATGTAGCCCCAAGCGAAGCCCGAACTCGACACGGCGTCCATGCGCTCATCGGTGGTGACATCGGGCAACATGGCGTCGTAGAACGTCATAGACGAGTTGAGGCCGATGGTGCACAGCACATAGACGGTCAAAAACGCCATGGCGGACATCGGGATAGCCTGTGCAAAGCAAAGCACGAGACCCGTCAGGAAGAAGCCCAAGAAGAACTTGATCTTGTTGCCGGCGTAATCGGCAAGCGCGCCCAGAATGGGCATGAGCATGGCGATGACCAGCGAGGCGATCGTCTGCGCATTGCCCCAGGCGACCACCAGGTCGGCCGAGGAAGCGCCGGTATTGATGGCGTTAAAGTAAATGGGCACCACCGAGGTATTGAGCAGCACGAGGGCCGAGTTTCCCACATCGTACATGACCCAGTTACGCTCGAGCTTGGTGTATTTCATGGACAGGGACCCTTCGTATTCGCCCGATATGCAGTTAATTCATCGTACCCCAATTGTCCAGAAGCACCGGTAAGGATTCGGCAAAGGGGCACGCATGGGCCCTATTCCTCGCGGTCGAACTCCTCATCGACATTGAGCACGCGACCGCTGTAGTTGACGTGACTGGTCACGGCCTCCATGTCGCCGGTCTCGATAAAACGCGCGACCGTACACTCGTAATCGACCAGCGCGCGATCAAAGACCTCGGGGAAACTCTCATTCGAGACCTTATCGGTAAAGGGATTCTTCCATGTCAGATGGCCCAGGTTACCGGTGCGCTCGGGCAGCTCCGTCGTCACGCGATGGGCAAGGCCGTCGAGCAGCGAGTAGTCGTGCACCAAGCCCTCAACCAACGAGATCGCGCGCGTCTTTACGGAGCCGGCCGGCTCAATCGCGCGGTAAAGTCGCTGCATATTGGCAACGGCGGCACCGTATTCCCCCGCCGGAATGTCAATACCGTACACGCGTCCGGCAACATAGCTCATCAGCACGCCGGCAACGCGATTGATACGGTCGGTGGTGACGATCTCGCCCGCCGGCGGGTAATCGTCGACCGTAGCGCCATCGCGTTTAAGCTGCAGCATCAGTACATCCAGGTCGCTCTCGATCACGGCATGGACCTGACTGCTCGAATCCTCAAGCTCTGAATCGGACTCCACGATGCCAAACTGTTGCTCATAGACAAAGGGGTGGGCGTTGCGGTCGAGCACGTAATGAGACAGCAGGCCCAGCGCAAAGGCGCGACCCAAGCTGGCGTCGCGCGGCAACAGATGCGACACGCCGTCGCGCAGGCACGCGAACTGGCGAGACATACGCGACCGATGCATGACCTGCGCCAGCAGCGTGCAGTCGGAAACACGCGGTGTCAGAATGTGAAAGAAAAACGGGTCGGGGCCTTGGTTGCCCAAGATAAAGGCAATGCGCTCTTCATCGGACGTGATGACGCCCTGCGGAAGACGGTCGATGCTTTCCTCGCCAAACAGATGATGGGTGATAAGCGCGGGCATAATGATCCTTTCGATTTCATTCGATGCCACCCATTATGCCCACCGCGCGCCCATGCCAAACCTGCGATGGTAAACGACGGCACGCAGACCGTCTACGCAAGCCCCAAGTGTGCTTTAACCTCGGCAGCGCGACGGCGGGACACGGGCACCGTCGAGGTTACGCGATCGAGCCTGAGCTCCATAAGACCCGTGGAACCGATCTCGACATTGTGCACGTCTTCCAAATTGACCAGATAGCTGCGATGAACGCGAATAAAGCCCTCGGAGACCAAGCGACGCTCGAGCGAAGAGATCGACTCATTGATCAGGTACGTTCCCTCGGCGCAGATGGCGTTGCAAAAATCGGCGCGCGCCTCAAAGTAGCAGACGTCTGCGGCGGGAATGAACACCTTTTTGCCCCCGCGGTCCACCGTCAGACGCAAAGGCTGGCGCGGAGCGTGGATAACACGACGGACACCCAAGGCTGCCTCGATCTTGTCGAGTGCCTTTGACAGGCGTGCGTCCTCGACCGGCTTGACGACATAATCGACGGCATCGAGGTTATAGGCATCGGCCGCATACTCGGCAAACGCCGTCACAAACACAACCACCGGCGGCGTCTTTAGGTTCTGCAGCGTCTCGGCAAGCTCAATTCCCGAGCGACCGGGCATGGTAATGTCTAAAAACAGCACGTCGGGCTTGTTCGACAGAATCGACTCCACGGCTTCGGTGACATTGCCCGCCTCGGCAATCTGGCCCACACGCGTATCCTTTTCCAACAGATAGCGTAGCTCAGCCCTAATGGGAGGTTCGTCATCAACCACCAAGATGTTCCAGCCTTCGGACATATGTGCTTCCCCTCTTTTTCTCTCAATCCAACCGCGTGCTACGCCGTCAACGGCGCCGGCTCATGCGGCTCGCCGTTCAGCTCGACGATGACCTGCGTTCCCACGCCCCCCTGGGACTTCACGCGCATGCCGGAATCTTCTCCGTAAAAGAAATGGATGCGCTGAAGCACGTTGAAGAGCGCCAGGCCGCAACCTCGCTTGACGGAGCCGTCGGCGGTAATGCTCTCGGGCTCCTCCAGGCGATGTTGCTCAAACAGATGTGCGCAGACCTCTTCGCTCATACCGATGCCATCGTCCTCGACGATGATCTCCAAACCGTCATCGGTCTCGAAAGCCCTAACATGAATAGAAAGCGGCTCGGTCTCGCGCTGCGCGTGCTTGATGCAGTTTTCGAGCAACGGCTGCAAGATAAACGGCGGCACCATGCAATCGCGCACCTCAAAGTCGATATCGACCGAGACGCGCAGACGGCCGTCGCCATAACGAGCCTGCATAAGATTGATATAGCGAGTGCCCTGTTCCACCTCGTGCTCGAGCGTGGTGAGCGTATCGGAATCAGAAAGCGTCTGACGATAGTAGTTGGAGAAGTCGATCAGCAGCGACCTGGCCTTGTCGGGCTCGGTTCGAACGAGCGACACGATGGTGCTGATGGTGTTAAACAGAAAATGAGGATCGACCTGCGATTGCAAGGCACGCAGCTCCACGCGGGCCGTAAGCTCGTCCTGGCGCTCAAGCTCAAAGCTCGCAAGCTGCGTGGAAATGAGGTCGGCAAAGCCCGAGGCAAGCGCCGTCTGGCGCATATCGATGCTGCTCAGACGGGGATAATACAGCTCGAGCGTGCCCACGCAATGCCCGCGCACGGTAAGCGGTGCGACAATACCGGCGCGCAGGCGCGGAAAGTAGCCACCCGTCTCGGTCGAGGCATCGCGCGAGAACACGCTTTGCTCACCGCTGTTGATCACGTTGAGCGTAGTCCGCAGCACAACCGGAGTGCCCGCGGGGCATTTTGCCGAGTCCTCGCCCCAGCTCGCCAGCACCTGCTTGCCGTCGGTAAAGCAGATGGCCGAAGCAATGGTCTCGGAAAGGATGATTTTGGAGGCGCCCAGGGCCGCTTCGGGCGTAAGGCCGCGCGACGTGTAGGCGAATATTTTTGATGCGATGGCGAGCGTACGGTCGGTAGCGCTCGACGTGAGGTCGTCGGGGACCACAAAGACATATGAAAAGAAGAAGCACAGCATGACCAAGCCGGCAATGACGACAACGCCCGGGACGGGGTTGGGATTATCAGTCAAATCCCAGATAAGCAACAGGATAAGCGCCGGAACGACAAAACCGAGCAAGATGGCCTGAACCACATGCTGGGCCGTACGAAAGACCTTGGTAGAGTTGTAGCTCTTACCCAGAATCAGCCTATTGAGATCCACCGTCATCCCCTTCTTACTGACGCACCCCATAGCAATAAAGAGGGCCGCAAGCGACCCTCTCCATTGCATTATGCAATCAAATACTGTGTTTTACATCCAGCCATCGATGAACGGTAGCTTAGGCGCTGTACTTGTTTGCCTCGCCGAAGGTGCCGGCCTCGACAATCCAGCCGTCCTTCATAATGACGTCCATGTTGTCGGTGTTGAGCACGTGGATGTCGGCGGCGACGTCACCGTTGACGACCAGCAGGTCGGCGCACTTGCCGGCCTCGATGGAACCGGTCTCGTCCTCGATGTGGCACATCTTGGCACCGTTGAGGGTGGCACAGGTGATGGTCTCGACCGGGGTGAAGCCGATCTTGTCGACGAACTCGTACATCTCCTCGATGGAGCAGGTGCCGTACGGGGTGACGAAGGAGAAGGAGTCGGAGCCGATCGTCATGACGACGCCGCGCTTCTTGGCCTCGCGCAGGCAGTCGTAGTTGCGCTGCAGTTCCTTCTCGACCAGGGTGCCCTCGTACTTGTCGTGCAGCTCGGGGACGTAGACGGGCGGATAGGTGGCGTACCAAGTGGGCAGGAAGGCGATCGTCGGGGTGAAGAAGGTGCCCTGCTCGGCCATGAGGTCCATGGTGCGCTCATCGATATCGAAGCCGTGGATCAGCTGCTCGCAGCCAAAACGGACGGAATCGTAGGCAGCGGCGTGGTTGTTGTAGCAGTGGCTCCAAACGGGGATGCCGACCATCTTGGCCTCTTCGACCACGGCCTGAATCTCCTCGGAGCAGTAGTGCTGGTCGCGGCCGGAGTCCCAGCGCCAGATGCCGCCACCGGTAGCCCAGATCTTGATGGCATCGGGGTTCTCACGCAGGCGACGGCGGACGGCCTTACGCAGATCCCAAGGACCGTCGACCTGATCGCCCCAGGGGTGCGATTCCTTGTTAAGCTCCTGGCTGCAGTGGTGGGAGTCGCCGTGGCCGGCAACGCGGCAGAAGCCAAGGCCGGTTGCCAGAACGCGCGGGCCCTTGAAGACGCCCTTGTCGATGCAGTCACGGATCTGGATACCAAAGCGGCCGATCTCGCAGACGGTGGTGAGACCGTGGGTGAGGCAGTCGTAGGCCTGCTTGACGGCGACGGCCTGCTTCTCGAGGAGCGGCTGCATGACCCAGTCGGTGTCATCGTCGGTCAGGTTGCCCGAGAAGTGCAGGTGGGTGTCGATCAGGCCGGGAAGGACGGTCTTGCCGGCGGCGTCGATAACCTCAACGCCCTCGGGAAGGTCCTGCATGACACCGGCGTACTCGATCTTGCCATTTTCGTCGACGAGAACGAGGGAGTTCTCGACCGGCTCGGCACCGGTACCGTCGATGAGCTTGCCGCCAACGATTGCATACTTAGTGGACATGGTTCCTCCTTATGGATCCATATAGTGGGCGAGGCCGCGTTGGGTTAAGGCCTCACAAAACTACCCAAGTGGTGCCGGGTTCGGTGCGCGGGAGAGAAGGCCCCGCGCACCCGATCCGTCCCGGCTAGGCGTTATTTTTTGCGGGAATTGGTGAAGGCCATGAGGGCCAGGCCAACAGCCAGCCAGCCGATCACGATGCTCCACTCCACCATGTTGAGGGAGGCGGGAGAGAACGGGATCACGAGCAGGCCAATGATGGTGCCGCAGGCAACGATAGCGAGGCTGATGCCAAACTTGCCGCCGGGCACCTCGTAGGGACGAGGCAGGTCGGGCTCGGTGAAGCGCATGCGCAGGCAAGCGAGGGCGACCATGCCGCAGGAGAAGATGAAGGCGAGAGCCGACACGTTGGTCAGAGGGATGAGCATGTTCTTGCCCAGGAACGGACCGACGACGGTGATGACGCCCAGAACGACGCAGGCGAGCTTGGGAGCGCCGGACTTGGGATCGACCTCGGCGAACTTCTCGGGCAGCTGGCCCTTGCGGCCCATGGCGAGCATGATGCGGCTCGTGGCGCCGTAGAAGGAGTTCATCGGGCCCATGGGTCCAAGCGTGGCGATGACGAGCATGGCCAGGTACAGGAGCATGTTGATGCCCTTGAGGCAGGCAAGCGCGGGAACCGGGCTCTTAACAAACTCATGCCAGTCGAGGATGGTGCCGAACGAGTAGATGCAGACCATGTAGAAGCCGCCGGCGGCCAGCAGGGCCAAGGAGATGATCTTGCCGAACTTGTTCCAGTTGAGGCCCTCGGCTGCTTCCTCAGCCTGCTGAGGAATAGTGTCGAAGCCGGCGTAGAAGAACGGGGTCAGAACCAGGACCGAAACGATGCCTGCGAACAGGCTGGTGCCCTCGGTAGCGGGCTTGCCGCCGCCAGCACCGGTGACCTGGGAGAACACGGGCATGGCGTTGTCCGGCGAGCCGGTGAACAGCGAGACGCCCATGGCGAGTAGCATGCCGCAGAGCAGGGCCTTGGTCAGGAAGGCCTGCAGCTTGGCGGCCGAGCTGGCACCGCGGAAGTTGAGGAAGATGACGTAGGTTGCAAAGCCGAGCGCGATCAGCGTCGGGAACAGGTAAACGTCGGCGCCCAGGATGGTGTAGAGCTTGACGGCGCGCAGCCACTCAAGGCCGGGCAGGCTGCCGAACATCTCGGACACGAGGGTCGAGATGGCGATGGCCTCCCACGGGCACAGGATGCCGTTGCCCAGGGCCAGGAGCCAGCCGGTGATGTAGCTCATCGTACGGCCAAAGCTACGATCGACATACTCGACGATGCCGCCCGAAATGGGGATAGCAGCCGTGAGCTCACCAAAAACAGCTCCGACGGGCACGAGGAAGATTGCGCCCAAGAGGAATGCAATCATAGCGGGAACGGGACCGCCGCCCACGACCATCCAGTCGCCGACCTGCAGAACCCAACCGGTACCGATGATGGCACCGAAACCGATGGTGAAGAAGTTCCAGAGCGAAAGCGTTTTCTTCATGCCGCCGTTGTCCTCGACTGCAACTTCTGCGTTCTTGTCCGCCATTGTTCCCCTCCTTTCCTTTTTGACGCCCCCTGGCGTCACCCCTTGCGCGGCCTGTTCGACCGCGCGCTTTTATTTCGTGGCTTTAAGATACGGCCTCGGCGCCACGCTGCCGCTTATGGCTCGACCGAAGGCAGAACTGCAAAACGAGCGGCGCCGTTTTTGGGACGAACGGCGGGAGACGTCATTCGTCCTGGACGCTTTCATCTTGTCTGCTTTTGGATACCTGTTGCCGGGACGCTTGGCGCGCGGCGCGGCAACGTTCATACCATTTGTCAGGCTTTTGGCGCACATACCCATGTGTCGTGCATCTTTTTATGTAGGATAGACAAGTTACACACGAGGCAAGGTGATTCGAATGGTATACGGATACAATGACGGCGACCAACGGCCACAAAGCGTGCGCCTTGCCGGCCGCACCACGCCAACGCCCAGAAGCACCTCCGACAACGGCAACCAGCAGCGCCCCCAAGAGCAGCCCGGGGCTTCTTCTCGGCAACAAAGCCGTACCGTGCAGCAGTCAGACCGCGTGAGTACGAGCACACGCCAACGCCAGACCGACATATCGCAGCCGCGCCGCTACGATCGCCGTAAGACCGACTACTACGTTAAACGCTCCTTTTCGCGACCTCAACGCGATCGCGGCAATTCCGCCCCTCACCCCGCGTCGCATACCACAAGCCACGTGCTTCCGGCCCGCCGCCTACGCCTTGCGCTTTGCTCCATTGCCGCCTGCCTCGTCTTTGTGTTTTTGGGATCCTGTATCTCCCACGGATCAGCCGGTCTTGAGCCCACTGCCGAGGACAAGCTGCTTAAAGCTCCCGTCGCGCCCGGTTACTCCTTTGCGTTCTCGACCCCACGCTCGCAATGGCAGGCCGGTACCATGCCCCACATCTACCAAATTGACCCCGCATGGTCGGAGCTGTCCTATGCCGGTGGCACTATCCGCGAAAACGCTTGCGGTCCCACTTGCCTCACCATGGTCTATATCTTTAAGACCGGCCACACCGATAAGACGCCGGTCGATATATGCGCGCTGGCCGAAGCCGGCAACTACGCCCCCACTGGTGCCACCGAGTGGTCGTTTATGACAGGCGGTGCGTGGCAGCTGGGACTCAACGGAACACAGCTCTATAACGATCGTGAATCGATTACCCAAGCACTTCACTCGGGTGCGCCCGTTATCGCCGCAGTGCGCCCCGGTACGTTTACCAACGTAGGCCACTACATCGTGCTCTACGGCATCGACAATGCCAATCAGATTGGCGTCTACGACCCCAACTCGGCCAGCCGCAGCGCCCGTCGCTGGGGCGTCGTAGAAGTCCTCAACGAAGTCGAAGCCATGTGGGCCTACTACTAGTCATTGGGCACTCATTGGGGACAGACTTAAATGAGTGGGCGTTGGGGACAGTCTTACGCACTCATTGGGGACAGACTTAAATGAGTGGTCGTTGGGGACAGTCTTACGGACGCCGGCCGAGAGCAGACGAAAAGGGCCATCCCGAACTGCTTGGAACTGCCGGCACGGAAAGCGCATCCTGCTTTGGGGCCCAATAGCGGGATGCGCTTTCCGTTAGCGGCCCGTTTGGGAAACTAGGGACCGCTTTTCGACAAAAATCTGGGATGCATTTTCCGATTGAGGGCCTCAAGGGAAACCGCACCCCATGTTGGACGCTCATTCTGGGATGTGCTTTCCGCAGTTGATCGATGCGGCCTTTTAGGACTGTCCCAAGCTGCCGGCAGGAAAGGAACGTCCCCAAGTGCCGGGTTTCCGCAGTCTGCAATGCTCCTCATGAACAGCCGCCTCAATAGCAAAAGCCCCGCGGCCGAAGCGGACCGCGGGGGCAACAGACCTGCAAGAGTTAACTCAAGTCCTCGCCATTTGATGCAATGACCTTTTGGTACCAGCAGAAGCTGTCCTTTCGGTAGCGATCGAACGTGCCTTTGCCCGTATCATCGGCATCGACATAAACAAAGCCATAGCGCTTCTTCATCTGCCCCGTCGAGGCCGACACCAAATCGATACAGCCCCACGGCGTGTATCCCATCAGGTCAACACCGTCCTCGACAATTGCATCGCGCAGCGCAAGAATATGCCTGCGCAGGTAATCAATATGATACGCATCGTGGACTTTGCCGTCTTCCAGCGCATCGAGTCCGCCCACACCGTTCTCGGCGATAAAGAGCGGAAGATGGTAACGATCGTGGTATCCGGCAAGCGTCACGCGCAAACCCAGCGCATCGATCTGCCACTTCCAGGCAGTCTCTTTATCCTTGAGGTACGGATTGCGCAGCGTCGGGAACACGTTGCCCTCCGCCTTCTCGGCGATCACCTGATCATCGGCGCACACCAAGCGCGAGCAATAGTACGAGAACGAGATGAAGTCGACCGTATGCTCTGCCAGATACTCCGTATCGCCCGGCTCAAAGGGCACGTGAACACCCTCTTTCTCGAGTGCACGCAGCTTCCAAGCAGGATAGGCGCCCGCAGCCATCACGTCTGTGTAGAAGTAGCGGCCGCGGTCCTCCTCATACGCAAGCCATACGTCCTCGGGCGCACAACGGTACGGATAGGTCGCACCGGCAGCGATCATGCAACCCACCTTGTTTGCGGGATCGATCTTGTGCAGAATCTCGACAGCGCGAGCGCTCGCCATAAACATATGGTGCGAGAACGCCGCGGTCACGGCTGCACGGTCACGCTCATCCTCGAGCGTGACACCCGCGTTGAGATAGGACAGCGCCACGCTGTTGATCTCGTTGAACGTAAGCCAATAACGCACGAGGCCCTGGTACGCGCGTCCGACGGTCTCGACGTAGTGCGCATACCGCTCGATCATCTCTCGGCTTTGCCAGCCACCATAGCGCTCGACCAGAGCCAACGGATAGTCGTAGTGCGACAGCGTCACGAGCGGCTCGATTCCGTGCTCGCGCAGCGCCTCGAATACCTGACGGTAAAACTCCAAGCCCTCACCGTTGGGCTCGGCCTCCATCCCTGTGGGAAAAATACGGCTCCAACAAATTGAAAGACGCAGGCACTTAAAGCCCATCTCGGCAAAGAGCTCGACGTCCTCGCGCCAATGATGGAAGAAGTCGTTGCCCCAACGGCATGGATACAGCCTGTCCGGATCATCCACGGGCTTTTGCCTGCCAAACATCACATCCCAGCGGTCGGGACCCTGTGGAATCAGGTCGGAGTGCGACATACCGCGGCCGCCCTCGTTCCAACCCCCTTCGGCCTGGTTGGCAGCGAGCGCGCCGCCCCACAAAAAGCCCTCGGGCATACCGGCAGCAGACGTTCTGTCAAAGTAACCCATGCTACTCAGCATCCTTGGCAGAAGCTGCCGCGGCGTTCTCCTGCTCCTGTGCCAGGAGCAGGTTGTCGTACACCTTAAAGAACGGGTACCAGACCACAGCCATGACCACGATCAAAACGATCGTAAATACCCAGATGCGCGGGTCGAGGCACTGGATAAAGCCCTGAACGAAGATGGGGAACGTGCCGCTCACCAAGATGTAGAAGTTAGAGACAAGACCCAGTGAGATTGCACCCCAATACAGCAGGGCCGAAATCATACCGCCCAGCACGAACGGAACCATGAGGATCGGGTTGAAGATGATGGGTGCGCCAAAGATCGCGGGCTCGGAGATACGGAAGAAGCTCGGCACGATCGATGCCTTGCCAAATGCCTTGAGCTGCTGCGACTTTGCCCTAAACGCGCAGAGCGCCACAAAAGAGAACGTATTGCCCGTGCCGCCGATGAGGTTGATGACCATCGACATGAATACCGGGTGGAACTCAAGCGGCTGCCCAGCAGCGTAGAGCGAGGCGTTGGCAGCAAAGGCGGCAAGCGTGACCGGGGCGGTGATGGGCATCACGATCATGTTGCCGTGGACGCCAAAGCACCAAAACAGCAGCGTCATGAAGCAGATAAGCAGTGCGCCGGGCACAGAGTCAACTGCGACGGAAAGCGGGGCAGCGAGCAGCTTCTCGATAACCGAGGGGATGGACAGCGTGGGATCGATCATCTGGATCAGCAGGTTGCCACCAAAGAAGATGAGGATGTTGGCGAGCATAGGCACGATGGCGCCAAAGGTTTCGGACAAAAACGGCGGCACGCCATCGGGCATCTTGATGGTGATGCCCTTGGTCTGGCAGAAGCGCGTGACCTCGACGGAGACCAGGGCAACGATGATGGCGGTAAACAGGCCCTGCGCACCCAGATAGGTGCAGGGGACCGCCTGGAGCACGGACTCATCAGCAAGCTGGTAGTAGGACGACGGCGCCGCGGCGATCAGGAACATCACCAGCGAGGTCATACCGGCGTTAAGCTTGGGCATCTTGTAGGTGCCCGCCAGGTTATAGGCGATTGCGAACGTCACGATCACCGACAGTATGCCCATCGTCATGTTGAACGGGATGAGCAGCGTGAGCTTATTGGCCGTGGCAAAATCGAGCCAAGGGCCAAAGACGGACCAGAACCCGCCCCGCGCCACCAGGTCGGCCGTGACCGGCGGGTTGGCGATGATCATAAAGACGGCAGAGACCAAGATGAAGCTGATCGCGCTCATAAAGCCCTTTTGCATGGAGGCAAAGTGGCGCTCGGCGCCGCAGAAATTGGCAATAGGGGTCAGTTTTTCCTGAAGCAGGGTCATGAACTTTTCCATAGTCGCCTCCTAGCCCAACAGCGACTGGGCGAGTGCCAGCACGTTGGCGGCGTTGCCCATGCCGTAGTCCTGTGCGGGGATGACCGCGGTCGGCTTACCGCTCCCCTGCTTGACGGTGTTGAGCTGGTAGGACACCTGCGGCCCCAAGAGCAGCACGTCATAATCGGCGCAGGTCTCCTGATACTCGCCGATACCCACCGCATCGATATCGAGCTCGATGCCGTTTTGCTCCGCGTATTTCTCGAGTTTCTTCATCAGAATGCTTGTAGACAGGCCAGCTGCGCAAACAAGAAGGATCTTCATAAGGGATTCCCTTCGCATTGATTGGTTGGATAGTCGCCGCACGCCGTTAGGCGTTCTTGGCTGCAGTGCGCTCATACAGGCAGATCAGCTCCTGCACGAGCTCCTGAGCAAGCATGGAGCACATGAGGTGGTCCTGAGCATGGACCAGCAACACATCCACCGACAGATGCTCGCCCGCCGCCTCGGTCGAAAGCAGCTGCGTTTGGATGTGGTGAGCTTTGATTCCCGCATCCTTTGACTGCTTCATGAGTTTGGCGGCAGCGTCAAAATCCCCCGCCTTTGCCTTTTCAAGGGCTTCGAAGGCAAGGCTGCGCGCCTCTCCCGCTGCAGCGACCAGCTGAAACGAAACCATCTCGGTTCCCTGATCGTCCATAACGGTCTCCTCTCCCGTGATGTTTGGTTTGTACTTGAATATTCGAAACGCCTATCTCCCACCCGCAATCCTCGAGGTTTATTGCAGGCAGGCAGGGTTTTCGACAAAAGAAGCCTTAAGCCGTATGCGCTTGCACAAGCGCCATCAGCTCATGCCAGGACCGGCGCTCGCGTAAGCGCTCGACCCCCTGGCGGTCCATAAAGATCTCAGCGAGCAGTGAGCTCAAGATCCGCGCCTCATCGCCGCCCGACCGGGCAAACGACACCATAAAGACGATATCGACCTCATGGCCGTATTCGTCCCAAAGAATGGGATGTTCGAGCAGGCCCACGGTAACAAAGGCCTCGGCGCTCAAAGGATGCATCCCATGGGGCATGGCCACCCCATTGCCAAACGAGGTGGCACTCGCGCTCTCGCGCTCGGCAACCTCTTGGGCAAACTGGGCATCGACACGGCCGCTCTCGACGGCGCGCTCGGAGAGATATCGGAGAACGGCCTGCTTCGACGACGCCTCAACGCGGTTGAAGAACAGGGCACGGCTAAAGAAAGCGCTCAGGGAGTCCGATTGCGCAGCGTCATCACTCAGCACCTTGCGGATAGCGTTGACATCGCTCGTCTCCAAGAAGAAATCGGCCTCGCGGACGGGCACGGGCAACTTGACGTTGAGCGGCACCGTTGTGAACACGTAGTCGATGTGCGAAAAGTCGAGCGTTCCCACGCGGGCGACGTCGCATGTCTCAATCGACTCGATATACATACCAAACTGCTTGCGGTACTGGTGCTCGAGCATACGGGCGCTTCCCGCTCCCGAGGCGCACACGATCAGGATGCGTTTGCGACGCGGCTGGTCGGCTTGCTGCTCGAGGGCCAGGGCAAATGCCATGGCGATGTAGCCGAGCTCTTCATCAGAGGGCTGGCTGCCAAAATGACGCTCGAGTACCTGCGAGGTGCCAGCTGCCATCGAATAGGCCAACGGAAACCTCGTCTTGATATCGGGCAGCATGGGGTTATCCATATGCATGTGATATTCAAGGCGATAGCCCAGAGGGCCGATATGCCGAGCAAGGTTCATGCGAAGTTCAAGATCGCCGCTAAAGTCAAACCTAAACTCATCGTTGACCGCACGTACCATCTCGGAAGCAATCTCCCACATCTCATCTGAGATAACGGCAGAGCCCTTCTCGGGCACGCCCGTGCCCCTGCCGAGCAAATGGATTGCGATAAAAGCAACCTCTTCTCGGGGCATGCTCACGCCCAGGGCATCCTTGATGTTTGCGGCAATCTGGAAAGCCGCGGCGTATTCGCGCGTTCCCTCCAGTTTTTGAACGTCCGATTCTGCAGCTGGGACATAGCAGCCCTGCTCGATGCGGCCAAGAGCGATGTAAAGATGCATGATGAGATTGCGGGATGCCAGCGAGCTCACCGTGACGGGCGAGGCCGTCAGGGCATCGTCCACACATGCGGCGATGGCCCGCAGGCGCTCGGCGAGCTTTGCATCGTCGGTGTCGGGCAACACGGGCCTCACCAGCGAGGCGAGGCACAGGCGCCGTTGCGACTCCCCGCCCGCAACGCGGATTCCGTAGCGTGGGCGCTTTTCGAGCGTTAAGTCAAATTGGGCGAGTTTCTGCTCTACCAGACGCATGTCATTGGACAGAGTTCGCGCCGAAACGTAGAGTAAATCCGCATACTCCTCAATCGTCACCCACTGGGACCGCATGAGGAGGTCGTTAAGAAGGAAGGACACACGGCCGTCGCGCGTATCAGGAATGCCCGGATGAGCCAGAGCCGCACCGTCTAGCAAGCGAGCAAGCTCATCTGCACGTGCAACATCGATACGATACTGCCCCTTGCTGCCAACGATGCGTGCAACCCCTGCAAGGTTGTCGTTTGCGCGATGGATATAGTTTCTCACGGCGCGTTCGCTTACCTCGAGACGCTTGGCAAGTACCGCGACAGCGACAGGCTGAGCGTCCTCGATCATATTTACAAGCTGCTTGACGCGAGCATCCATGTCCTCCTCCTTTCCCTGCGTCTAGTCTAACGCGGTAAAGAATGACACTCCACGTCGCGCTCGTTCCGCCAACTCGGAACAGGTTGCGGGGAGTCCAGCTGAGCTATGGAGAGCCTAGGGAGAGGGCCCGAAGGCAATGCGTCGGTGTGGGATGCGCCTTCCCAGCCATTGGGCAGTCATTGGGGACAGGCTTAAATGAGTAGTCGTTGGGGACGTTCTTGTTTGACTAGTCGTTTAAGAACGTCCCCAATGACT